>NZ_JAABLX010000055.1:0-538649 GCF_009915245.1 Proteus sp. G2669 | reverse complement strand
AAAATAAAAAAATGCCGATACGCTAGGAGTCATATCGGCATATAAAATAAACGCAAGAAGCAATGTAAGTCATGTCGTACTAATTCGTATCAAACCTGTCAATTTGATACGTATGTAATGATAATTATTCTCATTAATATATTCAACCCTAAATTAAATAAGGTTACTTTGTAGCCTTTTCATCTACGTCGACCACAGAATCAACACCCACTTATACCGTTCTCACAAGAGTTGTGAGTCGGCACCTTATTAACTAAATAAATCGGTAAATGTTATGTCAAAAGAGATAAGCGAATTACAGTTTAGTCTTCACTATGCCTCAGAAACAGACAGTGAAAAGAATACCTCCGTCATTTTAACGGCGAATATCCATACGGCTGATAGTGAAACTCAACAACTCACACAACTAATTTGCACGACATCTCCCACAGGTAAAAAGCAATATCGAATCGGCACACAAAAGATTAATGATGCAGGTGACCCATTGCTGGTGGCGATTGAATCTTATTGGCGCAAAAACACGCAAGAGAGTTGTGTTTATTTGTTAGAGAAAGCGAAGCAATTTATTCAGGGACACTTACAACAAACGAATACATGGATATCCATGTACGGCCTTGTGATTGTTTCTAATGCGTCACTTGAAGAGCAGTTGCCTGAAGGTTTATTAAAGGTACTTAAAGTATCAATACCCGCCTAATTTTTTATCGTTTCATTTTTAACTCTCACACTAATCATCAACGGACACTCCTCTGAGGGTGACTATGCGTATGGATAAATTAACCAATGTTACTTACGGAACCGCAGGCTTAACGGCATTTTTTGCCAGTCTTTCGTTATATGAATGGGGATTTGTTATCGGGATGGCGTTTAGCATGGTTTTAGGTTTAGCCACTTATTTTATGACTCGTCGAGAGCAACGAAAACGCACTCAATTATTTGAAGAGCTTGTTCGTCATGTTGACCCACAAAACCCAACTGAAACCCTAAAAAGGCTTGCTGAATTAATGGTGAAAGCGCCAAAGGATATTTAATGTCTCTCAAACAGAAAATAGCGGCGCTAACAACTGCGGGAGCCACAGCAATCGCGTTAGTAGTAATAGCCCATTTTGAAGGTGTGCGTTATGAACCTTATCGTGATGTGGCAGGTGTTTTGACGGTTTGTTATGGGCATACAGGCAAAGACATTATTCAAGGTAAGAGATACACACAACAAGAATGTGATGCATTATTACAAAACGATTTTATTAAGACACAACGGCAAGTCGATGTATTAATCAAAGTACCACTCGATGACCACACCAAAGCCGCTTTATATTCCTTTGCTTTTAATGTGGGTACAACCGCATTTGCTCGCTCAACATTACTTAAGAAACTAAATGCGGGTGATAGAGCGGGTGCCTGTGAAGAAATGAAACGTTGGGTATATGCAGGCGGAAAGGTTTGGCGAGGGCTTGTCAGTCGTCGAGAGGCGGAGTCAGCACTATGTCATGGAAACCTTTAATCATCATTATCAGCTTTATCCTCATATTATTCATCACTGTCGTTGGTGGTATTTATCTCTTGATTGATAACACATGTACTAAAGATCACGTTAGTTTAGAAAAACGCTGTCAGATTGCACTCTCATATCATCGGTACTAATCATGAAATATGGAAAACTCTATGCCGTCATTGCGATGGTGGGCATTATTGTGGGTAGCTATTGGGTGATTAATTGGCAAGCTAACAGAATTACCACACTGACAGATACCAACAAAAAACTAACTGTGGCTCTCGAAGAACAGAAGTCTATTAATACTGATTATCAAGCACGCATAATGCGATTAAACCAACTGGATATTCAATATACGCAGGAGTTAGCGAATGCTAAGAAAGAAATTAGTCGCTTGCGTGATATTAGTGAGCGTCATCCTGAGCGGGTGTACATCAAAGCAGAGTGTCCCAAAAGCACAACCACTTCCGCCACCAGCTTGGCTTATGCAACCACCGCCCGACCTACTGACACCGCTATCCGAAATTATTGGTTACTCAGAGAGCGAATTGCAGAGTCAGAGCAAGTGATTAAAGGGTTGCAGGATTATATTAGGCAGGAGTGTATCAACTAAAAATAACTCTCCCTATTGAGAGGATTCTTAGATTTATAAAGAATAATTACTGTATATTTATACAGTCAATTAAGACGGAACTTAATTATAAATCTAGGAGATATAATATGACTGATACACAAAATTCTTATAAAGATGAATACACTATTTTATCTGGCACTAATAAGGAAGCTGTATTTACAAAGAATAATCAAAAAATTTACTGTAAAGGCACACAGGCAACGATTATTAGCACAGGCAATGAAGTGGAGTTAGTTGATAATTACAGTGGTGATAACGGACATTTTAAAGAAGATCATGTTGGTGATTCAGATACCTTGCATGGAGATAATTCATTTTTTATTTCTACTGGTAATGATGTAAAAATTAGTGCTGGTAAGAACTCACATTCTTTTGCAACAGGTGATAGAAGTGATATTGATTATAATGAGTGCTCTATAAGTAATAGTGATAATTTATCCGCAAAATATAATTTTGGAAAAGTTTGTGCTGTTATTACTGGTAATGAATCACGGATTTCTTCGCCTGATCATTTAGAAAAAGCAATACTATTATCTACAGGTGATGATAATCAGATCGTTGGTTTTAAAGGAACTAATTCTATTTTAGCCGGTAATAGTAATATTTTTGAGACTGAGTCATTTTCTGATAAGTCGGTGATCAATTATGGGAAAGACTCAAAAATTATTGCTGATGGCGGAGTGTTTATTGATTTAGGTGAAAATACAAAGATCCATACAAGTGGTGAAGCGGTTATTTTTACTAAACCAGGTGCCGAAATAGAAGTGTTCTATCTTCAGGAAGAGGACAATAGCGTAATTATTACAGCATATTTTGACGAAAAAACTTGGTTATCTTCTGAAGATAATGAGGTGAGTCGTATTGTACAAATGTATCATTGTAATATTGATTTTTTTGCAGGAAAAACCTATAAAGTCGGTGAAAAAGGCGAATTAATCGATATCACTCCAACTAAGTAATAATCCAGTCTAAATACCATATAGCCTCGCAATAGCGAGGCTTTTTTATGGATGCAATTCCGCCAATAGGGGGTGATTCCATCTTGACTGCTAGGAACAGACTAGAAGTGGCTTAGCAGTGTATCGCTAAGCTGCGAACTCTACGCATTTCATCGCGCATTCACCGCGCAATAAAAACACTCACAGAACCTTACAGAAAGTCGAACCTGAGAAAAACCGTTAATGGTGTTTTCTGTGGGGCGGTTATTTCTGGTGAACCGGTTCGCTTTTCTATAAGGATTTACACCATGAGCAAATCATTAGTTTTCAAAGGTAACGAAATTACTCCATTTGATAATGGAGACGGGAGGATCTGGTTTAAGAGTAAACACATGGCAGAACTTTTGGAGTATGCCGATGAAAAATCAGTAAACAGGCTCTACAATCGAAATAAAGATGAGTTTAGTCAAGATATGACCCTAGTGGTCACCGTGACCTCTCGCAATAAAAACAATGTGATACAACATAATAGAACTCGTATTTTCTCATCAAGAGGTGCTCATTTGCTTGGTATGTTAGCTGATACCAAAATTGCGAAGGCATTACGAAAATGGTTATTAGATTTAGCAGACAAAGAATCCAAGATGCCTGTGATTGTTTCAGGGTACACGATCCGACAGCTTCAAGATATTATCTCTCAAGCAAGAAAGGTATCCGATGATGACTCATCAGATGCAGGATTTAGACTAAGAAAGCGTAGAGATGATCTTCCAATGATTGAAAAAGCTGAGGCATTTATAAAAGGACTTGGTCAAATTGGCTTTGAATTAGTCGGTGGTGGGAAGTGAGTAGGACATGAGAAGTAGTAAATATTACACTGTTCAAAACTGAGCCAACTGATTTAATTAACATTTAACGATGAATAGGCCCTAGTGGCCTTTTTTATTATATACTACTGAAATAATCAGGTGCGCGAGATGGCTGGAGGAAACTCCCGACGGGACAAAGCGTGACACGCCTATACTGAACAGTGGTGGCCGTGACCAATACTGCGTCGGACGAGGGTTCGAATCCCTCCCTGATTACCAACCACATGAAGAACACTATTACCTCGCCAAGCGAGGTTTTTTATTGGGTGGAATAAATCAATTGGAGGCACTGTGATTAGTATTAGTAAGTTGTATTTCAATATCCAAATTTTATTTTATGGTAAACAATGACAAGTCCCAGAATTGCGGGCATAACTTGCAATATAAATCTACATAGATAGTAATTAACTGTATCTCGCTCAAAGTTGGTGAGAGCGGCTTGAATAAAAATAAATGCTGAAATTCCATATGCTGCAGATAATTCAAAGCTATCATGATGAAATAAATATATGGAATATATAAGGGATATTAAATAACCAATACATCCAATAACAAATAATAATGATTTAACTTTCATTTGTTTGTTTGCAAACATCGGATCTTTATCTTTCATAATCAATAACTCCAAGAGAAAAATTAATGGCACTCACCGATAAACAAGAAATGTTTTGTCGCGAGTACCTCATCGATTTAAACGCTACACAAGCGGCTATTCGTGCGGGGTACAGCGAGAAAACTGCAAACCGCACTGCATCAGAAAACCTGTCAAAACCTGATATACAGTTAAGAACATCTGAACTATTGAAGAAAAGAGGTGATCGCCTTCAGATAGATGCTGATTATGTACTCAAGCGTTTAGTTGAAATTGACCAAATGGATGTATTGGACATTCTTCGGGATGACGGAAAGCTTAAGCCAGTTAGTGAATGGCCTAAAACATGGCGCAAAACATTATCTGGACTTGATATTTCCACGACAATTCGTGATTACGATGAAAGCATTGAAGAAACCATTCTCAAGAAAATCAAATGGCCTGACAAAGTGAAAAATCTTGAGTTACTAGGTAAACACGTCAAAGTTCAGGCGTTCAAAGAACAAATTGAGCAGAAGGTCGAAGCCACACACAACATTATGCCCGTTCCATCTTGTGACAATGTGGATGACTGGGAAAAGGCTGCACAACAGCAACAAGGTGAGGTACTAGGTGGATGAATTACAACGTAATCTGGAAGCCTTTACCCGGCTCTCAATCCTTATCACTAAGTTGCCCATGTAATGAAATTTTATATGAAGGAACACGAGGACCCGGTAAAACAGCTGCCCAATTAGCGAGATTTAGGCGCAATGTCGGCGTTGGTTATGGCTCATTCTGGCGAGGCGTTATATTTGATACGGAATACAAAAACCTTGCAGACATCATTACGCAATCCAAACGTATGTACCGGCTATTTAAAGATGGTGCTCGCTTTCTTGCTTCGGCATCTGAATTGCGTTGGGTGTGGCCGACAGGTGAGGAGTTATTATTCCGTTTTGGCAAAGAAGCGGATGATTATTGGGATTATCACGGACAGGAGTTTCCTTTTATTGGTTTTAACGAATTAACCAAGCAAAAATCAGCCGATTTTTATGAGGCAATGTTTTCTTGTAGACGTTCGTCTTTTAGGCCTGAAGATTATCCTCTTGAAAATGGCTTATTGTTAAAGCCCATTCCTTTAGAAACATTCAGTACTTGTACTTGGTTTTAACTCAGACGCAGGATGGGGCGGTGTTGATGGCGGTATTGAAATACCACTCGATGTCAATAAACAGCCACTGATATGGGTTAATTCTAAAATCAACAAAGACGGTTCTATTCTCGTTAAAACGTATCACCGTACTCACCCTAACGCACCTGAGTTCGCCCGTAATGATATTGACGGTTACAACGACGGCGACCCAATTGATATCCCTGATGGTCGTTTTATTTCCGTGCGTGTACAGATGCCAGCGCAATCAATCTATAACGTGAGAATGCGTGAAATGGAAGAAGCGCAGAAAGAGGAAGAGGAGCGCAGGCAAAAAGAAGAGGATTAATTGTGATGTTGTTAAAAGGACTGTACTGATTAACTATTTCACCCGTTTAGCATAGAGTGGTTTATCTACAGTAATATTTACTATACTACCTTTTCACGAGATCTATGTTTTTATCATCGTTTTCATCATTATTTTTAGATAGGAACCATTGCAAGAGAGCTCTTTCGGGTATCTTATTATATTTTTCAGTATTTAAATTACTATCAGGGAACGGTGACGTGATGGATTTTATATGAGGTATATTATCAATAACCTTCAAGTCACCATCATATTTACCCTGTTGTTTTTCAAGTATTTTTATATTTCCATTTATATTGCTTAATTGAGCACTATCATATAAATTTACGTTTGGTGTAATTCCGGCATGGCGTAATGCTTTCCATGTGAAATCGATACAGCTATTTGTTATACCGTTATAATATAAATTGAAGTAGGTTTCTGATTTATTAACTGCCATCTCACCAAATTCAAATATCTTATTATATTGTTGTTTTGTGACTTCAATTGTTCGATTGTAATATGGATTTTCATAATGAATGGTATCTGTTTTTGTTACTATGCCATCTCCTTTAATCCCTGTATTTATAGGTGCAAATCCATAAGAATGATCACCTATAATTTTATTATATTTATTATATTCTTTTATTTGTAACCACATATGACCTGCAGAGGATGTTTTTCTTATTGAGCCATTAAACCCCTCAAATCTAGGAGAGCCGTTATCGTCAGACATTGGTGTTCCAGGATAAGCAGTGTAAATAGTAACTGTATATTTATGCTCAGCGATATCTATAATTGGTGTGGCATATGATTGATTTCCTTGACTGATATTATTTTTGTAAGAAGATTCTTCAGGGGGTGTTGCATTTACAGCACTAGCACTAGTATGGTTGGTTGACGCAATAACAATATTTGAACCGAAAGGACATCCACATTGCACTATAGAACCTTCGACAGCCTGTACTTTTCCATGATTATTGATTCTATTTTCGCCTGTAATAATTTTTCCAGCTTGCCCACATTTAGGACAAATAGTGGTAGGATCTCCTACTCTAAGCGCCATTTTTTGATGACAACTTACATTTTGAATGGTAGCACTACAAGTAGCACCCGTTGTTGTTTTATCACCATTTATGGCCATAGCCTTACCAAAAATATTCGGTCTTAATTTAGACATAGAATTTTTTCTTATCCTTTAAATTATGTATCCTGGTAAAAAGGTTAGTTATTAACATAGGTTTTTATAGTAATAAAATAACTTAACCCATTTATTTCTAATTCAGGCCAATCACCCAGAACAGTGACTTCTAATCTATATTGACCATATTCAGATGGAACTGGAGTAATAGTAAATGCATCACTACTACGAACAATATTGTTTCTATGTATAGAGTCAGAAATTAAGTATTCAGACATATCACTATTTACTTTATATAATTTCACTCTGAATATTTCAGAATCTCCAATATTTTTTATTGGACCATTATGAGTGAATATCTCTGTTGGGTAGAAATTTAACTTGGTGTTTTTATCTTGTTCAACATTTAATATGATATGGGATGACGGAGGTGATACAGGGAATAAATATAATAACTTAGGTGAAGGAATTGGAGTTTTCCAAAAAACAAAGTTAATAGAGTCCCCTTTTTTATACAGTTTTATAGGTATATTAATAGGGTGCCCTTCGGCTATTTTAGGTGACAAGAAAAAATATGGATCATTATCTACTGGTTTAACCCATTGATATAAAAGAACTCCAAATCCACCAATCAATAATCCCAATATAAACAGAATCCTTTTCATATACATAAATCCTTAGATTAAAGAAGCTATATATAATATAGCTTATAGTTTTGGCTATGCTAGCGATATATAAACATTACTTTTTTTTTAATGATGATAGCTTCTCACACCATATATCAAGAGTTTCCCGTTTTTCTCTTAAATAATCATATCTGTCATAATGCTTTTGAGAAACGCCTGATCTTTTGTGGTTTTGTACCATATCCCTTAACTCAGAACTTATTTCCATTTCCACAGCTAATGTTTCGAATACTCACTAAATCATGTTTACAGTTCTAATATGTGGTTATCAAAACCAATAAAAGTATTATGTTAATCAACTAGTTATAAAAAGGCATATTCATGATCTTTTGAGTGTGAAAAGAGTAAATATAGCTTATTAAACAAATGGCTAAAAATAGTAGCGATATATAATGTTACGCCACATGGGCTGGACAGAAGCTGCTGACTTAATCATTAAAGATATCGGTTTACATTTTTCTTGCATAAAAGATGAATTTATATTTGATGAGCCGTAGATAAAGATAAGATTGAATAATTATTTTATAAATAAAAATTTAAGATAAAGTCTTTCGATTAATTGACGATATACATAATTACTTATCTTAAGTTAGAGATTGGGCTTGTGAAAAAAATATTATTATTATCACTACTGTTTAGTTCTTCTGTGTTTGCACAAAATGTCGATGTAGGGCAAGTCTGTAAAGCGTCTGCGGCAACTATGTTTGGTCGAGATCATAAGATTATACAATTAGACGCTATTGAAAACGGTATTGCTTATGTTCATTACATTCGTTCAGTTGATAACAGTCGCTGGGCTATTAAATGTAAACTAAATGGCAAAAAGGTCATTTGGGCATCAAACAATGCAGATAGCACGGGTCGATGGAGAGACGATCCTTTAGATAGTATTGTGAAATATTCTGTAAATGGCGGGGATATCATGATTTCTGAAATATATAGTGATGGTTCTAAAACGGAAAAACATATCTAATAAAAGAGTTATAAATTATCACCTGTTTTTGCACTCTTTTATGTTAAATATAAATACAAGTCAGAAGTTTGATAACTTCTGGCTTTTTTGTTACCTAAATAAAGGATATAGATACAGTTATATAATAATGATGCATTAGTTGTACTGAAGCATTACCAGAGAATTGGTATTGATTTGATAGTGACTGGTCCCCCTTATTTTCGGATTAAATCTTGTGCATGGGATAATCAGTGGGTAAATGAAGCAGAATACTTAGCATGGCTAGATGACGTATTAACTGAGTTTTGGCGAGTATTGAAATCGAATAGTAGCTTGTATTTATTTTGTGGCTCTAAGCTTGCCTCTGATACTGAATTATTAGTAAAAGGGCGGTTTAATATGCTAAGCCATATTATTTGGGCTAAACCTTCAGGCCCTTGGCGGCGCCAGAATAAAGAAAGCCAGCGTACGTTTTTCCCCTTAACAGAACGCATATTGTTTGCGGAACATAATCAAAGGCCAGTACAAGCAAAAGGGGCTGAGTTTGTTATAAAGTGTCATGAACTCAAGCAATAAGTATTTAAACTACTAATGGATTATTTTATCGATACACGATCAGCATTACAGGTTAGCGTTAAAAAAATAAATAAAGTAATAGGAAAGAAAATGGCAAATCACTGGTTGGGGCGCAGTCAGTGGCAATTACCATTAAGGGATGACTATCAAAAGTTACAAATATTATTTTCACAACGAGCTACGCATATTGATCAGTTATCACCGTTATCACGCACCTATGATGATTTGTTGTCAGAACATAAAGTTTCTCAGATACGTTATCAAGCATTGGTTGAAGAATACGGATTATTGAAACATGTCTGCTTATTCTCAATTAAGAAAACGGAGCAAAGAGGTTTATGAACTAACTAAAACTTTTTCTGGAACGGGATATTATTTTTATCTTAAAAGCAGTCAAACTATTATAGGAGGAGGAATACAAAGTGCTTTTGGATATTTAACATTTAAGATTGGTCGTAAAATTAGAAATAATGAAATGAAAGGTGCTGGAATTATTGGTTTATCTCTCGGTGGAGGTAAGTTTTTTGACGGTGTATCAGATATAGTGTATGAATTTACTGATGGCGATATTAATTTTGGTGGAGATCCCGTTAAAGAGAGAATTCAGAAAGGATTTGAATTTTTAGGTTTGAATGAGAGTCATGGTGAGATAGGTTATGATGTTATTGATATGACTGTTAGCGTATATAATGGATTCGCTACTTTTGCTAAATATGATTCACCTAATCGTATTATTCATTTACCTGTCACGATGGGCGGGAGAACTTATAGAGCAACACATTTTGATCGGTTGTTTATCAGTAAAGGTACTCGCTTATTTCGTTGGAGTTCATTAGATTTTAAGCGAAAATTTAGTGTTCATAGCAATCCTATATTACTCACTACTTTAGGCTATAATATGGGGAAACTTATCTTAATATTGAAAAAGTATAACAACGAAGAATTAGCTATTGAAAATATTAAATAAATTAGATTAATACTCTAATTAAAAACAGATCATTTTTTCATTATATAGGTCATTACTGCAATTTTCTTTACTCTAAAGAATAAAATTAGTGATATTTTATTCTTTATACAATCATAGATAGTAATTACTAAACTCATGGTGAAGTAAATAAAAACTAAAACTAAGAATGAATAGAATAGATGAGGTGTAGATTCTGATGTAATTATGCAAATAAAAACTATAGTAAGTGAAATAAATAATCCTTCAAATAAGATACGATCAAAGATAAATGTGTCAAAAAACCATTTTTTAAAATTTTCTTCTTTATTGGTTTTGTTGTTATAAGTTTGATTTATTTTTTTTACATCCTTGTCCGATAAGTTTTTAATTATTTTATCTATATCGAATCTTTTCATTATATATTATCTCTAAGTTTTATTTTTCTAATGATAACATAATTAAATATTAAATTGAATTCTAGGGTTTAATTATATTAATGAAATGATACCTTTTAATAAAAAAGGATATTAAGTGCAATTAAAACGGAAAGCAATTGTATTAAGTTGCACCAGTACCATTACTATAGCCTTAACCCTTATTAGTTATTTGGAAGGAATAAAATACAAATCCTATTATGATGTCACAGGTGTTTTGACAGTTTGCTATGACCATACTGGCAATGACATTATTCAGAATAAAATATACACAAAGCAAGAATGTGATGCTTTATTACAAAAAGATTTTATTAAAATACAACGACAGGTCGATGCTTTAGTCAAAGTATCCCTCGATAATCACACTAAAGCCTCTTTATATTCTTTTGCTTATAATGTTGGAATACTAGCATTTTCACATTCTACTTTACTCAAGAAATTAAATGCGGGTGATCAACATGGCGCTTGTGAAGAAATGAAACGTCGGATTTATGCTGGTGGAAAAGTATGGAAGGGTTTAATTAATCGCCGTGAAATGGAATCTGCTTTATGTCATGGAAATCTTTAATTATTGTCTTGTGCTTTATTATTACTCTTTTTCTTATTGTTATCTTCAGCTTTTATCTTTCCATTGATCCTTCTTGTTCTAATGATAAAGCGAGTTTAGCTAAACGCTGTCAACGCGCTATTTCTCATCATAGGTATTAATCAATAATGAATTGAAAAGTTTATATCGCGATTATGGCGATAGTTATTATTGCTGATGGTTATATGGTGGTAAATGAGCAATCAAAAAAAACTCAAATCCTAAGCGAGTGAATATCAGAGCAGCATGTTCCTCCCATATCATCACAAATAGGCATAACCATCGTCTTTTGGGTTTATTAAAAGCAAATATACCTTAATAAATAAGTGGTTAATCATAGTGAGAATACATAATGTTACGCCACATGGATTGGACAAAAGGCGCTGACTTAATCATTAAAGGTATGGAAGGCGCAATTGCCGCCAAGACTGTAACTTATGATTTCGAACGTCAGTTGGAAGGCGCTAACTTGCTGAAATGTAGCGAGTTTGGTGACACGATCATCAAACATATGTAATATAATTAGCGTTGCGAATTGATTATGAGAACTTAAGGGTTCCCTTTTTTGTTATAGGCTTTCTTATGATTTTGTGTAACGTGCTGATGCGTATTTTTGTATTAAAAGTAACCAGATATAGCAAAAGCAAACAAACAATAAATAAAACGTCAGCGTTAAAATCAAGCAATAGAAATAGGCGATAAAGTTTTATTTACGGGATATGAAAAAGAAGAAAAATAATCTGCAAACCGCATGATAAAAGTGGCGGAAATTATCATTTGCAGATTATCTAATGGATTAAAATAAGGTCAGAAATAAGGTTAACACGCGATGATTATCCATTCTTTTCCTCGAATATTGTTATAACGATCGGTTTGTGCACGAGTCGCACGCCCTAATAAAGCTTGTGTATCAATACCCTGCTTTCGATACAAACGTTCTGATAATGAACGTTGTTCATGAAAGGAGGCTGGCATTCCTTCACTCCAATCAATATTGACTACCAAGCACACATTACTCGGTTAAATCAACTCGACATTAAATACACTCAGGATCTAGCTAGTGCAAAGAATAAAGTTAGCCGTTTGCTTGATATCAGCGAGCGTCATCTTGAGCTGGTATACATTAAAGCCAACTATCCAAAGAGTACCGATAGTCTCGCCCCCAGCTTGGCTAATGAAACCACCGCCCGACCTACTGACACCGCTATTAGAAATTATTGGTTGCTCAGAGAGCTAATTGTAAAGTCAGTGCAAATCATTTTAGGGCTACAAGATTTCATTAGAGCTGAGTGTATTGATTAGAGCTTATATTGGTTATTGGTCATTTTATGTGGTTATTTTTTTATATTTCCTTTGAATTTTATAAACATCAAGCATGTAATGCTAATTTTGTGAAAAATACAATTAAATCATATTGTTGAATGGATTATGTTTTTAAAAATCAATCTATACTTAACAGTAAGATCACTGTATATTTATACAGTAAGTTGGGACGGAACTTAATTATAAATCTAGGAGATATGATATGACGGATACACAAAATTCTTATAAAGATGAATACACTATTTTATCTGGTACTAATAAGGAAGCTGTATTTATCAAAGATAACCAACAAATTTCTTGTGAAGGAAAAAATGCACTAATTGTTAGTTTAGGTAATAATGTATCGATTGATGATAATGAGTTTAGCGGTACGGAAAATAGTGAAAATTCTTTATTTGTTTCAACGGGGAAGAATGCATTAATTAATGGTGGCATAAATACTTGTATTTTCTCTTCTGGTGATGAGTCATCAATTGATTTTACTTTTCATAAAATGAAAAATGATGGTTCAGGTTTGACCAATGATAGTGATTCATCGATGGGAAAAACGGTGGCGATAGCTACGGGTAATAATGTGGAAATTACCGCTCCAGAAGTTGCAGATTTATCAATAACACTAGCAACTGGTAATGAAAATAATTTAATTACGGGTAAGAATAATGCCTGTATTATTGCGGGAGATAATAATATTTTTCGTAGTGAGCTGATAGATAATAAAATGCTCTTTAATTTAGGTAACAATTCCGATATTACAGCAGAATACGGTACTTTCGTTAACTTTGGTGATAATGCGAAGTTTATGGCATTGGAAGAGTCAATTATTTTGACAAAATTTGATGCTGTTATTGAAGTTAATATTCACCAAGAAGACGCTGAATCTGTAATTATCACAACGTGGTTTGAAGGTGATGATGAGTACGCACACCGAAGAGTATCGACATATCACTATGGAATTGATTTTTTTAATAACAAAACCTATAAAGTCGGTAAAAAAGGTGAATTAATCGACATTACACTATCCAATCAATAACCCCACGTAAACACTACATTGCGAGGAGTTAATAAATAATATTGAATCCTCTTTACCTTCTGAGGTTCGGATAACATTTATGCGACGCATAAAGTATTGGTTAAAAAATTAAAGGTAGTATTGTGATACTGACCCGCTTCGGCGGGTTTTTTATTGGAGCTAATATGCAATATATTCCCCCTGAAATGCGAATCAGTGTTACCTAATTCTCTTCCACTGACGTTTTGCTTGAACTTTACGAATTTTATTTAACTAAAATAGGCGGTATTTTTGGTACCGCTTTTTTGATGGACTTAATCAGTGTAAAGAACCATTAATCTAGCAAAGAAATATCTATGAGCCTTACCCTGTAAAAGGTGACGTATTTTCATCATCTTGCTGAAGCAAGTAACATTATTTTACTGCCTTTATTATTAAAGTGTAATGCTTATATAGACTTAAAAGAAGGTAACTGATGTGTAACACAATGGTTTCCTCCACCTCCAGCTGCGATAGCATCGATATTTAACATGACAATATCACGGGTTGGATATAATTCAGTTAACATTTTTTGGGCTTTATTATCTGCTTCCTCATCACCAAATTCAGGAGCAATGACAGCATCATTAATGACGAAATAATTTATGTACCCAGCTGCAAAATCAGGATTGTTTTTACTGAAAATACTCTCTCTAGGATATAAAGGTGGTTCCATTGTATGGATTTGTAGTTTTCTTCCATTTGCATCAGTAGAATTCTGTAATATTTCTATATTGTTTCTTGTTACATCATAATCGTACGAATCTGGATCATTATCTAAATTTGCGACCACAATACCCGGCCTCACAAAGCGAGCATAAAAATCTACATGTGCATCAGCAATATCTAGCTCACTTTCACGGCAGAAAATAACTACAGGTTGATATTTTGCAATAGCTTGGGCAATGTTTCCCAATGCAATTTGTACATCTTCAGTCATTTTTCCCCATATAGTCCGTTGTGCTCCAAAGGCTATAAAGGCCAATTGTTGTAATTCACCTTCATCAGGCATTACTCCTAGTTTATCAACCATACTTTCTCCTTTTGCTGAGAGTGAAATACCAAAAGATGTAGCTAAACTGAGCGCACTAATCACCGTAACTTGATGAATAAATTGGCGACGAGTTGAATTCATTAATACCTTCCTTTTTTCTTAATTTAACTACACTAACAACTTAGTAGAGTGCTTCATTTTATTGGTATTGATACTCTAAGAACTAACGATATAATTAGCGTACAATTGATTAGATAGACTTATCAGCGATGTTAAAATATTGGCCACCACTAAATGCATTACGAGGGTTTGAATCTGCGGCTCGACTTGGTAGCTTTCATAAAGCCGCAATAGAATTGAATATCACTCAATCAGCTGTTAGCCAGCAAATAAGAAGCTTGGAAAGTTATCTTGAACAACCATTATTCTTTCGAGAAGGTAGAAGCGTCACATTAACTGATGCTGGAGTGGACTTTTACAATAGTACCCAAGATGTCTTACAGCAATTAGCTGTTGGTGTACGTCGTTTAGATCAATATAAAAAATCAAATCAATTGATTGTTAACACTACACCCGCATTTGCTCGTTATTGGTTATTACCGCGTCTTGATTTATTTCATCAAAAATACCCTGAAATAGATATTTGGCTTTTTACTACTTATACAGTGCCAGATATGGCAATAGAGACAATTGATATTGCTATACGTGATGATATATCGGCACAAAAGGAATGTATTTATAAAGAACTTTATTACGATAAGCTTTATCCTGCATGTAATCCAATTCTACTCAATACTCAGAAAAGGTTAACCTTACATGGAGAAGGAATTATGGATTGGAGTAACTGGACATTGCAGGGGGGCGAATCGGTAGGGCAACAACTAAATGGAATTAATTTTTCAGACCCAAGCCTATTATTAGATGCTATTTGCCAAGGATTAGGGATCGGTTTGGTAAGTCAACTACTTACACTTCAAGTTAAAAAAGATAAAAAAATCAGTTCACTTTCAAAACATTCTATTAAAGGAAATGTTTGGTCATGTCTTATTCATCATGAAAGTGAACTAGGTTTGATGACACAATATTTTTTACAATGGCTAGAGAATGAATTATCAAAATGTACTGCTGAATTTATTTAGTATTTATTGAAGATTTAGCATGTGGAAGTTTATAATAATATAAAATATTTTATTTATTAAGGATATTTATGGAGTTTATATTTAAGAAAATAACTGAAGATGATTGGCCTTTTTTTAAAGAATTATATGATTCAGAAAAGGCTATGCAGTTTATCTCAAATACAATGACTGAGGAGCAGATCAAAGAAGCATTTAATAGTCGTTTACCTGAATGGAACTTGTCATCTTTGCATTGGTTATGTTTTGTTATCTATGATAAAACAAACACCACTCCTTTGGGTTTAACAGGATTAAGACTTATTCATCAAGATGGAGAGTTAATTGGAGAGATTGGTTATATACTATCTCCAGAACAAACAGGAAAGTCGATAGGGACAAAATCTTTAGCTCAATTATTAAATTTACCTGAATTAGCTAGTTTGAAAAAATTCCAAGCAATTGTTACTGCAGGAAATATAGCATCTGAACGAGTTTTAGAAAAAAATGGTTTTGTTCTTACTCAAGTTCTCAAAGATAATTATGTTATAGGTGATGTTACTTTTGATGACCATGTTTATACATTGATTAAATAAAAAATTATAAGAGGATATTCAATATAAAAAATATTGTTCTCAAAATAAAGTTTGCTATCTGATTTTTTCTATGGCTTAATAGCGTCACTGGTTTGGAAGTACAGGCCTATTTATGTTAGTAAGTTTAAAGTTGTTCCCATTTAGCGTTATCCTTGATACCACTTCACTGCGAATTCCTTCTAATTGATACCCATAAGTAAAAATACAAAACAAACCGTATATGCCTTATGGCAAATTAAATAAATTAAAGGAAATTCTATGTCTAATACAATGACTGGTACAGTAAAATGGTTCGATGAAGGTAAAGGTTTTGGTTTTATTACTCCAGCTGATGGCAGCAAAGATGTATTCGTACATTTCTCTGCAATCCAAAGTGATAACTTCAAAACATTAGCTGAAGGCCAACAAGTTTCATTCACCATGGAAAATGGTATGAAAGGCCCAGCAGCAGGCAACGTGGTGGGTCTCTAAAGGCGCTATTACTATTCGCCTCTATTTTAAATGCCCTTGTTGTAGCAGTTCACAATATAGAACATCACAATTTGATGTCACAGTGAATAATCCACACGGCGCAAAATGTATCTTTTGCAAAAGTGTGATGACAGCACAAATGAGTTAAGCATTAAATAGTTGAATATACAAAACCTCGCTTCGGCGGGGTTTTTTGTTTTATGGCATTTCCCATTAAAGTTGTATTAGTATTTTATATTTATAAATGAGCCAATAAAAAATTTAACTATAAAAAATTAACTTATGGTAGTGTTAAGTAAATTTTAATTAATGGTATTAAAATATAATAAAAAAATTACTTTTTAAGTCAGCGAAAGAAAATTAGTATAGAACATAAATTACTTAAAAACATTTGACGAATAAGAAAGATTTATATAGGTGATTTATGAAATATGGTAAAAAACCATTATACAGAAAACAAAATACAACAACACGAATTCACCCTTGTGAACATCATGCTGGTGGAAAGTATAAATGGGAAAGAACAAAATATAATAAAATCAATGAGCTTTCCATCGCTCGTTTATCAATGAAAGGAAAGGTAAATAGAGGTTATGACTATACACCATTATTCCAATTTTTATTAAGTAAAGTAGGTCGTTTATGGAATGATATTTTTAGTGAAGTGGTTAATCGTTTAGATAAAACAGAACCAATATATTGGATGGTTTCCTTAGATAATACTGAAAAACGTGAATATGTTCGGATCGGTGATAGTTCATATTATTCACAACTATATATTGATAATAAAGGATATTTACAAAAAGTAAATCCATTATTTGATAAAGGAAGTATTCCTATCTATTGTTCTTGTTGTACGTATACATTTAATGGTGAGTTAATCATATAATGTGGTGTTAACTTTGCTTAGATTATAAATCTAATGCTTTTAGATTGATATAGAATGTTTCGCTATATAAAAACTAGTATTGTATTTATAATAAATAGATTAGGATTGATATGAAAAAATATTCATATACTCAGCTATTCAGTTACACATTTTTAATTTTATTTATCATAGCTGTGTTTTTCTATTGGAAGTTTGAAATTAAAGAGTACGTTATAGTTTCAATAGTATCAATTAAAATGGCATTAGTATTTTCTGTTATTATTTCTATAGTATGCTTTTTTTTCATATATAAAAAACAAACTTTTAATAAGACAGCAAAAAAAATATTATTTTATCCTTTAGCACTAATTATGATTATATTTTTTATTCAATATTTTATACTTTCTAATATCGTTTATTTTACTGGTGGAGAAGTAAGTAGTTATAAATCTAATTATTCATATGTTGAAGGAAGAAGGTCATGCTCAGGTATAAAAGTAAATGATGAGAATGAAGGTGAAATAAAGGTTTGTAATAAAATTATTCATGGCAATATTTATGAAACTGGGAATGCAGTAATTTTTAAGAAAACGAATACTTTTGGTTTTGAGTTAATATCTGCCAAAACATACTAATAATAAGCTAAAATATAAACCTCATATTAAAATTTATGAGGTTTTTTTATGTATTGGGTTTATAAAATAAAATTGTTAAAAATTCATTCTAAATCCTGCTGTTATATATATTGGAGTTTCTATTTTATTTCCATTTTGATAGTTTATTTCTGTATAGAAAAGAGCATCATTACCTATGCTAGTTGTTAAGCCAGCACCATATTTACCAACATTTCCAGAATAATGACTATCAAATGATATATTATTAATTTCTATTTCATTATTTTTTATGAATTCACGAGATATAGCTGCTTTTATATAAGGCTTAACACTATGGTTTGCAATAAGTAAATTACTTTCTAATATAGTTCCTAATTCATTCTTTAAGCTATCAGCATTGTGGATGTTTGCTTTCATTCCATTATCTAATAAATAATGTGATTTACTAACATGAGAATAAATGACCTGACTGTATGGTGTGAAAGTTAATTTATTGGAAAAATCAATAGGATAACCTATTTCTGTTGATGCTGTAACTGCATGTTGATTGTAATTCCCTTTAACTCTTCTTCCTTCATTCATATTAGTATTGATTTCACTATGAAGATGATTAATTTTAAATAAAGAGTCTACATAAAAGCCAGAATGATCAAGCCAAGTTAAATAAATACCACCACCATAGCTGTTAATATCACCATTATTAATATTATCAAATTTGATTTTACTCTTAGTATAAGAAGTCATTAAACCAAATAACAATTGATTATTATTTATAGCTATTTTCTTATCTATACCAATTTGCATTCCATTTAAATTTGAATGAAATTGACTATAACCTTTATCGTTCAAATGAGAATTATCATTTAAATAGCGAACCCACACACCGAGATCATTGTTATTCTCATGTAAGAAACCCATTCTTTGGCGTAAATTGCTCGTCTCAACACTTAATATATGCTGCGGTGCTGAGGCCATGTTAATAACGGCTTGAGCACTATTACTTAATACAGGCTGACTAATACTAGGCTGTTTAGAGGTGTCAGGCTGTTTAGAGGTGTCAGGCTGTTTGGAGGTATCAGGCTGTTTAGAGGTATCAGGTTGTTTAGAGGTATCAGGTTGTTTAGAGGTGTCAGGCTGTTTAGATGTGTCAGGTTGTTTAGAGGTATCAGGTTGTTTAGAGGTGTCTGGCTGTTTAGAGGTGTCAGGCTGTTTAGAGGTGTCAGGCTGTTTAGAGGTGTCAGGCTGTTTGGAGGTATCAGGCTGTTTAGAAATATCCGGTTCACCAGTTTTTCCACCTACAAGATACCATTCTGTATGACCATCATTAGTCTTGCTATTTAATTTATATTTCCAAACACCAATTTCAACATTACCACCTTTATTTAATAAATTAAAATTAGCATCACCACTATTCACATAAACTAATTGAACATTTTTAGGGTCATATATTTCTTCTCCGATATCATTTATTTTTAAACCAAAATATCCAGTTGCATGATCTGAAATATAAATATTATCGCTTAAACCATCAGCTAAGCTACTACTTAAAATAAAAGTACCTTCACCAGCGAGTGTTTTTAATTCAAGTCGATTAAATTGCATGCCAGAAGCATAATGACCCATTTCTAATTGGCTACTAGCTTGCATCTCTAAATTGTTAATATGAGTAATTAATTCTGGGCCTGATTTTTCTGGTCTCGGGGCATCACCATCATCACCATAAATTTCGTTCCATGTAGGTGCAATATATGTTTTACCTGCTAGTGTTAAATTTTCTATAAAGATGTTAGCTGAAGGAACAGGATCATTTTTGGATACATCAGTAGTTTCAGAATCAATGTTATCAATATATAATTTGGCATTTTTATCTATAAATAATTTGCCTATAGATGATGAATTTGCGTTCATATCAATATTACTTGTACCTGTTATTATAGTATCTTTAATCGTGGGAATACCCACATCTTTTATACCATGAGCATACATACTAATATTGGCATCATCTTTAATAATTGTACCTATTGCTAGACTGTCGCCGTTCATTCGTAATACTGCCTCATCTTCAAGAGTAATATTTTGAATTTTGTGGTTTGTATCTATATAAAGATTTGTTTTATTGCTATAAGTCGAATTAGATGTAATTTCATTATTAGAGAGATGACCGTCCGTTGTACTATTTTCTTTGGCATAAACCGAATTAGCGAAGAAAGATAAAAGACTAATAGTAATAATATTTTTACTAAAATGTTTATTCAGTAGCATGAAAAATAACCTTTTTATTTTTTATTGTGTAATAACTATTAAATTATTCTTAATGATCATATTGTTTGCTTTATTTATCAATTTAAATAACCTTAAAAAAATATATTTAGAATATAATCTTTCTTAAGGTGAACTCTATTAAAGAAAAATATAATTATTTAATATATATAATAATATATCTTAGGTGGGTTATTTGACTTATGGTATTTTTTATTTTAAAAGAAACACCATAAGATAAAGATAAGAGAGTAATATAATAGCTAGTTATTATATTTTAGGTGTTCTGTATACTAAAAGAGCAACAAATATAGCCCATAAGAAACTGATGACTTTGAACCATTTAGGATATTTTTTTTGTAGAGAAAACCAGCAAAAAACAAAGGGAACCCAAAAAGTGGCAACTGCTAAAATGGCAAATTTTGTTTTATAAAACCTTTTTGCTTTGAATTCTTTTTTAACTCTTTTCTCAATTTCTTTACTATTTCTTTCTACTTCAGCTCTTTCACTATTCCATGATGGATATTTATTATCTAGCCAGCGTGTTATCCCAAATAATGAGGTGGTAATTCTATTCTTTGCATGTTGACTAGTGTCACCAGAATATCTAATTTCTTGAATAATTTGAAAAAATGAAACAGTAAGCCTGAGAAACTCATTGTCTAATTTCTCATAATGCAAAGGTTTATCAGAGTGGGGCTTTTACTTTTTTTCTCTGATCTTTCAAAACAACCGATCATTGTAGTGACTTCATCAATAGCTTTATCTGCAAATTTATTAAATTCTATTTTTTGAATTTCTTGTGGTGATGGCCCATCATCAGAAAGACTAATACTGTATGTAGTTCCCAAACCAGGAAAAATGGAGTTTCTTTTTCTTACATTGGCTTTTACGGTTCTTTTGGGATTTAGAAACATGAATAATACCTATCTATTTTCTAATTTATCATAAGTATGTTAATGTTTTTTCTAAAAATAAACAATGAACTATATTGCCAATATCCTATCGATAACGTATTACTAATTATCTTTAAATGATGATTTTGTAAAACCGTGTAAGTCAGACCTTTCTGTTACTATTTTGTGCCAATATTTTCTCTTTTATAAATGGGGAATTATTATGTCTACAATGAAAACAGAAGTTATTATTATTCGTTTAACAAAAAAAGAGCGTGCATTATTGGATTCAATAAAAACAGCGCCACTACTTGCAGATTGGATGAAAGAGTTAGCACTTTCTAAATTACAAGAGCAGGATCTTTTACCTAATAAATAGTTATTGATGCCGGCAAAAAAGGAGTTGGTCGGCAATAACCACTTTACTATTTTTAGTATAAATTTAAGGGTTACTGGAAACTGTTCAAATCATATAAAATTAAAACATTTTTGATTAAACCCATTGATTTTACAGTTTAGTATTTTTGAACAAACTTAAAGAGGTTTGAAGCTATAGTAATGAAAAATAATATCGATCTATTCTTCATAAAAAAGCCCAATGTGGCGGCATTGGGCTTAGTGACTCAAATAGATGGGTATAAATAACTATTAGAGATCACTACAAATATAGAGAATTTATATTTTATGAGTTAACAATAAGTGCTTTTTTTTCAACAAAAAATGCGGTGATACTGCTTTTTGTCTAGTTTTAAGGTGAATTGGTGTTTTTTTATTCTTTTCTGTTTGAATTTATCTGTTTTTTGTATCTAGCTGTTTGAATAAATTAATGCTCGTTTTTATGGTGTTAGGTGCATAGTAGCAAACTCGTTATAATCCTGTCTGGGGAAAGTGCTTTAACTGAGCTCATTTTTAATTTTGGAATATGATGATAAATAAAAACAAGATATTACATATTGTTGAACAACAAAAAAGCGTATGCAAAAAATATGGTGTCTTACCTGAAAACCCGGAAGAGATGGTAGCAATTGCTTTAGATACCTTAAATTTAACGCCTATCTATGGAACACGTATAAAAAGATCTAAAGATGGTACGATAAGTTGGTTTTTTTATTGTGGCGAATATTGTGAAAGAGATGATTTTTACCAGGCATTACATACAGAACATTTAAACACAGTGTTACCTGAGGTAATGAAATATCTTTATCTTCCTGAAGGATATAACTTTATTATTGATAGAGATGGTTATGAAGATATTTGGTCAGAATAGGAAAAATTAACTAAGTATTGTTCCTTTTTATTTACTTAAGTATAAATAGCTTTATAAAGCTATATAACTCAATGCATTACGTATAAAAATCATAATTAAAGTGTTTAATATAAAAATACTTAGTAATTTTTAAATTAGAAATATTAATTGATGTTAGTCTTATTTTTAACATAAAGACAATGACAGGTTAATCAGTTTGAGTAAGACTTAAAATAGTACTTAATTCACAATTAATAAGGAAGGTAGCTATTTATGTTTCCAGAATATCGTGATTTAATTTCAAAGCTTCGCCAAACAGACCCTCATTTTCGCGCTCTTTTTGATCAACATAATGAACTTGACCATAAAATAGTAAGATTGGAACATAAGGATAGAAGAGGGTATGGTGAAGAAGTTGTAGAGTTAAAAAAACAAAAATTAAGACTAAAAGAGGAAATTCATCAGATCCTCAAAAACCCACCAGAAGAAGAATAGCAAATTATTATTTTATAAATAGTTAAAATATTGAAACCATCCTTTGTAAATCTGGGTGGTTTTTTATATTTGAATAATACAATAAGTATAATCACTAAATTTTATTTGATTAATGAAAGGCTACTCATGTAGCCTTTCATTGTTGAGCTTTCAATAATATCTTACTTCAAGTTTTATCTTGCCATAGGACATCAAATTGATCTGAATTTATTTTATAAATAACTCTAATGTTATCATTAATATAATGCTTATAAGTTTCATTATTAGAAAAATAAACAGATACTGCTAATTCACACTCAGAAGATAATTTTCTTGGTGCATCAATTATGCTTGAGAAAAAATTATCCTTTTGGAGTTGATGGTGAAGTTTCTTGACTGCATATTGTTCATGAAAAAGGAATAAATAATTATGCGTCATTTTTATTAGTCTCATGGTGGTTTATTTTATTTGCGGCATAAGTATAAATAACACCAACAATGAATGTAACTAATAGACCAATAATAACAACGAGTTTGCCATTATCTGTAACACCTGCGGGGCTTGAGGCATAAGAGAAATTATGAGCAAAAGCAGCACCTACTAACATACCTAATACACTAATTGCAGCATCGGAATTGCCTTGCCCTGCATTGGCAAGTTGGCGTAATGGACAACCAGTAATAAATACACCACAAAGGCCTACAAGCACCATAGAGAGAAAATTCCATAGTCCATCACTATGAGCAATTGGTTGATTTTCAAACCCAAGATTAAATTTGCCTAAGTAGAGATTACCTAAGAGTACAACAAGTGTTAATGCGATTACCCCAAGCGCCATATTATAGTTACGTGATAAAAAGACATGTTTTGCCATTCCAATAAAACAAAACCGAGTTCGTTGAATAATAAAGCCAATAATAAGTCCTGCAATAATAGACATCCATATTGGAGCATGACTTGCGCCAGGGCCTTTCACACTGGAATTAAAAATATCACTATTCCATAAGAATAAAGCAAACAGGAATACGCATATAACTGGTAAAATAAAACCTTCTACAGGAGATTGTCGATAATTTCTGGGAAGGGAAAATCCTTTTTTTATGAATAAGCTTCCGATACCAATTCCGATTATTAATCCAACTAATCCTATTACTGCGTTTAAATCTCCCGCACCAATACGAAGTACCATTCTTAATGGACAACCTAAGAAAACTAAGCAACCGACCATCATTAAAAAGCCCAATGTAAAACGAATAATTGGCGCTGATCCAGCTTTTGATTGAAACTCTTTGAATAGTAAAGCAGCTACAAATGAACCGAGAATAAAACCGAATATTTCAGGACGAAGATATTGTACTGTTTCAGTATTATGTAATCCCATGCTGCCTGCACTGTCACGAATAAAGCAAGCAACACAAACACCCATATTAGGGGGATTTCCGTTAATACCAAGAAGTAAAGCGATAGCACCAATAGCAATTCCAGATATAATTAAAACCCATTTTATAGACATTAAATGCCTCCGTTGGTGGGGGAACCCCCTGACTAATAGAACCTATTAAGTACGGGCAACTATATATAAGAATGAAGCATGATTCTTTTATATAGATCACGGCAAAATTAATAAACCATATAAAAACAAAATTTAAAAGTTTAAATGTTAATTTAATTAGCAATAAGTTAATAATAAATTAAATAAATTGTTGTATATAATTGTTGTGAGAGTTAAATTTTAAATTGATACAGAAATAATTAAAACCAATTTACTTTATTTTTTGTGTTTCATATGTATTTGTAATTAAGAATAAAAATTTTGATAATTACCTATGTTTTTTTGACATAATAAGAAGATGGGAGTTTTTGAACTAAAATATTTTCGATCTTTTTGAAAAACTTATCATTTTCTGATCCGTAATAGTACGGTGAGAAAGGGTATCCTTCATTATTTAAATGTCGTCAATAAATTTTTCGTCATAAGCTTGGGTAAGAAATGTAAACCTATTTATTGATCTCTTACGTAACATTCCTAGTTCTTTAATTCCATTTTCAAGTAGAAGATCATAATGAAAGTTATCGCAAGCGTACCAGTCTATCTTATCAATTATTATTTTTACCTATATTTTTTTGTGGGTATTATTTTATCGAGCATTATTTTTATACGAGCTTTATGATTAAAAAATTAAATTCTTAATTAATAAGAATAACACATTAATTTAAAAGGAATAATTTAACATATAGAGTTAATGCTAAAAGTGACAAGCTAATTTTCAATTATCATATTTTGATTTTATTTATTATTCTAATCATTATTAGATGAAACTTTATTTTTTAATTAAGATAATACTTATCCCCATTTTACTATTTTTTGAGATAATGCCGACTTAAGAAAAATAATAGAAATTACTTTCTAACTGTTAACAATACTTAAAGGATATTTATGAAAAAGCTTATTTTAGCATTGGGTTTATTATCAATCTCTTCTGTTGCTGTTTCTGCTGATTTATCTAAAGCATGTGAAGACTATTTTAAAGAAACAGACTCTTATGTTGAGTTAATGGCAAAAAATGATGCAACTAAAGCTCAAGCTGAAGCAATGAAAGCACAGTATGCTCAGGCGAAAGAACAATTTGCAGCATTACCTACAGATGTTCAAGAAAGTACTTGTAAGCAAGCATTAGATTCTTTAGAACAAATGAAGAAAATGTCAGCAGGTCAATAAAGTATACTGCGCATTATAAGCCTTATATTTTTTAATAATTATAAGGCTTTTTTATTTTTTATTTTTTAAATTTTAAATAATTAATTATATCTTGGTTTTTATTACCTTCCTCTTTTAAAATTACACGAATAGATAAAAACAATATAATTTGAGTCTATTTTTTAATAAAAATGCTTTTACTGATATTTTTTATATTTTTAAAATTATATTCAGGTTAATTAGGTGGTTATATTACCCAAGAAGTATATGTAATTAATATAGATTAAATTGAACCATATAAAAAATGAATTTATATGAAGTATATTGTTAATTTTACTTATGTGGTTATAAAATTTTATTTATTGCTTTATTTTTAGCTCGATTATTTATTGGTTTTTATTTTATAAGACTATTTTTCTTTTTTTATATAATTAATAAAAATTATTTTGTTAGTAAATGTTTTTTATGGAATAATTATTTACTCCTATTTCTTATTGATATTTATATTATGCATTACCCTTTATTTTTATTATTTTCTATGTTCATTATCGCTGGATGTAGCTCTAGCAAAGTAGCTCAAGCTAAGTTTTCTGATATACATATTGATAATCCTGAAGTTGATAATTCTCACATTGATAGTAACGCAGTTAATAATAACTTGGTTTTTATGTTAGGGAAACAGTCACGTTTTGAATTAGAGGTACAAGAAGATAATCGTAAATTCGGACAACTTTTTAAAGTTGGTTTAAATGAGCCAAAATCATCAGTAAATAATCAATATATAAATAATGAATACTCAACAATGAAGCCTATTCAAAAAATAAGCTTTACGATGCCAGTTCCTGAACCTATTTGGAATGAAAAAAAACAAACAGTTGAATTTAAGTGGATACAAAAGCCACATTATACTTTTGATGCTTATTAATACTGTCATATCAATTTATAATTTAATTTTATACGGAAAATTATGCGCATAGTAATCACTTTATTGTTATCTTTTCTATTATTAGGTTGTACAACTGATAATGTGACTTTTAGTACAGGCAATTCAGGGAGTCATAGGATAGGTAGCCCGGTGTGTTCTACATTAGTTTGCGGTAAAAACACTCGAACGCCAGGGGAACAAAAAGCCATTAATGAGGCAGTTCATGAACAACAACGGGCTATAATGCGAGGGGAGAAACCAGATCTAAAAATTATAGCTTCTTACTAAGTATTTATTATTATCTATGCCAGTAATATCTTACTGGCTGATATTAAATCTTATTGATAATAAAATTAGTTCTACTCTCTATTGCTAATCTAGGTAACTCAATCAAACTATAATTATAGTTTTTATAAACTTCTAGCATTGCTAAATAAGTTTCCTCTGCTTCTTTAATTGTTTGTTTTCTTTCTTTATCCTGCGTATAGATTTCAGGCCAAGGTGGGGCAATAAATACATTTGTTGAATAACGAAATAACATTATTGCATTGTTAAGATGTTTGGGAATGGGTAATCCACACAATAACAGATAGCCTGCAATATCGGGAAGTCCTCTATCATAGAAATAGGGAGTTTCAGCGTTGGCTGCTTCATGCCATGAACGCAATTCCCAACTTAGCATTAATTGTGCGAAAGCTTCAGGATCGATCCATGGTAGCCCATTACCTTTGATAAGAGTTTGATCTTGTATAATGGCTCTACCTGCCTCTAAAGAACAAGAGTAGCCTTTATTTTTAAGTGCATTAATTAACGTACTTTTTCCTGAACCTGGGCCGCCTGTTAATATAATGCGATATGGTTTTTTAGACATAACAATTCCTAAAAATTTTTATTGTTAACAGAATAAAAAATGAGGTTTTTTTGAAGGGATAGAGAGAATGAGAATAGTGAAAATGTAGTAATAAAAGATAAACTCTAGGAATAATAACATAAAAAAATAAAAATTATAATTAATATTTTCTAAATAAAAAATAGTGTAACTAAATACACTATTTTTTATAAGAGATAATTAATGGTTAATATTAGGGAATACAAGGATCTGGTGCATAGTTGTTATCCTTTGGAAAAGGATTAGGTAAATAGCTGCATTTTTTCATTATCTTTTCTGGTCCCTCTTCTGATTCGAAAAGAGCAACACCTATTACGCCTATATTTCTTTTATCACCTTGTACATTATAATTTACATACCCTTCATCTGGTAAGCTGAAGCGAAATGCAGCGACTTGTTGGTCATTTTTCCTAAATCCTTCAATAAATAAAGTTTCTCCAGATCTTAATAAATAACCTCTATTTTCGTATGAGCCTACTGTACCGCTAATAACATCTAATCCATCAACAGTAATGATTGCTTCATATATTTTTCTTGAACTGGTGTTATGTAAGAAAATAATATAACGTTCATTCTCTTTACCATATAATAAATATTGATTATTTTGTGAATAATAGAGAGGAATTATATTTCTAGATTCAGTCAGGATAGATATCTGTACGGGACTCTCTTTAATACGTGTAATTTTTGAGTAAGAACTAGCGGGAACTCCGCTCTGATAATATATTGATGTTGTTTGTGAAGGTGTTTGTGATAATCGATGGGCCTCAATGCTCTGAGTTACAGATAATAAGTTTTCTCCCCATTTTGTTGAGAGTGCTTTATTTTCAGTTTGTTCATTAGCGACGCTTAAACTTGTGCGATAATTTCTCTCAATTGTTGTGCAACCTGAGATTAATATTAAAAGACTGCTTAATAGCGAAAGTAAGGTAATTTTTTTGAATGGATTCATATTATTGCTTTCCTTAGTATTTATACGAAATTCGGTTCTAAGTTTTATTAATATTAAACTAACGCTTGTTTTCTAATTTGTCTCTCAGCTAATTCTGAGGATAATGCACTTAAAAATAAATATCTTTAATTTAAGATAACAAGAAATAAAATATCAAAAACCATTGAGCATTTTGGAATAAATGTATTGAAATATAAAAAAAGTAAAAAATACGACCTTTTGTTTTGGTTGTTATTTACTCTTATTTTTTTATTTGAGCATTTTATGCCTATGGCAGCACTAAATAGCAATTGAAAGCATCGGTAATTGATTCTACTATAGAACGTATATGTTTTATTATGATCTGTATATAAGGATTGGCGTGGGTATTGTAAAAATCTCTGATGAGCTACATGAGTATTTAAGAAAGGCAAGCAATGTAATGTCTCGCTCGGTTAATGCTCAGGCTGAATTTTGGATAAAAATTGGTATCCAAGCAGAGTTAAATCCAGACAAAACGTTCCCAATGATTATTAACGAAATGCTGGAAAAAGAAGCTATCAAGCAACAAGCAGAATAAGAGGAAAGGAATATGGATAAAATAACAATCAAAACGTCTGATGAAATTGAATTAATGCGCGAATCTGGACGTTTATTAGCACAAGTTTTTACAATGCTTGATGACTTTATTGTACCAGGTGTTTCTACATTAGAAATCAATGATAAAGTGGAAGACTTTATTATTAATGAACTCCACTCAAGACCAGCGAGTAAAGGCCAGTATGGTTACGAGTATGTGTTAAATACGTCAATTAATGAAGTTGTCTGTCATGGTGTACCAAAATCGGATGAACGACTGAAAAGTAAAGATATTATTAATGTTGATATCACATTAGAAAAGAATGGATTTATTGCCGACTCTAGTAAAATGTATATTATGCCAGAGGCATCTCCTATTGCGCGCAAATTAGCTAAAACAACATAT
Organism: Proteus sp. G2669; assembly: GCF_009915245.1. NCBI lineage: Bacteria > Pseudomonadati > Pseudomonadota > Gammaproteobacteria > Enterobacterales > Morganellaceae > Proteus > Proteus sp. G2669. Next base: position 508,992 of record NZ_JAABLX010000055.1, on the reverse strand, counting down.
CAAGCAATGTGGGAAGGTATTAAAGAAGTTAAACCGGGAGCAACATTAGGTGATATTGGCCATGCTATTCAAAGCTTTGCACAAAGCCATGGATATAGTGTTGTAAGAGAATATTGCGGACATGGCATTGGTAGAGAAATGCATGAAGCACCACAAGTCTTACATTATGGTATTAAGGGGCAAGGTATTGAATTGAAAGAAGGCATGACTTTTACGATTGAACCAATGATTAATCAGGGTGGTGCTAAAATAAAAACTAAAAAAGATGGTTGGACTGTGGTAACGAGAGATAAAAAATTATCGGCACAGTCGGAACATACAATTTTGGTTACTTCAAATGGATACGAAGTACTGACTTTACGACCTGAAGAAACATTACCGTAATCGCTGATATTTCATATGGCTGGCTATTTTAAGAAAAACACAGAATAAAATTCTTTATAACTTAAAGATAATCCGATTCTTAATTAAAATAGCTAAGTCATATTTAGATTTTTCATATCCTCTCATAGTTTCAACATTCAATTTCATCGCTTTATTAAATCCAGTTGTAAATTAAACTTTTGTCATTATATTTATAATACCTATTAATAATTAGATAGGTGTTTTTAAATGATTGCTGGATGCGATTATCACCATATGAAAAAATAAGGATGTTAATATGAGGAATATTTCAAAAATACTTGAAGAGTGGGGAGCATGGGTTGCTAATGATCATATTGCTGTTTACTTTTTAAATAAAAACAAAAAAGAAATTATCCCGGAAAAAATAAAGCAACGAAAACAATGTTCTCATCATAAAGCAAATATAATCAATGATTTAATGAAAAGGCTTATGAAGTATAATACAGAAGATTATCAATTACTTATTAATTATTATGTTTTTGGAAAAACTTTTATTGAGCTTGCAAAACATGAAAAATGTTCAGATACATATATTGGGAAAAAGTTAAAAAAAGCAGAAGGTTTGATAGAGGGTATGTTGATTTTTTCAGATGATGATTAAAAAATATAAAATTTATAAAAATAAGGCTTTACGATCGTAAATTTTAGATTATTCTAATAATCACTTATGACAAATGAAGTGTCAAAATATGATGTCATATTATAAATATTGTATTTTACCGATTGTTGTAAGTATTGCTAATAGGATGTTTAGCAATTAATTAACTTAACCCCAAGGAGTGGAAAATATGTCAACTACATATCCAATTATTTTAGTTCATGGTTTATCTGGTTTTGATGATATCGTCGGTTACCCTTACTTTTATGGTATCGCGGATGCATTAGAAAAGGATGGTCATAAAGTTTTTACAGCATCTCTTTCTGCATTTAATTCTAATGAAGTTCGTGGTGAACAACTTTGGGAATTTGTGCAAAAAGTTCTTAAAGAAACGAAAGCAAAAAAAGTCAATTTAATTGGTCATAGCCAAGGCCCATTAGCTTGTCGTTATGTTGCTGCAAAACATGCTAAAAGTATTGCTTCTGTTACTTCTGTTAATGGTGTAAATCATGGTTCAGAAATTGCAGATTTAGTACGACGCATTATGCGCAAGGATAGTGTGCCAGAATATATTGCTGATGCAGTCATGAAAGCTATTGGCACTATTATTTCTACATTCTCTGGTAATCGTGGCAATCCCCAAGATGCTATCGCTGCATTAGAAGCATTAACAACTGAAAATGTAACTGAATTTAATAAGAATTATCCACAAGGGCTACCTGAAGTTCGTGGTGGTGAAGGTAAAGAAATCGTTAATGGCGTGCATTACTACTCATTTGGTAGTTATATTCAAGGACTAATTGCGGGTGAAAAAGGTAATTTACTGGATCCGACTCATGCCGCAATGCGTGTATTAAGTGCTTTTTTCATTGAGCGCCAAAATGATGGCTTAGTTGGTCGAACGAGTATGCGATTAGGCAAATTAATTAAGGATGATTATGCTGAAGATCACATTGATATGGTTAACCAAGTTGCAGGATTAGTAGGACGAGGTGAAGATATTATTGCGATTTATACTAATCATGCCAAATTTTTAGCAAGCAAAAAGTTATAATATCTAATAACAAGATTTGTGGATTATAAAATAATATAAACTAATGGCTCTAATTTTTATTAGAGCCATTTTTATCTTTAGTATTATCAATTTGTGTCTTTATAAACGCTAACAGAAATCCCATAACCTAATAAATAAAGAGCTTGTTCTAAGCTATCAACTTTTGATGATTGATTAATTTCAAGTAGACGTTCTATTTGTGCGCTAGTTAAATTCATTTTTCTTGCAAGGTCTGATTTTTTTGTTTTAGTTTCTAGCATGGCATTATGAAGCGCGATTTTCAAACAGCTGATGAGTGGTAAGTAAACAATAAAATCGCCTGGTTGTGCTTTTGATGGAGCAGGAATAGGCATTTTACTTGAAAGAAATTCCTCAAGGCCAACATGCAAAATATCAGAGGCTTCTAGCTCAATATCATCTTCCGTGTAAGCAACAGCGTGTATATTATCAAAATCACGATAAGTAATTTCGTAGGTTTCACTTTCTTCATCAAAATAAGCGACTGCGGGATAGTTGAACATAATTAGCCTTTGTAAAGTTAAAATGAAAAAGCATTATACAATGTATTTTCAGAATTATTGTGTATAGTACTAAAGTGAAACATTAATTATCTAATTGATATTAAATAATATGTTGAAGATTAAAGCATATTTATTGAAGTTTATCTTCATTTCTTACTAATGTAAGAAAAAATAGACATAGCAGCTTATAAGCTATTTCATATTTTTGTTATTGTAGCCCATCGATTTTAGGTAGATCTTATATTTGAAGAAGAACCATCTTATAGATGATCATAGCGCTTTTTTATGAAGGAATTATTTATGTATCCCGTTGATTTACATGCTCATACAATTGCCAGTACACATGCTTACAGTACGGTGAGTGAATATTTTCAGCAAGCTAAAAAGCAGGGAATTAAATTATTTGCAATTACTGATCATGGTCCTGATATGGATGATGCTCCTCATGAATGGCATTTTTCTAATTTACCGGTGATCCCCCGTATGATTGATGGTGTTGGGATCCTTTATGGTATTGAAGCAAATATTAAAAATATTAAAGGCGAAACGGACTGCAGTGAAAAAATGAGTAAGAAATTAGATATAGTGCTTGCTGGTTTTCACGATCCAGTTATGAGTTCATTGGGTATTGTGGATAATACAAAGGCTTTAATTGCGACAATAACAAGTGGCGTTGTTCAAATGATAACTCATCCTGGAAATCCTAAATACCCCATTGATATTGCCGAAGTTGCCAAAGTGGCTGCTGCTAGTAACGTTGCTTTAGAAATGAATAATTCATCATTTATTCATTCTAGAGTAGGGAGTGAGAAAAACTGCATAGATATAGCTAAAGCAGTTCGTGATGCAGGTGGATTGATTGCACTAGGATCTGACTCTCATATTGCTTTATCATTAGGAAAATTTGATCGAGTATTAGAAGTATTAACTCAAATAGATTTTCCCGAAGAACGTATATTAAATATGTCCCCAAGAAAAGTTTTAGATTTTTTAAAATCACATGGGAAGAAAGAGATCTCTGAATTTAGCCATTTTTGATACTTTAATATATGAACAATAGAAAGCTATCTTAGGATAACTTTCTATTGAATTAGTTAGCATTTTTTATTGATGAAAAACAGTTAACTCTTGTTTTAATTGGTTTGATTGTGTCTGTAGGGAATCTAGTGAATTAACTAGCTCCCTTGTCATTGTGGCATTAGCTTGTGTTGTTTGATCTAATTGGTTTATAGCATCTTCAATTTGAGCAATACCATTACTTTGTTCATTAGTTGAGATAGAAATATCGTGGATCATTTCATTGATATTTTCAGTATGTTTAGAAATATCCACCATATTATCGTTTGCGTCAGCGGCTAATTGAAAACATTGGTTTATTTTTTTACTTGAATTTGCAACAAGTACTTTTATCTCTTTTGATGCTAAATTACAGCTAATGGATAATTCACGGACTTCTTTTGCAACCACCGCAAATCCCTTACCATGTTCACCTACTCTAGCGGCTTCCACAGCGGCATTTAACGCTAACAAATTAGTTTGAAAGGCAATATTGTCAATTGTTGATGTAATATCATTAATTTGCTCAGAGAAAGAGACGACTTCATGCATATTTTCAACTACGTTAGCTAACATTTCATTACTTTGATGGATCATAGAATCTGTTTTAGTCACAAGTTCACATGATGCTTGGGTATTTTCTGCATGCTGTTTTGAGGTAACACTTAGTTGTCTTATCCCTGCGGATGTTTCAAGTACAGCTGCTGATTGTTGTTCAACGCGAATAGCAAGATTATTGTTCATAACAGAAATATCATTTAATTCTGAATTGATAAGGCCTGAACTGCTATTAATGTTATTAACTATCTGCTTTATTTGATCTCGCATTTTTTCAATATTTTTAGTGAGGATGTTTATTTCAAATAGACCTTTTGTCGTGACATTAGTGGCTAACTCACCATTACTGATATCTTCAATATTCTTCATAATGGCATTTAGAGGTGAAATAAAATTTTTTCGTAATACGACTTGGACTAAAAAAGAAAAAATAACAATGAGGATTGTAATTACAATTAAACTATAAATGATCCTATCATACAGTAACTCACCTTCATTTAATGATGCAGTGTAATGGCTTTGTAGCTGTTGATGATAGTTGATGTATGCTTGTTCAAAATTATCTTGGTAGGTTTGTGTCGGTTGATTTAAATACTCGTATGTTTTTCCTTGTTCTAAGAAGGCTAAAAATTCAATTAATGCAGCATTAAGTTCAGTATACTTTTGTTCTAATTGCTGAATATAGCTTTCATTCTTAATATTATGAGGAATATTTTTAAAACTACTCCAAGCATTTTCAACACTTTGAAGTTTTTCTTTAGTTTGTTGTAATAAAGATGAAATATCAGTATTTGCGGTGGCCATTTTATTAATAATTAATAAATGTCGAGAGCTTGCTCTATTTAAGGTATTACGAGTTTGTAGCAGATTTTCCCAGGTGTTACTTAGTAGTGATTGTTCAATGTAGATATTGTTTAGTGTGTTTAAGTTTCTCTTGTAATCATTTACAGATGAAAGAAATAAAACAGAGGCTAAACCAAGAAGTAAAATCAAGGAGCCGGTTATAAGCCAAACTAAGGTGGTTGTTTTTAAATTCGACATATTAAAAGAGACGTTTGGCAAATAACGTTGTTTGAAGTTCTTAAACATGAATAGTTATTTCCTTTTTTATAAAAATACAACTGTGCAATTTATTGATTTTTAAGTTTTATTTTTACTTCCTGTAACTGGTATAGACAAAAAATGACTAAAAACGAGTAAAGTTATGTTTTTAGAACACTCTTTGATTTAATGCCATATATCCTTTTGATTTTTTCAAATACTAAAAAAGAGTATCGGCATTTTATAAATATTCTTTATGGTTATTTATTGTTCTTATTAATAAATTTTTCAAATGAATTCCTTGGTGATGTAACGTGTTGATTTTCATTAAATTTAATTTAAGACTTAAAATTTGAAAAAGTAAAAAGATGACATAAAAAATGTTGTTTTTAATAACTAATTGATAACCTGTTGATTTGTTATTAATTTAATGTGAATTGATAGTTTGTAATTTAAACAATTAGATTTTAATAATGTAAGTGATTCTATTTATAAAATAAAAAAATACTTATGATATAAAGAGCAATAAATAAAATTAGTTTTTCTTTTATTACAAGCATAAATAAGAAGTATTTATGTGATTGTGCGAGTTAAAATAAGTAAGAGGAAATAGGGGGGTTAGGAAGAAAATAGATAAAAATACTATAAACGAAAAATGTGAGCTTTCCGTTTATAGTTTATGTTGTTTTTTCAATAAAATTTATGATGTATGAAAATTTGAATTAAATGATATTAAATGTTTTTTTAAAGTGAAATACCGGAAAATGACATAAAACCTAATGACATTAATCCTACAGTGATAAAGGTGATACCTAATCCTCTTAATCCTTTAGGAATATCTGAATATTTCATTTTTTCTCGTAGGCCAGATAGAGCGACAATTGCTAGTAACCAGCCTACGCCACAACCTGCACCGTATATAACTGATTCTGAAAATGTATAATCACGCTCAACCATAAAAATGGTGGCACCAAAGATAGCGCAATGAATAGTTAATAAAGGCAAAAAAATCCCTAATGAATGGTAAAGTGAAGGGATAAATTTATCTAAAAACATTTCTAATATTTGAACTAATGCGGCTAAAACACCAATAAAAGTAATATATCTTAGAAAACTAAGATCGATACCTTCCACTAAAACATCTTTTTTTAAGATAAAATTATAAATTAAGTTATTGATTGGAGTAGCAATAATAAGTAAAACAGTGACCGTGAGTCCTAGTTTTAATGATGTTTTCACTTCTTTTGAAACAGCAAGGAAAGTACACATTCCCAAAAAGAAACTTAATGCCATATTCTCAATAAAAGTTGCCTTAATGAAGATATTAAGGTAATTTTCAAGCATAACCCCTCCTATTAGTATATTTTTTTATTAATTCTAATAAAAACATAGCATTAATATAAGTGGTATTGCAAAAATATCTTTTAAATCGGATCTGAATAGCATTATTAGCCTAAATCTGAATGTTATTAAAGAGAAAAAAAAGAAAAAATTTTAGAAGCTCTCCAAAAAAATAGTATTCAAGTTTAAACTTGTATCAAGGGAGGTTTTTTCTATTTTTTACTACGTGGGGTAAATAATCTTGGGAAAGATAAAACACAGATATTTAGGATAAGGTTATAATGTCGGTGTTTGAACAAGTGATAGAAAGAATATCTTTAATTTAAATTAGGTTATCTTTTTAAGCTATTTAACATAAGTTTTTTATAGTTATTTTTTTCAAGATGTTTTTCTGTAAGCCCAAACTGTGCTGCTAAATTTTGTAATTGTTTCGTATAGAGAGGCAGTTGACTTTGATCGTCAGTCATAATAGCGAATTCTGCAAATGAACCTAGATTATCTAATTTATCAATGGTGATATGAAACTCGTCTAAAAAATAGATTTCTCTTGATTTGGTATAATTGAGAATACAATGGTAGCCTAGTGTGATAAACATGGAGACTGTTTTTTCTGCATCTTCTATGCGTACTGCTTCACATTGTGATAAATCAGGGCCTTTAACGATAAGAAGGTTTATGCCTGAAGGTAACATTTTTCTTATACACAAGCTTATGTTTGATGTCGGGAACTTGAGATTAGAATGTTCCATATACCAATCTGTTTCTTGGTTATTAGGCGTAAATAAGATTGCACCAGCTTTTTCTAATGCTGCAATAAATTTTTCTGGATTTTGAAGGTGATATTTTAGTTCTGCTTCAAATTTACCTTGAAAATGATTCGACATGATTTTTTCCCTGATTTCTAGTTAACGCATTATAGCATTGACTAGAATTTTCTCTGGTTAGGAAAATGAATCTTTATGACAAAAGTAGAAGGTACTGTAGTGTTGTTAGTAAAAAGGATTTGAGGAATATAAAAACTAAAGAGGTAATTACCCCTTTGATATTATTGTAGAAAAACTATTATAGAACCCCATCAAAAGGATTCCAGCTTTGATCATTCTTGGTTTCTTTTAAATAATAAGCATAGTTAGCTGTTATTGCCCATAAAATATTAATGGCAATACCGACAGCATTGATTACACCATTATTGACAGGGAAGAAACCGATAATAGTAAAAATAGCAATGTTAATGGCAAGTAATGTTAATGCTTTACGCCATAAACCTAAAATAAGAAAATAAATAAAACCAAAGAAAAAGGCCCAGATATTCATTCCAATGAGAATACGTTTACCAAAGGATAGTTCTTTATAAGCCGCTTTAAATTCAGGAGTTTTAGGTGAGCCATATTTATCAAAAAATGAAAAACGCTCTTGCCATTTTTCAGAGTACTCGTTATTCATGTTAATTCCTTTTACCGATATTGATTACATTTGGTTTTCATAGAAAGAAAAGTATCTTTACATAAATTCACATGATCAACAATATAAAAGTATTAATAGGTTGTTAATATATTTATATATTAATCATTAATACACCTTTTTCTTCTTGTTTTTTAATAATTATCTTATTGTTTAAAGATATATTATTAATAATTACTCTCAAAAATAAGAATGATAAAATAAAATATTATTTTCACTTCATTTTACGGAATAAAGAATAAGAAATCTGGTTTATGACTTGTACCAGATTTCTTATAAGGGAATAAAGTAATTAACGGACAACTAATACTGATGATTCAGCATAGCTAACAACAGAAGATGCAGTAGAGCCGAGGAGGTAAGTTTTCATGCCGGGGTTACGAGAACCGATAACAATCAACTCGGCTTGAATTTTTTTCGCCGTTTCTAAAATTTTATCGCGTGGATTACCAATGGAAATATAAAACTGAGAAGTACTGTTAGAAATCTCAACATGCGATAAATTTTCTTTTAACGTAGATAACGCAATTTCAATACGTTGTTTGTCACTTGCGAGTCGGTCTTGGCCTGCAAATGCAAACCCAACAAAAGATTCATAACTTGGGATCACAGATAAAAAATGAATATTCAGTTTGTCAGCGACAGACAATGCTTTTAGATGAGAAACAACCTTGTCTAATAAACCAAGCTCTGTAAAATCAACGGGTACTAACACTGTTTTTGTCATAGTGGCTCCTAATTAACCTTTATTATGATTAGGGCTTTAATACTAATTTTTTGTACATACAAATATGAGTTACCTACTAATCTTATCAGCCAAAATCAAAAACTGTATAAAAATTAGAAATATTTTTATTTTTTGAGAGTTGTGTGTTTTTTTTACATGCAAAAAATGAAAAAAATCGTAGTAATTTAAGAGGAAGGGACACAATGGAGTAAACTAGAAATAATTGCTGATAAAATAGGTTAATTAACAGGTGATAATAAAGTTTTTTTACAATCGTATTAAAATAGATATATAAAAGAAGAGTGGCTATAAATAGATGTATATATAGAGATGTAAATAAAGTAAAGAATTAAAAGTAGAAGATAATAATTAAATTTTAGTACTTTGTTTATATTTTATAAAAGTTAAATGCTTTGATTGGCTAAAAATAATTAAATTAACCTTATTAATTTAATTTTAAACAATAACCAATTATTACAATGTGTTACGGTAGTGTTGGTTTTTTTTGTTGCCAATGATAATAAGTAGCATTTAACTTTTATTAAAATAACAAATTTATATTGCAAATGAGATTGGTTTTTATTTTTGTTACGCATTAACTAATTAAAAAAATAAACAAACTCTATTTAAATAAGTATATTTTTATTTTTAATTGTGCATAATATCTCTAATGTTAATTTTCATCGCAAAGGACGTAAAATATGTTACATCAAGATATGATTAATAAATTGAATGAACAGCTAAATTTAGAGTTTTATTCAGCAAATCTTTATTTACAAATGAGTGCTTGGTGCGACGATAAAGGATTTGATGGTGCAGCTAAGTTTTTAAAAGCACATTCTCGTGAAGAAATGGAGCATATGCATCGCTTATTTGATTATTTAAGTGATACAGGTGCGATGCCTTTACTTGGTGCAATTGAAGCGCCACCATCAGAGTTTTCATCACTCTCTGAATTGTTCGATAAAACTTACGAGCATGAAAAACATATTACAGCTGAAATTAATAAATTAGCTCATGTAGCAATGACCACTCAAGATTATTCAACCTTTAACTTCTTACAATGGTATGTTGCAGAGCAGCATGAAGAAGAAAAATTATTTAAATCAATCTTAGATAAATTAGCAATGGTTGGTGATAGTGGTAAAGCTTTATTCTTGTTAGATAAAGATCTGAATACATTATCAACATCTGCACATGTCTAATTATTCATAAAGCTTCAGATAATAAGTTAATAAATGAATCATTACGCCCTGCTATAAGTGAATAGTAGGGCGCTTTTTTATTCTTCTATCATTACCTCTCTTTCTATTCATGCCTTTTATCTCTTCCTTTACTAACACTGTCTATCTTTACTAACACTGTCTATTTTTTATCCTGAATGTGTTTTTGGATGTTATTTATACAGGGTATTTATTTTACGTTTAACTTAATTTGGTTATGTATTGAACTGTTTAGACTGTCAATGTGGGTATTATATTTTTTTAAAGTGTAAAAATGGGTGATATTTGAAACAGAAACTGCTCTAAATAACATATATTTTGAGTGCTAGTTCACAACCTTTTATTTCTAATAAGAAGAAGCGAAGATCTTGACGTAAATTTGCTATAAAATATTTCCATAAATAAAAAAATCACCTGTAATTTAAGAGGTTATTATGTCATTAAATACACTTAAGACATCTTGGGGTAAATTATCAGCCATTGCGGTTTTATTCCTAGGTATGTCGTATCAACAAGCATTAGCTCACGCACATTTAAAATCACAGTTACCTGCAGAAGGCGCGGCTATTGAGCAGTCACAAGCACCTAAAGTTATCACACTAGATTTTTCTGAAGGCATTGAACTTGCTTTTAGTAAAATTAAAGTATCAAATGCTGAAGGTAAAGAAATCACAGTAGGAAAACTGAGTTTAGATCCTGTTAACAACACTAAATTATTATTACCTTTAGAAAGTGATCTGGCTGAAGGCAATTATTTAGTTGATTGGAATGTGGTTTCTGTTGATGGGCACAAGACAAAAGGTTCTTATCAATTTAGTGTAAAATAATGACACCTGAAGACGTTTATATTTTATGCCGTTTCTTTCATTTTGTGGCAGTCATGTTTATGTTCGGACTGAGCTTCTCGGCTGCCATTCTTGCAAAAGATAAGTTTATTCCTCTTATTCAAGTCCGTTTACGCCCTGCATTAGCCATCAGTACTATTACAGTTTTTATTACGACTTATCTATGGATGGCTGTGCAATCTGGCATTATGGGTGATGGGTGGGAGGATGCTTGGTCACTTGAAATATGGAAAGCGGTATTAGGTACTTCATTTGGTCAGGTTTGGCAATGGCAGTTGATATTAGCAACTCTTGCTTTAGCTGTATTATTTATACACCAACGCTATATTCGTAATTTTTCTTTATTAATAATTGCGTCAATTATGTTGATCCTACATGCGTCTATCGGACATGGTGCTATGTTTACAGGATCAGAAGCAACCTTTTATAAAGTTAATCAAAGTATTCATCTTATTAGTGCCGCGTATTGGTTTGGTGGTTTATGGCCATTTGTTGCTTGTTTACAATTTTTGCGTAATAAAGATGAGCTTGCAGAAGGGATGATCAAGCCAATTATTGGCACAATGAAGAGATTTTCATTATTTGGTCATGTTGCTGTTTTATTAGTTACCATCACGGGTGTTATTAGTGCTGTTATGCTCATTCCAGGGTGGCCAGCAATACACCTATCATCAGAATATCAAAGCATGTTATGGCTTAAAATCAGCTTAGTTATGCTAATGCTAGGTTTGGCTGTAATTAATCGTTATGTTTTGGTGCCTCATATTCGTAAGAAAAATAATTTTCAGTGGTTGCTAATTAATAGCTGGTTTGAACTATTACTTGGAACTATGGTTATTTTTACTGTTGCCATCTTTGCGATTAACTCACCTGTATAGATTGTTATATAATCGTAAAAATCTAATTTATTAAGTGAGATATAAACATGAAACGTTTTATATTAGCGGGAATGTTAATGCTTTTCTCTTTTCAAGCATTTTCTGCTCCAATTTCCACTGTCAGTAAGCTTCAATTTGGTGATGATTGGCCATTTACACGAGAAGAGGTAATGCTTAATTGCCGTGCTGATGGCGCTTGGTTTGTGATTAATCCAGCAACATTAGTTCAGTATCCACTTAATGAAATTGCTATGAAACAGATGGAAAGTGGAAAAGTTAAGGCGCAGCTAATCGATATTATTTTACTTCCAGATCCTAATTCTCCTGAAAAGAAAAAATCAGTAGAAGCTATTCAAGGTGCATTTAAAGCACTTTGCGAAAGTAATTAATCAAGTGATTAATAATTGAAAGTGGAATTTTTTATTTCTATTTTATTGATTTAATAAATAAATTTCACTTGAGATTAATTTTTGAATAGAAAAGAGTGTGCGATTGATTTGTTTACTGGATATTTACATATTGTTAGCTAATATTTAACAGTAGGTTGTGAAATAGAAAGGTCTGAGTGAGTCCTCGATTTTTTTGTTTACGCAGTAATCAGTAATTACTTTTTAGCGCACGGCTCGCAATGAGCCTTTTCCCTAAGCCAGATAAATGATTTATCTGGCTTTTTTTATGTTGTTTTAACATCTCTTATGCCACTTTTAAGATCCAATGGTGGTTTTCTTTGTCATAAGCATGGCGATAAAGCAGAATATTTTTATCTTTCAATTGAGCCGGAATGCTCGTGTTTTCATCCCATCCATCTAGTTGCATGCAAAACTCTGTATCATAATCACATGGAATATGAATATAAGTTAATTGATTATCAGAAGAGTGTTTCAAAGTAATATCTTCAATTTCATAGCAAGCAATTTTTAACGTTGTTTTCTTCATATTATTACTCCTGCTTAGGCGATGTTTTGTTGTGTTCCGTTATGTTTTGTTGGTGGCATTTATTCTGAATAATGCTTTTCGACCAAACAAAATTAAGCATAGTATAAATGGAATTCATTTCCAAAATATATTTCACAAATAAAAAAAGCGGATCATTTTTTGTGATCCGCTTTAAATAACTAGTAGGAAATAAGGGGGAATTATCTTATTTTATGGCTTTGGTATCGCAGTTCCCCATTCATCCCAATCTTTAGGCTCTTTTGCATTTAAAATGAAATTCTGTTCCTGTTTCGCTTTTGATTGTAGTGGCGTGGAAGGTGGCGTTGCAAATGTAATACCTCCACGTATAAATTGTTTAAATGTCCCACTTCGTATAACGCCACCCGTTAAACCAAAGGAGAAGTTATATCCAGAAGAGAGCCAGAATTCGGTATTATTTCTAACAAGGTATTGATATTTTTTACTAATTCGAATGTGAATTAAGACTCTATCAGACATGTTTCCTAACTCAAGTCCCGTCACAGCACCAACTTCAAGACCTCGATAATAAATAGGCGTACCAATTTGTACTGAGCCAGCTTCTGTGGCATTTAAGACAAGATTTAACCCATCAAGATAGCGAGAGTCTGTAATGTTAGATGTTTGAAGTTCAAATTGACGATAAACACCACCATTACCAGGTTCTGCTTTAATGTATGGCTGAATTAGGGAGTCTAGGTTATCTAATCCTGATGCTGTTAGCTCTGGTGTGACAACAGCAAAGCGACTACCTGATCTTGCAAATGTTTTTACATAATCAGGGTAGAGTACTGCTGAAACCGTCACAGCTTTTCTATCTGGCGAGAGGATCAGTGATTCAACCTGACCAATATCAATGCCTAAATAACGAATAGGCATGCCTTCAGAAAGCTTACTAGCATCGTAAGTTTTTAAAGTGATTTGAGCACCAATAGCCCTAGCACTGGTTTCTGATGAATAGAGTTTGTAACGTGAGGCGTTATTGTTGATATTTTCAAAGTTATCGAAGCTAATAGCGCCTTTTAAAGCTCTATTTAATGGTGTCGCTTCAACGGTTAATCCTGAACCATTGACGGAAACTTTTGCCGCACCTTCAGTCCAGAAAACGCTTTTTTCAGTAAGAAGGTGGCGATATTGTTTGGAAATATAAACATCAATATCAAACTCATCAATTAATGGTCTGACATCAGTGATTTCACCAACTTGAAATTGATGGTAAAGCACGACAGAGCCTTTTTGAATACCCGGAAGGCTGGAGGCTTTTAACGTTAATGTCACTGGTAATTCATTACCATTGATGCTTGCTTTAGCAAAAAAATCATTGCGATACAGACGGTACTGCTCTTTAGGGGTACCTTTGTTACCTTGAATAAGATGAATACCGCCTTCAAGCCATTCTTGAGGAGAAGCACCTTGAATATCAATACCATTTAAGCCCATATTGACGTTTATTCGGCTATTGGCAACAAACTTGCTGTCCTCATAAATATAATGTTTATATTCAGGGGCGATAATAACATCGAAGATAACACCATCATCACTTATATTACGTTGTATGACTTGGCCAATAGTTATGCCTCTAAAGAGAATAGGTTGTCCTGCATCGACGCCCCAACTTTCTTCACTAGTTAGAGAAAGAATTAATCCATCTTCACCATATATTGCTTTACCCGCCTCAACAGAGGTAGCCGATTGTAAAACAAACTGCTGGTTTTCTTGTGCTGGTTGACTGTTTTCTGGGGAGTCAAAAGCTATCGCACCGTTAATTAAAGCAGAAACACTTTCCATTTTAACGGACACGCCACTTTTTAAATTAAAATTACCTTGGAATCCAGATACATTCCAAAAATGGCTGTCTTGACGAATTAAATGTGAATATTGTTTATCAATACTTAATTCAATAAAAACGCCTTGGTTGTCAGGGCGAATTGCGTAGCTATAAACTTTCCCTACGGGAACTTGGCGGTAATAAACTTGAGAGTCAACATTGAGTGATCCCAGTTTATCTGCAGTTAAGGTAATTAATTGCTGGTTTTTATCAATATTTGCTTGAGGGCGAACTTCTTGAGCAATAAATTTAAACTGCTTTTCACCATCACCGGGTAGCATACTGATGTAGTTACCACCTACTAAAGCATCTAGCCCTGATACACCTGATAGGCTCGCTTTAGGTGTAACAAGCCAAAATTGCGTATTTTTCCGTAATGCAGAAGCAAGATTTTTTCGTACATCAGCTGTCACAATAACTCTGCGTAAGTCATCGCTTAAGGTGATATCTTTAACTATTCCTACATCAACGCCTTGATAGCGGATTGGTGTTCTACCAGAGACAATCCCTGAAGCAGATTGAAAATCAATCGTAATTTGTACGCCTTTATCTTGCCAATGTTGGAAAAGCAACCAACTTGCAATAAAAATGGCGATAACAGGGAGTAGCCAAAATGTCGAAATTCTACGCTTGCGGCGTATTTGGGCTTGTGTTTCCTGAGCGTCGTTTTCTTCGTGTTGCATAAGTATCCCATAGTAAACGACTATCCAACCATTCAACGGCAAGGATAGTAAGAATAACCGCAGTACCAAAATAAAAAGCTGCTGGGCCCATTGTGAACGTCATCAGTTGATCTCGATTAATTAATGACATCATCAGTGCGATCACAAAGAGATCAAGCATGGACCATCGTCCTATCCAAGAGACAAAACGGTATAATTTCATACGTAATAGAGGGTGAATGTGAGAATCAAAATGAATACTCAACAATAGACCCAACATAATAATAATTTTGAAAAAAGGCACAAAAATACTGGCAATAAAAACGATAATAGCAATAGGGGTATTACCTGAATTTACCAAGGCAATGACGCCAGAAAAAATGGTATCTTCGGTACGTTGGCCATTTAAATAAAAAATAGAAATAGGCAATAAATTTGCAGGTAATAATAAAATAATCGCTGCAATTAATGCTGCCCATGTTTTCTGCAAACTCATTGGTTGTCTTGGGGTGTAGCAAGATTTACAACGTGGGCAATGTGTTGAAGGCATTTTTTTAAAATGATAATGGCAAGCATGGCATGTTGCTGGGCTTCGTTGGATCTCTTTTTGTGGATAAAATTGTTGCCAAAGTTGGTCCATATTAATATTAATCAGCATCAATAAGCTTAGTAGCATTAAAGAAACAAAAGCAATTAACCCATTGCCAATATAAACCGTGGCATAATCACCTAATTTTATTGTTGCAACACCCAGCCCAATCAAATAAACATCTAGCATTACCCATTCTTTTAATTTGCCAAGCATTAAAAGTACTGGACGTAAATTTAAACGTAAACGCGCACCTAAATGAAGATACAAAATAGCAATAGGGAGACTAAGTGGGGCGGCGACAGCACAAAAGAGAACCATAGTTGCAGTAAGAGGAGAGCCTTGCTCTGACATCATACGAATACCATCAAGCACGTTGGCGGTTATCATTGTGCCCAATAAATGGATTTTGATTAATGGTTGAGTAAATGCAATAGATGCCAAGATTAGCATTGTAATCGACAAAATAAGTAAGCGAGTTAGTGACCAGTCTCGATAAGAGGCAAGTTTAGCTTGGCAACGTGGACAGTACGCATCTTCTCCACGCTTAAGCGCAAGGGGAAGTGCCACAAGATGGTCACATTCTTGGCAGCGTATTGATTTTATTTTGTTAATTGCGATATTGTTCTCAGTGTTGCTCATTAATTCGCCTAAGTTAGCTTTCTTAAGAGTTATCGTTTGATTAAGCTAAAAAAAAGTACCTATACTCAATGGTTCACAAGTTATCATTTTTATTATATTTATGCCTTTCATTTTACAATAATAAGAGTCTGATTTTTTTTGTAGATGTTAAGGAAGTTTTATCGTTTTTTTACCCAATTCTTGAAAATGGAGTATTCAACCTCAAGATAAAATAGGCTAAATTACGAGTATGTTATCTATTTTAGTTATGTAAATAGGGTTTAATGATGCCAAATTCGCTTTTTTATCAGGAACTCACTGATAATTTGTCAGCCTTGTTGTCTGGTGAAAATGATCTTATCGCATCACTTGCTAATACCAGCGCACTTCTTTTCGAGAAGTTAGATACGATAAATTGGGTTGGGTTTTATCTTAATGATGGTGATTCATTAGTTCTTGGTCCATTTCAAGGTAAAATTGCTTGCGTCAGGATAGGTTTTGGAAAAGGAGTTTGCGGAACTGCATACTCCGAAAACAAAATTTTAAGAGTGGATGACGTTCATCAATTTAGTGGACATATTGCTTGTGACAGTGCAAGTCAGTCTGAAATTGTTCTACCTCTAGAGGTGAATGGACAAATTATAGGCGTTCTCGATATTGATAGCCCTATTTTTAATCGTTTTGATAAAAAAGATGAAAATGGGCTTAAAGCGTTGTGTGACGTGCTCTGCGAGCATTTAAAAACTTGTCATACAGCAAAATATTGTGAATTTTGTGTAAGTTAACAGGCGTTTGCCATAGAAATTGTTGGCAACACTATTATAATGTCGCTTGTTCATGCCTGCGCTGGTTGGCAAAACCGTTGTAATCAGGAAATTTCATGGAAAATCAACCTAAGTTGAATAGTAGTAAAGAAATCATCGCTTTTTTAGCTGAACGTTTCCCTAAGTGTTTTATTGCTGAGGGCGAAGCTCGCCCTTTGAAAGTTGGCATTTTTCAAGATCTTGTTGAAGCTCTAAAAGATGAAGCTGAATTAAGCAAAACACAGTTACGTTCCGCATTACGCTTATATACCTCAAGTTGGCGCTACCTTTATGGAGTTAAAGAAGGGGCAAAACGTGTCGATTTGGATGGTAATGACTGCGGCGAACTGGAAGCTGAGCATATTGAACATGCTCGTACACAATTAGCAGAAGCCAAGGCGCGCGTTCAAGCTCAAAGAGCTGAACAACGTGCTAAAAAGCGCGAAGCTGAAGGTGATAAGGAGACCAGTAAACGTCCGGCAGCGAAAAAGCCAAATAATACGCGTCGTCAGACACCTAAAGAAGGTGAAAAACGGCAGCCTCGTCCTCAAAAAGCGGCTCAAGCTCCTCGTAAAGCACCACGCCAAAATACTGAAAAGTTAATTCCAGTAACAGACACATCAGTTCTTACTGTTGGTCAATCGCTGAAAGTTAACGTCGGTAGTAGCGTGATGAATGCGACAGTGCTAGAGATAGCAAAAGAGGGTGTACGTGTACAATTGCCTAACGGTTTGGCAATGAATGTACGCACGGAACATTTAAAGTTCTGATACGGAGGCCAACCAGAGCATGAACAAACTTTTAAATGTGGCTTTTGCAATCGGATTAACATTAACAGGTACTTCTGTTGTGATGGCTGAGAAACCAGCCACTCCAGCAGTGGCAACTATTGATCAGTTACCCGAATTAAAGCAAGAGCCACAACACTCTACTGTGAGCGAGCGAGTTACCTCTCGTTTTGAACGCTCTCATTATCGTCAGTTTTCGCTAGATGCGAGCTTTTCTGAAAAGATATTTAATCGCTATCTTAATTTATTAGACTATAGTCACAATGTATTGCTTGCGTCTGATATCGCCCAATTTGATAAAGAAAAAACTAAAGTGGGTGAATACCTGAAAAAAGGTGAGCTTCAACCCCTTTATGATCTCTTCAATTTAGCGCAAAAAAGACGTTTTGAACGTTTTCAATATGCGTTAGATCGTATCAATAAGCCAATGGATTTAACTGGTCAGGATAAGTTTGAGTTAGATAGAACGAAAGCACCATGGCCTCAAACTCAAGCTGAATTAGATAAGCTTTGGGATGAAAAAGTTAAATACGATTGGTTAACACTGAAATTATCTGAAAAAACAGACAGTGAAATTAAAGAAACGTTGACCAAGCGCTATAAAGCCGCTTTGCGTCGTCAAACACAAAGCCAAAGTGAAGACGTTTTTCAAATTATTATGTCGGCATTTGCCCGCGAAATTGATCCACATACCAGTTATTTATCACCAAGAAATACAGAAGCATTCGATTCTGAAATGAGTCTTTCATTAGAAGGCATCGGTGCTGTATTACAAATGGATGATGACTATCCTATGATCAACTCGATGGTGACCGGTGGACCGGCTGCAAAAAGCAAAGAGTTGAAAGTTGGTGATAAAATTATTGCTGTAGGCCAACAAAATAAACCGATGGTAGACGTTGTCGGTTGGCGACTTGATGATATTGTTGCCTTGATTAAAGGTCCAAAAGGTAGTCAAGTTAAGTTAGAAGTTATCTCTGATGAGAAAGGCGCTAAACCAAGAACAATCACGATAGTGAGAGAACAGATCCGTTTAGAAGACCGAGCTGTTAAATTGACAGAAAAAGTCATCAATGGTGATAAAGTCGCTATTTTAGATATTCCAAGTTTCTATGTTGGTCTAACTAATGATGTTAAAACTCAATTGCAAAAAGTAGCAAAAGATAATGTTTCGTCATTAGTTATTGATTTACGTGGTAACGGTGGTGGTGCTTTAACTGAAGCCATTTCACTGTCAGGATTATTTATTCCAAGTGGTCCTGTGGTGCAAGTTAGAGACAATAATGGTCGTGTACGACAAGATTTTGATAGAGACGATGTTGTTTATTACAAAGGCCCATTAGTTGTTATTGTGAACCGTTTTAGTGCTTCAGCTTCTGAAATTTTTGCGGCAGCCATGCAAGATTATGGACGTGCTTTGATTGTTGGTGAACAGACCTTTGGTAAAGGAACAGTTCAACAATATCGTCCTTTAACACGAGTTTATGATCAAATGCTTAGCCCTGATTGGCCAGGTTTAGGTTCAGTACAATACACTATCCAAAAATTCTATCGAATTAATGGTGGTAGTACTCAGCTTAAAGGGGTAACACCTGATTTATTATTACCAAGTTTTGATAGTGCTGAAATGGGCGAGAGCTTTGAAGATAACGCATTACCTTGGGATAGTATTTCTCCTGCTAGTTATCAGTTATCTGAATACTCAGATAAATTGAAAACAGCATTAGCACCATTAACGGAGCAGCATACTAAACGTATTGCAAGTGACAGAGAATTCTCATACATTTTTGATGATATTCAACGCTACAATGATGCTAAAGCAAAAGGTGAAGATAAATTTGTTATCCTGAATTTTGCTGAAAGAGAGAAAGAAAACAAAGAGCTAGAAACCATTAAATTAAATCGTATTAATGAGCGTTTTAAATTAGAAGGTAAGCCTTTGTTAAAATCACTTGATGATTTACCTAAGGATTATGAAGGGCCAGATCCTTATTTAGATGAGACCGCGAAAATTGCAGTTGATCTTTCAAAGGTACTTAAGCCGAAAAAACTATTAAATTAAGTTATCAATTATAAAAACTGATACTTAAAGTTACCCCAGTAGTTGGATAGCCAATTACTGGGTTTTTTTTATATTTAAGTACATTAAGATATAAAAAAGGTTTTGCTAACCAATGTTTATCAAGCAAGTTACTAGGCGTATTTTAAATACATTGGCTATATTTTGGAGCTTAGAGCTTTTATCTTCTTGTTTATTTATTCTATAAAGTTACCCGTAATATAAATAATTATTAATATATGGATATTTAATTTAACTTTGTTTCGCTTAATTTTTAATCTGAAATATATTTCTAATAAGTTTATGAGGTAAAAAAGATATTAAATTAGCTTTTAGATAAAAATTTCTTCAAATGATGATATGTAATTGGTTTTTTATCTAGTAAGTAAAATAAAAAGGTAAATAAATTATTTATTGTGATTATTCTCACGTTTTATGGTTTACTTATTGCAATAAATGTAACATGTTGTGACAATGATCGCTTAAATTGACATAAAATTACTATAGCATACAGATCATAGAAATTTAGTGTCACTTTGAGACATTGATGCAACAGCTAAAAACTTATCTAAATAATGGGTTGTTTTTATTCTATGAGTTCAAAATGTATTATCAGAGTCACATGTAAAAACTGAAATATCATATTTTCAGGAGTGGTCTTTCTACGTAAGGAATAATAACTAAAAGGCAAATAATCTATAATTTGCTTAAAGGATTTTTATTGCTAAAAAATGAATAAATACAAATGTGGTGTGCAGTGAGATAGCCATATTGGATTTTTCATGCCTAAAAATAACTTTAGTATTTGAAATGTATGTAACCAGAAATTTAATCAAGGGTTGTTTTTTTAGCTAAATATAAGAATGGTGTTTTGTTGAACTTGTTGAATATAAGCCAATATAAATCAACTCAAATATTTGTTAACCAGGTTGACTTAAAATGAAAGTAAAAAGAATAGTATTGTTTATGTTGTCCCCTTGTTTTTTAGCTGTTAGCGCCGCCAATGCTGGAAATTGGGAAGACTCTATTAAAGAGAGCGCATTTGTTTCCGACTCTGAACTTGAGCTTTCTACAATTAATATGTGGAAATACCTAAAGACAGAAAACCGTTTCGATAAAAATGAACAACGTTATAGAAAACAAGTTGCTAATGCTTGGGGGCAAAACTTTCAAGCAGATTTCAGATCTGGTTATTTAGGTGGCATCCTCGGATTTGATGTCTCTTATTATGGTGGTATCAAATTAGGTGCAAGTAAAGACTTCGCCTCCCGTGCAATTTTATATAATGATGATGGCGATGCAAAAGGCTATAACAAAATTGGTCAGCGCTTTGCAAAAGTTAAATTTGATTTAGATCCTGTTTTAATTAACGGTAAAGCAGGTTGGTTTACGCTGAAAAATACGGGTATTTTTACTAACTCACAGCGCTTATCATTAAACAGCTATAATGGCTATGCTACCAACACAGCAATGGGTGATTGGAGCTTAGATTTACTGTTTCTTGACGGTAAAGTAATGCGTCGTGATAGTCCAAATATCGACAGAATGTATTTCAGTGATGGTAATGGTAACAGACACAACATCGATCATGTATTAACTGGTGGAATTAACTATAACTCCAAACCGTTAAAAGTATTTTATTTCTATGGCCAAGCGGATGATGTATTCCGTCAGCAAGGCTTAGAAGCAAAATATAAATTAACCTCAGACGTGACTATTGGTGGTGTTGTTTATTATCACGATTATGGTAGTGATGGTAAACGTACATTAAGTGATGCCAATAAAGGCAAGCGTAACTTTGATAATGATGCATGGCACTTTGCAGGTACGATGGAATGGCGAATTCCTGAGTCACCATGGACATTGCGTACTGGTGTGACTTATACCGATGCTGAGAAAGCAAATGGTGTTGGTCAATTTGCACGTAATCCAATTGGTAATACTCGTGGACGCTTTAACTCACCAGCTTACGCTGATATTGACTATGTACGTGATGGTGAGGTTATGGGTGCGTTGGAAGCCGAGTACAGAATTAGTAAAGAGCTGTCAGTTGGTGCACGTACTAACTATAGTGAGTTCAGTTATTCAGGTGAAAGATTAAAACAAGGACAGTTTGGTTTATTTAGCTATTGGAAACCAACAAAAAATCTTTCTGTTTCTTTAAGTGGTGGTATCGGTTGGCACCACCAGCAAGAAAACGATTACACCACACCAAAACTGTATGATGGTCATTCACAACGAGCACATTCATTATCAGGCTCTATGACAACCACATATCGTTTTAAAATGTAATTAGTTTATAGCTTAATCACGCTATTGCTTGTCTTATGTGCACGATTTGTATTACTTACAAGTCGTGCACAAAGAGCATAGCTACAGTGAGCTCGTCGATAATAGTGTTCTGTTTATATGCTAATCTCTTCCACTTTTTTGTTGATAGATTAAACGTTATAAAGCCTTCTCTGGAGCTTATCTCTTTAGATAAATAATACAAAAAGTTGTCCCGCCCATTTTTGAACACTCATCTCTTTCCAGTTTTAAATAATGCCCAATAAGTGGGTAATTAAATCCTATTTATTTATCAAAATGTAAAGTTATACTGTTTTTAGTATTAAATACGTTAAAAGACTTGATAAAATTCAAAAAAGCCTTATTTATAAGGTAGTTTTTGCAATGTGATAATTAGATAAAATAGGAACAGTATCAATATGATGAGAATTGCGTTATTCCTTTTAACAAACTTAGCTGTAATGTTTGTTTTTGGGATCATCTTATCTTTAACAGGTATACAAGGTCGCAGTGTTCAAGGTTTGATGATCATGGCGGGTTTGTTTGGTTTTGGTGGTGCATTTATTTCACTGTTAATGTCAAAATGGATGGCATTACGTTCAGTGGGTGGTCAAGTTATCGAAAACCCAACTTCAGAAGTAGAGCGTTGGTTATTAGATACGGTAAGACGCCAATCTGAACAAGTCGGTATTAAAATGCCACAAGTGGCTATTTATGATGCACCTGATATCAATGCGTTTGCGACAGGCGCTCGTCGTGATGCTTCGCTGGTGGCTGTAAGTACAGGGTTATTAGCCAGTATGAGTCGTGATGAGGCAGAAGCGGTTATTGCTCACGAAATCAGCCACGTTGCTAATGGTGATATGATAACTATGACCTTGCTTCAGGGGGTTGTGAATACCTTCGTTATCTTTATTTCGCGTATCATTGCACAATTCGTTGCTAACTTTATTTCGAGTGATGAAGAGAGTGAAAATAGCAATGGTAACCCATGGGTTTATATGGGTGTTTCAATGGTACTGGAAATTGTGTTTGGTATTCTGGCGAGTATTATTACCATGTGGTTCTCTCGTTATCGTGAGTTCCATGCAGATGCAGGATCGGCAAAACTTGTTGGCCGTGAGAAGATGATTGCAGCATTACAACGTTTAAAAACGAGCTATGAGCCACAAGAAGAGAGCAGTATGATGGCTTTCTGTATTAATGGCCGTAATAAGTCATTCAGTGAATTATTTTTATCTCACCCACCATTAGATAAGCGTATTGAAGCACTGCGCAATGGTGAGTATCTAAAATAAAAATATTATAGGCGATAAATTAACGCCAATATTTAAACGCTCAATATGAACAGTATTGGGCGTTTTTTATGGAACATATTGATATTTAATCTAAATATTCCCCAAAATAAGCCACGGTTTTTTCCTCATCAATCTTGAGCTTACCTTTCCATCCCGCCCATGGCATCTCCATATCAGAACGTCCTTTAGTGTTATTAAGCTGATCCTCTGCAATGGTAATATCACCGAAATTGGCCCAGCTATTTAAAGATAATGAAATAAAGGCATTGGGAATAACACCTACTAAAGCAAGTGAGTGCAAAATACCCCGCTTGGTGTATTTATCACCAGAAATTAATTTAGCTTCATTTAACCTTTTTTCAAACTTACCCGGAGTTTCATCTTCAGGGGCGTTACGTAATAAATGAAGTAATTGCTTAAAGGTCTGTTTGTCTGCCTGCGTTGGACTTACGGGAGGGACTGTTAGTAAGTGCTTTAAATTCAGATAAGCATAAGAGGGGTTGCCAGTATAAGAATTACCGTAATAGAGACAATATTGAAAATAACTATCATTAATATGTTTTTGTTGGTTTCTATCACTACAAATCCAACAACAGGCATATTGAGGCTTTTCGTCATAATTATGTAGTGGTAAATTTTGTAATTTATGAAAAGCACCTAAAACAGAACGTCCTCTAAGATAGCTACCACCCACACCAGCCACAAATGCATCTAAACAACGTTTTTGAGTGAGTAACGGATTGTTTTTTAAGCTATGTAATTGATTCATAACATCAGAGTGATCCGCAAATTTTTCAATAATATTAGGTTGCCAATTGGTCGCTAATAATATGTTTTTTTCCTTTTCTGAAAGAACATCAAGATGATAAAGAGAAACTTGGCGTTCAGGATCATACTGGCTGTTTTCATACTTATAGAGTTTTCGCAAAACTCGCATAATTTTTTGCACGATTTTACCTTGTTATATTTATAGATTTTTCTATTGATATTGGTGAATGATATAGATGGAAGATATGTAACTTAATATAGATACAAATAGATACAAAAAAAAGCCAGTTCAAATGAACTGGCTTGATCAATAGAGGTAGATAAAGTTTATTTTACTGTAAGTTCTGTTTCTTCATCTTGATTGAAGACTGCTTTATCCGTTTGTCCCATAATTTGGCTGGTGATTGTACCTGCTGTCATTGAGCCACTGACGTTTAATGCGGTACGTCCCATATCAATTAATGGCTCTACAGAGATTAATAGGGCAACTAATGTTACAGGTAAACCCATTGCAGGCAGAACGATAAGAGCTGCAAATGTGGCACCACCACCAACGCCCGCAACACCTGCAGAGCTGACGGTTACGATAGCAACTAAAGTGGCAATCCACATTGGATCTAATGGGTTAATACCTACGGTTGGTGCAACCATAACAGCGAGCATTGCAGGGTAGATACCTGCGCAACCATTTTGGCCAATCGTTGTACCAAAAGATGATGAGAAGCTCGCGATAGATTCTGGCACACCTACACGTTTGATTTGTGTTTCAATATTTAACGGGATACTTGCTGCACTTGAACGGCTAGTAAATGCAAATGCTAATAATGGGCCCGCTTTTTTGAAGAATTTAACTGGATTTAAGCCTGTAAAACTAACGAGTAATCCATGAACCACAAACATTAAGCCAATAGCAACATAAGAGGCAACAACAAAGCTTCCTAATTGAATGATGTCGTGCATATTTGAGCTGGCTACAACTTTAGTCATCAGCGCCATAACACCATAAGGAGTTAACATCATAACAATACGAACTAGCTTCATGATCCATGATTGTAAGCAATCAATCGCAACTAAGACTTTTTCGCCACGAGGCTGGTCTTCTTTGAGTAATTTCAGCGCAGCCATACCTAAGAAAGTAGCAAAGATAACAACGCTAATAATCGATGTTGAGCTTGCACCTGTTAAGTCAGCAAATGGGTTTTTAGGAATAAACGACAAAATAAGCTGAGGCATGGTTAAGTCAGAAACTTTACCCATGTAATTTTGTTCAAGTGCAATTAAGCGTTGTGCTTCTTGTTCGCCTTGTACTAAGCCTTCTGCGGTTAAACCAAATAAATTGGCGATCACAATACCAATTAATGCAGAAATGGCAGTGGTAAATAATAAAGTACCAATAGTTAACCCACTGATTTTTCCTAGTGAAGATGCTTGATGCAAACGAGCAACAGCACTAAGAATAGAGGCAAATACTAATGGCATAATGATCATTTGTAATAGCTGAACATAACCATTACCCACGATATTAAACCAAAGAATAGATTCTTTAATAATAGGATCGTGTGAGTCATAGAATGCGTGTAGTGCTAATCCAAAAGCAACACCAAAAACTAAACCAACAAGAACTTTCTTTGAAAGGCTCCACTGACGTTGACTTAATTTAGCCAAGACGAGTAATAACACAACAAAGACGAGTACGTTAATGATTAACGGAAAATTCATCTTAACTCTCCAACGAGATCTTTATTTATATAATTTCGACGATTGTATGCGATATGAGTTCTTAGATAGTAAGAAAGGATATAACAGCATCAACTCGTTATAGGGTAACAGGATTGTTAATAACTTTTTATAATTAATTATTCTTTTATATAATCGTTTAGTTATAAAGACAAGAAAATAGGCATAAAAAGATGTAAGAATTTATAAATAAATAGAGAAACGTAGGGTTTTGTCAGGGGGTGTTAAAAATTAGTGCGCTTGTCGTGGTACATCTGTAACCAGTTATTGACTTGCGAAGGCAATGTAACAGTAAGGTGTGGTGGCAAAAAAAGTGCGCCTACAAGAATAAGGACGGAGATAAAACGTTCACCTTTTTTATTATTTTTTTTACCTAAAATAGGTAGCGCAAAGCGCATTTTTAGAGGCCATAGGAAAGGAACACCTGCTGGGGTTAACATGTCGGCAATGAGATGGCTAAGATAACCAAGTAAAAGAGCATGAAAGATATCGGCTGAAATTTCCCAGCGTGGTGAAACTTGGGTTTCCCATAAAATCGCTAAACCACAAAATGCGAGTAGGCTATGAGTGAAACCTCGGTGGCCGCAAAGTTTTGATAAGGGAAGAGAAATAACACGGAACAATCGCCCAAGGATAGAGCCTGGATGATCTAAGTCTGGTAAAAGTGAGCCTAATAAGACAGCAGGGATCATGTGAAACCAATCACCATGAGCAAGAGCTGGCGTTATTTCAAGTTTCTGTGCTAACACAAGTGTTGCAACAGAAAAAAGTAAATGTCCTTCTGCGGTCATTCCAAGTCTGTTTGTTTGCTGTTCATTTATACAGTGATAAAGTATAAAAGGTTTTGATGATAACTAACAGACAAAAAAGATAAAAATTGCCTTAAATATTAAGTAATAACAGAAATATTTTATTTGATTGATTTAAAAACGATCGAATTTAGGATAAAAACCTAAAAGGTGGAATGGGAGCTGGTGGCATTAAGGCATATAAGTAAGAAAACGCCAAGAGTAAAAAAGTAGTATTGAAGAATAAAGTGTTAGAAGCAGAATAAAAGGGATATCGAATAAAGCAAAATATCCCTTTTATTGATGGAAACTAACCTAATAAATGTAGTTGTGTTAACTCATTAAGAGAGGCAATTTTCACATCAGCTAAACCCCATTGCTTATCATTAAATTGTGTTGCTGCTGGTACAACGATAGAGCGCATTCTTGCACCTTTACAGGCAATCATACCATTACGAGAATCTTCTAATGAAACACAGTGGATTGGGTCAAGATTGAGTGCTTTGGCTGCATTTAGATAAACTTCTGGATGTGGCTTGCTGTGAGGTAATTCATCAGCAGACACGACAGCTGAGAAATAATGGCGAATATTAAACAACTCAAGCACACGTTCAAGCATAAAATCAGGAGAGGCTGATGCTAACGCAATTTTCAATCCTGATGATTTACAAAGTTCTAAAGCATGTTCGACACCGGGTAATAGTGGCTTGGTTTCTTCAACCAGTTTGACAACACGAGAAACCATTTTTTGTTTTGCTTCTTGTTTTGAAACGCCTTGCCATGGTGAGGCTTTATACCATAAATCAATGACTTCGTTTATTCTTAACCCAACCATATCGGGCATTGCCGATGAAAGGGATAAATCGACGCCTAATTCAGCAAAGACCTCATGTTCTGCTTGCTGCCAAAATGGTTCAGAGTCGATTAATAAACCATCCATATCAAAAATAGCAGCTTCAATAGGGAATTTAAAAGACATGTTACTCTCCATAAATAAGGTCTATGTTGTCGAATGGCGATTGTAGCAAGAGTTACAAAGAAAATCTTTTTAATCAGTTTCTTATTTATTTAGTAAAATAAATAGAGAGAATGGCTACTATTAATATATTGTCGTATTAGCCGTTAATTAGACTACGATAAACAGATAAATATTGACGAATTCTACTAGTGAGGATGTGATGAGTTATCAATATGCAGGATTATATGCCATTTCAAAGCGCGTTCTTGGTTGGCTTATTTTTATTCCTGCCTTTATTTCTACAACAGTGTCGTTGATAGGATTGGCTGCAATCCAACGCCCAAGTGGTGATGGTGTAAATGCCGTGATCAATGATTTTTTTCGTGTGTTAGCGGAAATGGTACAATTTAATACACCATTTTTAGGCTTCTTCTGGCGAAATTCACCTATCCCTAATACACAAATGGGATTGAGTCAGGAAAACATCACTTTCTTTGTTATTTTTCTTCTTATGTTTGTTGGGTTGGCGTTTAGTGCATCGGGATTACGAATTTATCGCCAAGTTAAGTATTTAAAAGAAAATATACAAGATCAGCTTATCATTGAACGAGCGATGAAGAGTGGCATTACCGCAGAAGAGCTACAACAAAATATCAAATTACCACGACATACTATTTTCACTCAAATTATGGTGCTTTATCTATCACCAATTATTGTCATGGCAATTGGGTATTTCTTACTGAAATTTTTAGGGTGGTAATAGTGCTTTATAATGAACGAGGATAGTTCATTTATCTAACTGAAGGGAAAATAAACCTCGCACAATGTGAGCTGGCGAGGTTATATTTTTAGCTTATTACCTGGTTTAAACTGTTTTTTTATCTTTTGTCAGGGAGTAGCTAATAAATCATCAATAATTTTTCGCGCTTCTAAGTAATCTTCTTCACCACCAAATAAATTACAACGGTTGAGGAAAAAATAGAGTTGATAAATGGGCTGACGTAATAAAAATTTTTCAGATAACGGCCAAACACTCTGATAACCATCGAAAATATTAGCGGGTACTGCAGTACAAAGTGGTAGCATCGCTATATCACATTCTCTATCTCCCCAATAGCAGGCAGGATCAAAAACTGTCCCTTCAGATTGGCCAATTGCTGCGCAGTTTTTAGGCCATAAGTTGCCATGAAGCAAAGACGGTTGTGGATTATGATCAGCTAGACGATGATGAATAATTTGGGTTATCTCATCGATATCACCAAAGACCATCCCTTTTTCTGATGCCAATTGCAGTTGAAAACCAATCCGTTTTTCAGAATAAAAGTGGTTCCAGCGTTTTTCCCAGCCATTTAGTTGGGGAGTTGTGTCGATTTGGGTATCAAAATCAAAACCATAACTAGGTTGATCTTCCCATTGGTGTAGTCTTGCTAATTGTTGACCAAAGCAATAGGCACTATGTGGTGTAAAAGGTTGAACAGGTAAGAATTCAAGGAGTAAGAAGCTGGCATCTTTGCTATTACCAATGCCAAGAACGCGAGGAGTACGAATTGTTTGGCTTTTTGCCAGCATTTCAAGTTGTTCTGCTTCATTTTTAAAATTAGGCAGAAACTCACGTAAGTTAGATTTTACAAAGACGGGTGTATCACCATAATAAATTTTCCATGTATGGTGAATATCGCCACTAGAAAGGTGAGTTTTTTCGTTTATCTTTGCTGAAAATCCTAAGTTTGATTCCAGTAAACGACCTATATTCTGCCACATACTTACACCTCGCAAAGTTGTTTACTCAGTAGACCCAAATAAAATAATAACGAGCGATGTTTATCTTATGACAATAACACTTTAATTAAATCAATAAAGTATAAAGCTAAAAAACGGGATGATTATCCCGTTTTTGCGAAGATAAAGGAGATTATCAGGCGTTCGCGGGTTTTGTTTGTCGCTTTATTTTTGCTAATTTAATCTGATTACAGAATAACGCAATAATAAAGAATATAGCTTGAGTTAGCACAATACATGGGCCTGTTGCTCCATCAATATGGAAACTAATAAATGTACCAATCACACTGGATGCGACAGAAAATATAATAGCTAGCATTATCATACGAGAGAAACTACGTGTTAATAAATACGCAGTGATCCCCGGAGAAATAAGCATAGCGACAACTAAAATAATCCCAACGGCCTGCATTGAAGCAACGATAGTTAATGCCAAAATAGACAGTAAGCCATAGTGCAATAAGGTAACAGGTAAACCGACGATCCTTGCTTGATTAGGATCGAAACAATAAAGCATAAAATCTTTTTGCTTAACTAGCATGATTGTGATGGTAATTAAACAAATAATACTAATTTGAGTTAATACATCTGGCGTTATACCCAGAATATTACCAAATAAAATATGCATTAAATGTTGGTCTGTATCGACACTGGCAAAAATAACCAAACCTACGGCAAACATACCTGAAAATACAATTCCCATCACGGTATCTTCTTTAATACGACTGTGCTCTTTTAAATAGCCTGTGGCAAACGAGCAAAACAAGCCAGAAAGAAAGGCACCGACCGTTAATGGAATGGCAGTGACATAAGCAAGCACTACGCCGGGTAACACAGCGTGAGAGATAGCATCTCCCATCAAGGACCAGCCCTTTAAAACCATATAACAAGATAAAATAGCGCAGGCGATCCCGATAATGATAGCGGCAATGATAGCCCGTTGCATAAAAGGATATTGAAATGGTTCAATGAAAAATTCAATTAGCTCATTCATAGTTTCACCTCTTCTTGTTTTGGCGCTTCTTGGGGCTGATGAGATTGTGAGATTAACTGTTGTGAGCTTTGGCGAGCACGGCGACGAGCAGCTAACATGCCGTGTTTAGGTGCAAATAAGAATGCTAATAAAAAAAGTACAGTTTGCATTGTGACAATGACGCCACCCGTTGCGCCATTAAAGAAATAGCTAAGATAGGCACCTACAGCACTGGTTATTGTGCCAATGCAGATAGCAATAATAGCAAGTCGTTTAAATTGATCGGTGAGTAGATAAGCTGTTGCGCCAGGTGTTACAACCATTGCAATAACCAGAATGGCACCAACAGTTTGAAGTGCAGCAACGGTGCAAGCACTTAATAAAGTAAAAAAGATAATTTTTAATTTTAAAGGTGATAGACCAATAGATCTGGCATGGATTTCATCAAAAAAAACTACCAGTAAGTCTTTCCAGATACAAAATAAGACGAGAAAAGAGACACCTGTAATAATAACAACTTGCCATACATCTTCATCTGCAATACCTAGAATATTTCCGAGGATGATGGTCTGAACGTTGACGGCTGTCGGTTTAAGCGAAACCAGCAACAGACCAAAGGCAAAAAAAGTGGAAAAAATAAAGCCAATAACGGCATCTTCACGAAGGCGTGTGATATGGCGAATAAATGTCATTGATAATGCAGCGAGCAAACCCGTAAAAAAAGCACCGACCGCATAAGGTAAACCTAATATATAAGCCCCCGCAACGCCAGGAACAACGGAGTGGGAAAGGGCATCTCCCATTAATGACCAACCTTTTAAAATAAGATAGGATGAAAGAAACGCACAGACAGCACCTACTAAGGCACTAACCCAAATAGCTTTCACCATATAGTTATATTCAAAAGGTTGTAGGAGTAAATCTAGCATGGCTAATCTCCTTGTTTGCGCTGACTTTGGTGCGCTGGAGTATGTTCTTTTTGATGACCATAAAAAACGGCCGCGCGTTCATCATCAGTAATTACAGTAAGTGAGCGTGGATCATCGTCATCGTGAAGATCAGAGCCCGACAAGCTAATATGACGCAATACACCGCCAAATGCGTGTTCTAAGTTCTTTTGGGTAAAGGTTGTTTCAGTTGGCCCACTATCTAATACAGTTCTATTTATTAAAATAACGTGGTCACAAAATTCAGGCACACTTCCTAAGTTATGTGTTGAAACTAAAACGAGATGACCTTCTTCGCGTAAATTACGTAAAAGTTCGATAATAGCATTTTCGGTTTTAACATCGACACCAGTAAAGGGTTCATCGAGTAATAAAACAGTACCTTCTTGAGCCATTGCTCGTGCCAAGAAAACGCGCTTTTTCTGACCACCAGAAAGCTCACCAATTTGACGATGACCTAATCCAGATAACCCTACACGCTCTAGCGATGCTTCAACAACTTCATGATCATGTTTTGATGGAATACGAAAAAAACCCATTTTTCCATAACGACCCATCATTACAACATCAGAAACAAGCACAGGAAAATTCCAGTCAACTTCTTCTGTTTGTGGTACATAAGCAATCATGTTTTGCTTTAACGCTTGTTGAATAGGATTGTCGTTTAATGTCACTTTACCTTTAGAGGGCTTTACTAGCCCCATAATGGTTTTAAACAGAGTAGATTTACCACTACCATTGATGCCGACGAGGGCACAAATTGTGCCGCCCGTGATAGAGAAACTTGCATCAAAGATAGCGGTATGACCATTGTTATAGGTGACAGTGGCGTTATCAACTGTCAACGTTGGATTCGTTTTTATTTTACTCATTGACCAAATCCTTTCGCAATTGTATCCACAGTGATAGTAATTAAATCAATATAAGTAGGAACCTCACCGCCTTCAGCGGAAAGTGAGTCAACGTAAAGAACACCGCCATATTTTGCCCCAGTTTCTTTGCTGACTTGTTTAGCCGGTTTATCTGAAATTGTACTTTCACTAAAGACTACAGGGATATTGTGTTTTCTTACTGTATCAATGACATATTTAACTTGTTGCGGAGTGCCTTGTTCTTCTGCATTAATTGGCCATAAATAAACTTCTTTAAAGCCATAATCATGTGTTAAATAACTGAAAGCGCCTTCGCTGGTCACTAACCAACGATCTTCTTGTGGTATACGAGATAATCTTTCTCTTAATGGTGTATCAAGTTGTTTAATTTTTTCTGCGTAATTTGCTGCATTTTGATTATAAATTGCTGCATTATCAGGATCGTGTTCAACAAGTGCTTTACGAATATTTTCAATATAAATTAATGCGTTATTTGGTGACATCCATGCGTGTGGATTCGGATTGTTTTTGTAAGCGCCTTCACTAATTGCCATTGGAGTGATGCCTTCAGTTACTACAACCGCAGGAACATTACGTAACTCATTAAAAAAACGTTCGAACCAGCGTTCAAGATTTAAACCATTCCATAAGATCAAATCAGCTTTTTGGGCTTTTACAATATCTTTTGGGGTAGGCTGATAATCATGAATTTCAGCACCAGGTTTTGTAATTGATTCAACAATCGCCGCATCTCCAGCGACATTTTGTGCGATATCTTGAATAATAGTAAAGGTAGTGACGACTTTAAGTTTATCTTTTGCTTGTGTAGGCGTGGTTAAAAAGACAGTTGCCATAAGGCATAAAGCCGTTAGTGAAAATTTGTTTACAGAGCGAAATATATCCATATTATTATTGCCTTATAGTTGCAGAGTTATTTTCTCAATTGATAATGATTATCAATATCATTTCAAAGAAGTCAAGTTATCTCTGTGTAAAAAGCTTCATTTGATAACGACTAGAAATAAGATAACAACATGTATTCCAACAAATGTTAAGTAGATTGTCGGGTTTTGTCACAAAAATTAACAATCGTTCGTAACTATTTGTGCAAGAGCTTATTTTTATTACTTATAAAGCTCACTTTTCCTCAAAAACCAACACTTGTTATACTTCTACAGTTTTTATAGTTCCCATAAAAACTCCTTTTAACGTAATTAATTCATATGATTTATTTTAGAATATGCAATAGCTCAATATAAACCTATTATGGCTGCTTCAATTCTGATTGAGAGATTTTGGGAGGAAAACAGGGAATAGGATAAATTTGAGATAAAACGCACACACTAGAAGTAGTAATAGATTGATTTATTTCTCGCGCTTTGCCATATTTTAACATGCATTTTTGTGTGAAAATAGAATAATATATTTCCAACTTGTTGATATACAAATATGTCTTGTACAACCCTTTATGCAAAAGGATAAAACGTGAAAGTAAAAATCATCTTTTCTTTGGCAATTTTGCTTCTTGCTGGTTGTGCTGATCATGCTCGTCAACCAATTCAAAAAGATACATCTCGATTTTTAAGCCAAAAACCGATAAATAGTCGTATTAATAATGCTTCAATATCTACGGCACAATGGAAAGCAACCCCTTTTGATAACCACATACAGCAAGCCTCTAGCCGTTATAATGTTGATGAGACATTAATTAAAGCGATCATCCAAGTTGAATCTAACTTTAGACCAGAGGTGATTAGTAAATCAAATGCAGTTGGATTAATGCAAATTAAAGCATCGACAGCAGGAAGAGATGTTTATCAAAATAGAGGAAAAGCGGGGCAACCAACAACAGCTCAATTGAAAGATCCCGCTATTAATATTGATTTAGGTACTGCTTATATTCAATTATTAAGAGAGCGCCACCTTGTTGGTATTGCTGATCCTGAAACACTTTATTACGCCACCATTCTTGCTTATGTTAATGGCGCAGGCGCTTTATTAAGAACATTTGATAAAGATAGAGATAATGCGATAGCTAAAATTAATTCAATGA
This sequence comes from Proteus sp. G2669, assembly GCF_009915245.1. Lineage (NCBI taxonomy): Bacteria > Pseudomonadati > Pseudomonadota > Gammaproteobacteria > Enterobacterales > Morganellaceae > Proteus > Proteus sp. G2669. The sequence continues at coordinate 474,518 of NZ_JAABLX010000055.1, read as the reverse complement.
GTGCGGACGATTTTTATCGTTACGTTGAAAAAAACCATCCGGCAACTCAAGCACCACGTTATTTAGCTAAAGTAAGAGCTGCTTACCATGCAGGGGATAATTAATCTGGCAAATTAGCTACGGCTTGGGCCTGTTTTAATAAAGCAGGCAAATCTGCAATAATTTCAAGAACGCCGTTAATCATAAATTGAACACCCATACAGATTAATAAAAATCCCATTACACGAGAAATAGCATCAATACCACTGTGACCTAAATATTTCATAATGCGGGTGGAGCCACGAAGTGACAGCCAAACAATCACGCTAATTAAAAAGAAGGTCGTTACAGGGGCAACATATAATACCCATTGAGCAATATCAGTACGCGAAGGTATTGATGCAGCGGTACTGATTATCATTGCAATGGTTCCTGGTCCTGCGGTACTTGGCATTGCTAAAGGAACAAAGGCAATATTGGGTTCTTTGGGATTGTGGTGAGGATTATTATCGTCAGCAATAGGATCATCAACATTAGGTGTATTAGGAAACAGCATACTAAAGCCAATAAAAGCTACTATCATCCCACCAGCAATACGAAGACCGGGTATCGAAATACCAAAGGTTGTCATTATGACGCGACCTGCATAAAACGCGATGGTCATAATGAGGAAAATATAGACACATGCCATTAAAGATTGTTGATTACGCTGTTCTTTGGTCATATTTCCTGAAAGACCAAGCCAGAGAGCAACAGTCGTTAATGGATTAGTTAAAGGTAAAAGTAAAATAAGACCAAGGCCAATAGCCTGAAAAAACTGGTAAGCAGAGTGCATGGAATATAAAAGCTCCTATAATAACAGGTAATTAAGGAGTATTTATGATAACAAATTAAACAGCAAAAAAGTTATTTTTAAGCATAATAATCTTACTGTTTATTGGTATTTCTTCATTAACCACTCTAAATGCATTTTTACTGAGAGCCAGTCATAATCAGTAATACTATAAACACATGTATCCCTTTTTTGACCGCCTGTTGTTAGTCTATGGTTACGTAAAATGCCATCGAGCTTTGCACCTAGGCGCTCAATCGCTCTACGACTTGTTTGGTTTAATATGTGAGTACGAAATTCAACAGCAATACACTGTAACTCTTCTAGCGCATATTTAAGTAATAGGTATTTAGCTTCAGTGTTAATTCCTGTTCTTTGTACTTCTTTTGCATACCACGTTGAGCCTATTTCTAACCTTGGTGTTTGGTTATCAATATTCATAAAGGTTGTTATGCCTACAACATGATTATTGGCTTGAGAATAAATGGTGAAGGGCAACATTAATCCTTTTTGCTGCAATTGAAGCTTATGTTCAATATCACGTTTCAATTCTGTCACTGAAGGAACAGTTGTAAACCAAAGCTCATTGGGTTTATCTTTTTTAATTAACTCATATAAGTCTGAATAGTGATCCATACTAAGTGGCACTAAGCGTACGAGTTTTCCTTCAAGAGTTACCCAATCTGTTATTTTTTTCATTTCATATTTTCCCTACGTTAGTGGTGAAAAGGATCGTCATTTAAGAATACTTTTTATACATAACAAATTTATGAAATGGTACGATTATTTAAATAATGGTTAAAAATACGGAAAATTATTAATAATTAAAATAGCGAAAAAAGAGAATAGGATGACTCTCTCTCAACAGAGAATGATTGTCTTGCTACAGGTGAGGTTGCATGATGCATGCTAATCTATAACTCAGTAATTAAGATATCACTGTAAATAAAATAGATTGGTAAAAAATGACAAATGTAATTGAATGGGATGATTTTCTTCGTGTAGAAATGCGTGTAGGAACGATTATTAGTGCAGAAATAAATAAAAAAGCCAATAAACCTGCTTATGTTATGGAGGTAGATTTAGGTGAATTAGGTATCAAACGGTCTAGTGCCCAAATTACGGTAAATTACACTCCTGAAGAACTTGTTGGACGCCGTATTTTATGTGTTTGTAATTTCCCTGTTAAGCGTATAGCTGGCATTAAATCCGAAGTACTAATTACCGGAGCACCAGATGAAACAGGTGCGATTGTATTAGCTGAATTTAATTCGCCTTTACCAAATGGCTCGCGTTTGGCTTAAGTTTGTTTAACATAATAATTTCCTAACAAGATACTCTTCGATAGTGATGTTCTGTTGAGTTTTGATATAGTGTTTATCAACCAGCGCATTGAATAGGAGGAGTGTCTTTTGTTATTACCTCAATTACATTTACGATGTTATACACAAGAGACGGTATCTCATCAGCATGATAATTTATGGCAGATTATTTTTGGATTGTCTGGCTCGATGGAGGTTAACTTTAATCGAGAAGATTTTCTTATTTCTAATCAAAATTGCTTAATTATCCCTCCGACTATTAATCACGCTTTTTCTGGCAATAAAGATAATAAAAATCTTATCTTAGAATTGCCCGTAACCTCACAATGGCAATTAAGTGAAAAGGGGGGGCAATTTGCTTTGTCACCTGCCGCTATAGGGTTATTAGAATGGTTGCATCAATATCCCCAACCTCCCGAGCAATATTCAACCATAACACGGCTTTTACTTGCTCAAATGGAAATACAAAAAGATTGGCGTGATAATCTTGATGCGTGGTTAGCAAATAAGTTACATACGCCACTCACAACACACGATATTGCATTAGCATTTAATACTTCAGCAAGCACGCTACAACGAAAAATGAAATCCGAGCTAGGTATGTCTGTTATGCAATATGTGACTAAACAGCGACTTAATAAAGCCGCTGAGTTATTGAAATATACATCCACAAATATTGAGAATATTGCTTTAGCGGTAGGGTATGATTCTCATTCTGCATTTAGCCAAGTATTTCGCCAATACTTTAATAAAAGTCCTACAGAATATAGGAAAGCCTAATTATTGCGCTGCTTTATTTTTCGCTGAGTAAATTCGAGGGCATAATTTATCGAAAATTAGCGTAAACAAATAGGTATAGATAAAAAAGAACATCAAAATGGTGATTTCCATGCTTATAGCTTTTATAAAACCAACGTTATACCACCACATATAAAGCGGAATAGTAAAGAAAAATAAACCTAATTCAAAACTTATTGCATGGGTAAGTCGTACTATGACTGTACGTTTTTTGATCCTTAATTTCGACTCAATTAATTCAAAGAAAGAATTAAAAATATAATTCCAAATTAGAGCAATAACAGAAACAGCGATTGCAACAGGAAGTGAATTATGTGATTGGCTCTGGCTCAATATTGCCAGTAAAACAGTGCTTAATAAAATCGCGAGAGTTTCAAAAGTAATGGCATAGACTAATTTACGAGGACGAGGCTTTAGATAAAACACGTTATATACCTTTATATTAACGATGAAAGTTCTGGCCCGCCCCAGAGAATGTTATTTTTAAAGCCACGGTTTCCGCTTGATGGGTACTGATGGTAATGAAACGAGTTATAAATTGCAAAGAGATAAGTGTTTTTTGATGATTTATGCATCTGTATTTATGATTTAAATAATAAGTATTATTTATAATAGAAAATAAGAAGAGGAACACAGAATAACGAAAAACTCACACTATAATATGATTATGCAAATGATAGGAGAATAGTAAATATATTAAACAAGTGTATTTACATAATACAAAATAAGGATGCTTATGAGTGGTGAGATTGCTGTTTTCATAATGACTATCGTTTTTATTGCAATGGCCATTTTGTATTTAGCGCCCGTTTATTATTTTTTTGTTGTGATATCAGCATTTAAATATATCCAGCCTCCACTAAAAAAATCCATCTTGTTCTCTTTGATTTTAATATTAATTAATATATTTTTCTATTTTAATGCCACTTTAGTTTCAAAGGGAGAGCTTGCTCTTATTAAGAGCAATGATCCTAAATTTATTTTTTTAGGTCTATTATTTTTCTGTCTCCCATTTATTTATCTTCATATTGTCAGAAAAAGAAACCCTAAAATAGTGGGCTATTGGATAGCCTTCACATTGTCATTTTTAGCTTATAATGCAAGTTATTTCCCACAAAAAATGATGCGAGATAAAAAAGTGAGAGTTATTCAGCTTTTACAAAAAGGTGACTTAGAAACATTAGATAAAATTTGGAAAGGGAGTTGCCCTGATCCTTATAGCATTGAAGTCGATTTTTTTTATAACACAGCTTTGGTAAAAACATTTGATAAAAAATCACTCTGGTTTTTAACTGAATGTGTAAAACAAAATAAGAAGACAGCATCACTCGCTCTATTTTATAAACTGACTGACTACCCATTGTTTGACAATGAATTCTCAATAGCAGAATGGAATGAGAATGTGGTCGATTTATTTATCGATAAAGAATTTTATAGCACTCTTCCAGAAAAAGAGAAAAAGGAACTTGGCAATACCATAATACAAACTTTTCAAGAAGGATTAATGTATACAGGCTCCTTTGATGATTATGTGAAAAAGATTGACTATATTCTTCTACAGCGTCCTGAATTTAAAAACTATATTATTTTTGATCGAAAAGAGTTTATATACGCACTCAGAAATCACCGATTAAAATATGCTCAATACCTTAAAAAACATCTCGATAAAAATGATCCTTTTATTAAATTAGGTTTTGCAATCATTGAAGATGACATTAAATATATTGTTGATGAAGGAAAGAAAAATCCTGAACTCTTTACTCAAATTCTTATGGATACATCTGCATTGTCCGCATCTGGTTGTGATGAAGGGATTATGCCTTTTGATATAAATACCTTTATTTTTAGTAATGGAAGTAAGAACTTAATTATAGCACTATTGGATAATAATCTAGTAAATACAAGTAATTATAAATGCAATGGATATAATTACTTGGCGGATGATCATGGCAAGGAAAAAACCTGTTTTAGCTATTTACTCCGACATCTTGAATATAACCATACAATAAAAAATAGAGATGATAAAAAAGAGATAGAGAAAAGAATATTGAGTCAATTAACACAATGTGATGAGTGAGATTTTCTTGTGGTTTCTATTTCGTATTTTCTTGAGGAAATATAGGCAGATAAATGTATAAATCTTTACTGTCTGTGATAATATCCCTCCTGAGTTATGATAAGGCTCAGTGATGCTATGGATATTTATAAAATAAATATGTGTACATAACTGTGTGCAAACCTCGCGAGGTAAAGTGAGAAATTGTCGTAACGTACTGAATATAGATGAAATAAAAAGCTTACAAGTGATCTTGCGTATGGGTCACCACTGTAAATAAGGATTTTAAATGCCAATTATTACTCTTCCTGACGGAAGCCAACGTCAATTTGAAAATGCAGTTTCTGTCATGGATGTCGCTGCAGATATCGGTCCTGGACTTGCGAAAGCATGTATTGCAGGCCGTGTTAATGGTGAGCTGGTGGATGCTTGTGAATTAATCGAACATGATGCGAATCTGGCGATTATCACCGCAAAAGATGATGAAGGTCTTGAGATTATTCGTCACTCTTGTGCCCACTTACTGGGACATGCAATTAAACAATTATGGCCACACACCAAAATGGCGATTGGTCCTGTTATCGAAAATGGATTCTACTACGATGTAGATTTAGACCATTCTCTCACGCAGGAAGATTTAGAAACTCTAGAAAAACGCATGCTAGAGTTGGCGAAAACAGATTACGATGTTATTAAAAAACGCGTAAGCTGGGCTGAAGCTCGTGAAACATTTGTTTCCCGTGGTGAAGATTATAAAGTTGCTATTCTTGACGAAAATATTAGCCAAGATTCTCAACCAGGTCTTTATCATCACCAAGAATATGTTGATATGTGCCGTGGACCTCATGTTCCAAACATGCGTTTCTGTCATAACTTTAAGTTACAGAAAATCGCAGGTGCATATTGGCGCGGTAACAGCGATAATAAAATGCTACAACGCATTTATGGCACAGCTTGGGCTGATAAAAAACAGCTAAAAGCCTACTTAGACCGCTTAGAAGAAGCCGCAAAACGTGACCACCGTAAAATTGGTAAACAGCTTGATTTATATCATATGCAAGAAGAAGCACCAGGTATGGCTTTCTGGCATAATGATGGTTGGACAATTTTCCGTGAGTTAGAAACATTTGTACGTTGTAAATTAAAAGAATATGATTACCAAGAAGTAAAAGGTCCATTTATGATGGATCGTGTTCTTTGGGAAAAAACAGGTCACTGGGAAAACTACAAAGAAAATATGTTCACTACTTCTTCGGAAAACCGTGAATATTGTATTAAACCAATGAATTGCCCTGGTCACGTACAAATTTTTAAACAAGGTTTACGTTCTTACCGTGATTTGCCACTACGTATGGCTGAATTCGGTAGTTGCCACCGTAATGAACCGTCAGGCGCATTACATGGTTTAATGCGTGTTCGTGGCTTTACACAAGATGATGCACATATCTTCTGTACTGAAGAACAAATTTTAAGTGAAGTAAATGACTGCATCAAATTGATTTATGATGTATATTCTACTTTCGGATTTGAAAAAATCGTTGTTAAGCTGTCTACTCGCCCAGAAAAACGTATCGGTGAAGATGCATTATGGGATGTTGCAGAAGCAGACTTAGCAAAAGCCTTGTCTGATAATAATATTGAATTTGAATATCAGCCGGGTGAAGGGGCATTTTACGGCCCTAAAATTGAATTTACACTTTACGATTGTTTAGATCGTGCATGGCAGTGTGGTACAGTACAATTAGACTTCTCACTACCAGGTCGTTTAGGTGCGTCTTATGTAGCTGAAAACAACGAGCGTAAAGTACCTGTTATGCTTCACCGAGCAGTGCTAGGATCCTTAGAACGTTTTATTGGTATTCTGACAGAAGAGTACGCAGGATTCTTCCCAACTTGGTTGGCACCACAGCAGGTTGTCGTGATGAATATCACGGATGGACAGGCTGATTATGTACAAAAACTCGTCAAAGAATTGCAAGATGCCGGAATTCGTGCAAAAGCAGACTTGAGAAATGAGAAGATTGGCTTTAAAATTCGTGAACATACTCTACGTCGTGTTCCGTACATGCTTGTCTGTGGTGATAAAGAAGTTGAATCAGGCAAAGTGGCGGTTCGTACTCGTCGAGGAAAAGACCTTGGCAGTATTGACGTTAGCGAATTTAAAGAAAAGCTTCTGCAAGAAATTAGAAGCAGAAGTCTTCATCAGTTGGAGGAATAAGGTATTAAAGGCGGAAAAAGAATTCAATCAACGCGTCAGAATCGCATCAATGGTGAGATTCGCGCTCATGAAGTTCGTTTAACAGGTTTGGATGGCGAACAGATTGGAGTTGTTAGTCTGAAAGAGGCTCTTGAGAAAGCCGAGGAAGCAGGTGCTGATTTAGTTGAAATTAGTCCTAATGCCGAGCCGCCGGTTTGTCGTATTATGGACTACGGCAAATTCCTCTATGAGAAAAGTAAGACTCTCAAAGAACAGAAAAAGAAACAAAAAGTTATTCAGGTCAAGGAAGTTAAATTCCGTCCTGGTACAGATGAAGGTGACTATCAGGTCAAACTACGCAACCTGATTCGCTTTCTTGAAGATGGCGATAAAGCCAAAGTCACACTGCGTTTTCGCGGTCGTGAAATGGCTCACCAACAAATTGGTATGGAAATGCTTAACCGTATCCGTACCGACTTGGATGAACTGGTAACTGTTGAATCATTCCCTAACCGGATTGAAGGTCGCCAGATGATCATGGTGCTCGCGCCGAAGAAGAAATAGTCGGGCAATTCAAGTAATAGCGTCAGCCTTAATGGCTGATTGCTATTCGCCTCATTATTTTATGTTATTAACAATGCGAAGTGGATTATAGAAATGCCAAAGATTAAAACAGTACGCGGCGCAGCTAAGCGCTTTAAAAAAACTGCTGGTGGTGGCTTTAAGCGTAAACATGCTAACCTCCGTCACATTCTGACTAAAAAATCAACTAAGCGTAAACGTCATTTACGTCCAAAAGGCATGGTCTCTAAAGGAGATTTAGGTCTGGTCGTAGCTTGCTTACCATACGCATAAGTATCATTTTTTTAACAGAATATAGACATTAGGAGTTTAATATGGCTCGTGCTAAACGCGGCGTTGTTGCCCGTGCTCGTCACAAGAAGATTTTAAAGCAAGCTAAAGGTTATTACGGTGCACGTTCACGTGTATATCGTGTAGCTTTCCAGGCTGTTATCAAAGCTGGTCAATATGCGTACCGTGACCGTCGTCAGAAAAAACGTCAGTTCCGTCAGCTGTGGATTGCGCGTATCAACGCAGCAGCTCGTCAGAACGGTATGTCTTATAGCCGTTTCATCAATGGTCTGAAAAAAGCATCCATTGAAATCGACCGTAAGATTCTGGCTGACATCGCTGTATTCGACAAAGTAGCATTTGCTGCTTTAGTTGAAAAAGCGAAAGGTGCTCTGGCTTAATTATTAAGTCAATGGAAGAGGGAGTTTTCTCCCTCTTTTATTTTGTCTAAATTTGTGGCTTAATGATATAAATTCAATAAGTTAATATTTGAAGAGACATTACTCATGTTAAATATCGCTTTTTTCCGTTTCTTTTTTTACTTTAGCGCCTAAATTAAGGGGCTTTTGCGCGTAAGAAAAGAAACGAAAAGTAGCGCCTGAGCCTCCAATATGGAGGCTTTTTTGTTTTCAGATCCCAATACTGGGTTAGAAACCAAAAAGGGCAATTTTATTCGTCATCATTGATAACAACTAATAGACCTCATCAGGTCAAAGGAAGAGGAAACGATGCCACATCTCGCTGAACTCGTTGCTCAAGCTAAAGCAGCTATCGAAGAGGCACAGGATGTTGCTGCGCTGGATTCGGTTCGTGTTGAATACTTGGGGAAAAAAGGTCATTTAACGCTTCAGATGTCCACGCTGCGCGACTTACCCGCGGAAGATCGTCCAGCTGCAGGGGCTGTCATTAACCAGGCTAAACAAGAAGTTCAGCAAGCGCTGAACTCTCGTAAAGAGATTATGGAATCAGCATTATTAAACGAACGTTTATCTGCTGAGAAAATTGATGTTTCTTTACCTGGTCGCCGTATTGAAAACGGTGGTCTACACCCAGTAACTCGTACAATTGAACGTATTGAAACTTTCTTTGGCGAATTAGGGTTTTCTGTAGAATCAGGCCCTGAAATTGAAGATGATTATCATAATTTTGATGCGTTAAATATTCCTGCACATCATCCAGCAAGGGCTGATCACGATACATTCTGGTTTGATGCGAAACGTTTACTGCGTACGCAGACATCTGGCGTGCAAATTCGTACCATGCAAGATAAACAGCCACCTATCCGCATTATTGCACCAGGTCGTGTATATCGTAATGACTACGATCAGACTCACACACCAATGTTCCACCAAATTGAAGGTTTAATTGTTGATAAAGACATTAGCTTTACCAATTTAAAAGGAACACTGCACGATTTCCTGAAAAACTTTTTTGAAGAAGATATGGAAATTCGTTTCCGTCCTTCCTATTTCCCATTCACAGAGCCTTCTGCTGAAGTCGATGTCATGGGCAAAAATGGTAAATGGTTAGAAGTGTTGGGCTGCGGTATGGTTCACCCAAATGTATTACGTAATGTTGGTATCGATCCTGAAGTTTATTCAGGTTTTGCGTTCGGTATGGGTATGGAACGTCTAACTATGTTGCGTTACGGTGTCACCGACTTACGTTCATTCTTCGAAAACGATCTTCGTTTCCTCAAACAGTTTAAATAAGGTGGGATTATCTCATGAAATTCAGTGAACTTTGGTTACGTGAGTGGGTAAACCCAGCGATTAGTAGCGAAGAACTTTCTGAACAGTTGACAATGGCTGGCCTTGAAGTTGATGGTGTTGAAGCTGTTGCCGGTGATTTTCACGGTGTGTTTGTTGGCGAAGTTGTTGAGTGTGGGCAACATCCAAACGCAGATAAATTACGTGTGACTAAAGTCAACGTAGGCGGTGAGAGATTATTAGATATCGTTTGTGGCGCACCTAACTGCCGTCAAGGCTTAAAAGTTGCAGTCGCAACAGTAGGGGCTGTATTACCTGGCGATTTCAAAATTAAAGCAGCAAAACTGCGTGGTGAACCTTCAGAAGGTATGCTGTGCTCATTTTCTGAGTTAGCTATTTCAGAAAATCATGAAGGTATTATTGAATTGCCTGCCGATGCACCTATTGGCATGGATATTCGTGAATACTTAAAATTAAATGATAATGCGATTGAAATTAGCATTACACCAAACCGTGCTGATTGTTTAGGTATTTTAGGTGTTGCTCGTGATATCGCTGTTATCAATAAAATGGAATGCCAAGTACCTGATATGTCGCCGGTTGCGGCAACTTCTTCAGCGACATTTTCTGTTCGTGTTGAAGCGCCAGAAGCATGTCCTCGATATTTAGGTCGTGTTTTCACTAATATGAATGTGAAGGCAAAAACACCTTTATGGATGCAAGAAAAATTACGCCGTGGTGGTATTCGTTCTATTGATCCAATTGTTGATATTACTAACTTAATTCTACTTGAAATGGGTCAGCCACTGCATGCGTTCGATCTTGATCGCGTTGAAGGTGCTGTCGTTGTTCGTATGGGTAAAGAAGGTGAAAAACTCACTTTACTTGATGGCAATGAAATTACATTAAAAGATGATGTTTTAGTTATTGCTGATGAAAAACACGCATTAGGTATGGCGGGTATTTTTGGTGGCGAATCATCAGGTGTTAATGAAGAAACTAAAAATGTATTTTTAGAATGCGCATTCTTCTCTCCATTATCCATCACAGGCCGTGCACGCCGTTATGGTTTACATACTGATGCTTCTCATCGTTTTGAGCGTGGTGTTGATTCTGAGCTTCAATACAAGGCAATGGAACGTGCAACTAAGCTACTGTTAGAGATTTGTGGTGGTGAAGTTGGTGAAGTGATTGATGTAACCAATAAAGCATATTTACCTAATATTGCACCAGTTAAATTAACTCGTAACAAGTTAGACCGTTTATTAGGTCACGTTATTGATGATGCACAAGTTCTGGATTCATTAACTCGCCTAGGTTTCAACGTTACTGTTGAAAATGATGGTTGGTTAGCAAGCGTTCCTTCATGGCGTTTCGATGTTCAAATCGAAGAAGATCTTATTGAAGAAGTCGCTCGTATTTATGGTTACAACAATATTCCTGATGTGCCACTACGTGCTGATTTGGTGATGACTAATCATCGTGAAGCGAACTTGTCATTAAAACGCGTTAAAACAATGCTGGTAGACAATGGTTTCCAAGAAGCCATTACTTATAGCTTTGTTGATCCGAAGATCCAAGCTTTATTACACCCAAATGAAGACGCATTAATTCTACCTAATCCAATTTCAGCTGATATGTCAGCAATGAGATTGTCTCTACTGACCGGATTATTAACGACTACTGTATATAATCAAAATCGTCAACAATCTAGAGTTAGGTTATTTGAAGCAGGTCTGCGTTTTGTTCCTGATAATCAAGCAGAATATGGAATACGTCAGGAACTGATGCTGGCTGGTGTGATCGCGGGCAACCGTTATGAAGAACATTGGGCTTTAGAGAAGCAAACTGTTGATTTCTTTGATTTGAAAGGTAATATTGAATCAATTCTGGAATTGACAGGCCAGCTAGATGAAATTACATTTAAAGCAGCTAATCATTCAGCGCTTCATCCGGGACAAAGTGCTGGGATTTATCTGAGAAATGAATACATTGGCTGTATTGGCGTTGTTCATCCAGAGCTTGAACGCAAACTTGACTTAAACGGTCGTACGGTAGTATTCGAAATACGTTGGAATGCAATTGCAAATCGTAGTTTACCACAAGCAAAAGCAGTTTCTCGTTACCCTTCGAATCGTAGAGATATCGCTGTAGTTGTTCCGAATGATGTTGCTGCAGAAGATATTTTAGCTGAATGTAAGAAAGTTGGCGGAAATCAAATAGTTGGCATAAACTTATTTGACGTGTATTGTGGTAAGGGAGTAGCAGAGGGCTATAAAAGCCTCGCTATTAGCATAATCTTGCAGGATATCGAGCATACACTGGAAGAAGATGAGATTGCTGCAACAGTAAGTAACTGTGTCGCAGCATTGAAACAGCGATTCCAAGCATCCTTGAGGGACTAGACCTATGGCGCTTACAAAAGCTGAAATGGCAGAAAATCTGTTCGAAAAACTTGGTGTTAGCAAACGCGATGCAAAAGACCTTGTAGAAGCCTTTTTTGAGGAAGTGCGTCGTTCTCTTGAAAATGGAGAACAGGTGAAGCTGTCTGGATTCGGAAACTTTGACCTGCGTGATAAAAATCAGCGCCCAGGTCGTAATCCGAAAACAGGGGAAGACATTCCTATTACGGCTCGCCGTGTTGTTACTTTCCGCCCTGGACAAAAGTTAAAAAGCCGGGTTGAAAGCGCAACACCAAAAGAGTAAAAATTAAAAACACCCAAAACGGCTTTCTATTGAAGGCCGTTTTTTTTGCTTTTTTATCTGTAATTTTATGATGGCTCTCCAATTTAGAAGATGTTTTATTTTTTAATAATCGTAGTTTTTTATTATTTATCATTTAGTTAAATACTGTAATCATAGATACATCTCTTTGTCATTATTCACTCCCAATTAAAGTGTTTTAAAATTAGCTTTTCATCATTGAATACGAACATGTTATGTTGCATTAAAGGTATTTTATAAATAAAAACGATGAAAAAAGCGGTAGTGTTAATAGGGAATAAAATGAGTAAAGATAATCCTCTTATTGAACTTAAAAAAAAACAAAGTATTGGCGATAGAAAAAAATTATTCTTAATGGCATCAATATTGTGTCTACTTTTTGTTTTTTCCCTTTCTCTCGGTGAAATTTCCTTATTTCCACATCAATGGTTAACCGATGAAGCTAAATTATTTATTTGGCAAATTCGACTACCAAGAATACTTGCTGTCATGATGGTAGGAGCAAGTTTAGCCATTGCTGGCGCTATTATGCAGGCTTTATTTCAAAATCCGTTGGCAGAGCCAGGATTATTGGGGGTAAGTAGTGGTGCTGGTGTGTGTATTGTATTACTGATTGTTTTACACGTTGGCTCAAATCCTTGGTTAATAAGCAGTGTGGCAGTTATAGGTGCCTTAGGTATTACCATTTTGTTAATGTGTTTTGCTCAAATAAAAAAACTGTCTAATGCTCAGCTGCTATTAATTGGTGTTGCATTAGGTGTTATGGCGAGTGCTGTCATGACTTGGTTAGTTTATTTCAGTTCAGCTTTAGATTTAAGACAATTAATGTATTGGTTGATGGGGAGCTTTGGGGGGATTGATTGGCGTCATCAAGCATTATTTTGGGCTCTTATTCCGATAGTTGCTATCCTAATTTCACACGCAGATACTTTGAATTATTTATCATTAGGTTCATTTAGGGCAAAGCAATTAGGGGTATCAGTTAATCGATGGCGCAATGGATTTATCTTAGCTGTCGGATTATTGATAGGGCTAAGTGTGGCGATAGCTGGTGCTATTAGTTTTATAGGTCTTGTTGTGCCTCATTTATTACGATTGAGTGGCATAACTCATTATAAAACATTGTTACCTGCGTGTGCACTCACGGGGAGTGGATTGTTATTACTTGCTGATCTTTTATCTCGCTTGATGCTAAATGGTGCAGAAGTTCCGATAGGTGTGATTACGGCAACACTTGGTGCTCCTCTATTTATCTGGTTATTAGTAACGAAAGAGATGGGGCGTTTGTAATATGGCGCTACTTAAGCTTGATAATTTGAATGTTGATAATCGACTCCATACATTTACAGAGCTTGTGGATTATGGTGAACGTATTCACTTAATTGGCGCAAATGGTGCAGGAAAAAGCACGCTTTTAATGGCTATAGCGGGAGAGCTTTCATTTAGTGGTGGAATTATTCTAAACGAAACCTCAATAAGACATTATAAATATGATGATCTTTCTAGAATGCAAAGTATTGTTATACAACAATTAGAGGCTTTGTCATTTATGCCCGTTTTTCATTATCTCGCTTTATATTACAAAGTGTCTGAAATGGATGTTGAGCAACTAAATGTATTGTTGAGTGATTTTCAGATTGATAACTTATTATCAAAAAATATTCATCATTTGTCTGGGGGAGAATGGCAACGGATCAGGATCGCTGGCGCATTTATTCAATTATGGTCAAGTTACGATTTAAAAGGAAAGTTAATGTTACTTGATGAACCAACGAATAATCTAGATGTCGTACAATTGGCGATTTTGGACAAATGGCTTGATATATTTTGCCAACAAGGCGGCACTGTTATTATGAGTACACACGATTTAAATCATTCCTATCAAAAAGCAGACAGAGTTTGGCTAATAAAAAATGGATATTTGGTTGATTCTGGATCATCTGCGCTCTTATTGGACGAAAAATTATTATCAACTACATTTAATACAAATATCAAATGCATCAATGATGTTGATCATATTGATTGGCAAATTTTTTAATATTATGGCTATTGAGACGATTATCCCCAAGTAATTATTAAGGTTTTTTTAATGTTTTCTTAATAAGACGGATGTCGATGAACAATAGTTTGTATATAATTGTTTTTATTCATTCATTAATTAGGCTACATTTTTATGAGTCACTTCCTTCCTTTCTCTCGCCCAGCGATTGGCGATGAAGAAATCAAAGCCGTTGAAGATGTATTGCGTTCAGGTTGGATCACAACAGGCCCTCAAAACCATCAATTAGAGCAAGACTTCTGTGAAAAATTTGGTAGCAAACATGCTATTGCAATTTGCTCGGCCACTGCAGGTATGCATGTTGTTCTAATGGCTATGGGAATTGGCGCTGGTGATGAAGTTATCACGCCGTCACAAACATGGGTGTCAACCATTAATATCATTACGTTACTAGGTGCAGAGCCGGTGATGATTGATGTTGATCGTGATACTTTGATGGTAAGTGCAGAAGATGTCAAAAAGGCGATTACTCCTAGAACGAAGGCAATTATTCCGGTTCATTATGCAGGTGCGCCTTGTGATCTGGATGCATTACGAAAAGTTGCACAAGATGCGGGAATTCCTCTTATTGAAGATGCGGCACATGCGATTGGCACACGCTATAAAAATGAATGGATTGGTGAAAAAGGAACCTCTATTTTCTCTTTTCACGCTATTAAGAACGTGACTTGTGCTGAAGGTGGTTTGGTTGTTACTGATAATGACGAATTAGCCAATCGAGTACGTTGCTTAAAATTTCATGGCTTAGGTGTTGATGCTTTTGATAGACAAATTCAAGGGCGTAAGCCTCAAGCTGAAGTTGTTGAACCTGGCTATAAATATAATTTATCTGATATTCACGCTGCTATTGCTGTGGTGCAATTAGGGCGTTTAGAGGAAATGAACGCGAAACGTGCTGAATTAGTGGCACTATATCGTGAAAAACTCAAAGACTCACCATTAGAGATGTTGAGTATTCCTGAGTATCCTCATTTGCATGCTAATCACCTATTTATGGTGAGAGTAGATAAAAACATTTGCGGTATCGATCGTGATACCTTTATGGAAAAATTGAAGCAAAAGGAAATTGGTACAGGACTTCATTTCCGTGCGGCGCATACACAAAAATATTATCGTGAGCGCTATCCCGCTTTATCCCTTCCTCAATCAGAGTGGAACTCTGCAACGTTATGCTCGCTGCCATTGTTTCCTGATATGAGTAATGAAGATGTTATTCGCGTTGTAGATGCGATCAATGAAATTCTTTCGGAGCATATCTAAGTGTCAACATTTGATAAAATCAAAAAAGTATCGGTTGTAATCCCCGTTTATAATGAAGAAGAGAGCCTTCCTCAACTTTTAGAGCGTACTATAAAAAGCTGTAAGCAATTAAAACAAGAGTATGAGCTGATCCTGGTTGATGATGGCAGTAGTGATAATTCAGCCAAAATGTTAGAAGAAGCGGCTGCAATAGAAGAAAATCATGTAATTGCAATTATTTTGAATCGTAACTACGGTCAACACTCTGCAATTATGGCTGGCTTCAATCAAGCTGATGGTGATTTAGTCATTACATTAGATGCAGATTTACAAAACCCACCTGAAGAGATCCCAAGACTCGTTACAACTGCAGAAGAAGGTTATGATGTTGTGGGGACCCGTCGTCGCAATCGTCAAGATTCATGGTTTCGTAAAACAGCTTCAAAAATGATTAACTCCATGATAACCAAGGCGACAGGTCGCTCTATGGGAGATTATGGATGTATGCTACGTGCATATCGTCGCCATATTGTTGAAGCAATGTTACAGTGTCACGAAAGAAGTACCTTCATTCCTATTCTTGCGAACACATTTGCTCGTCGTACTATTGAAATTGATGTCGCACACGCAGAGCGTGAATATGGTGATTCAAAATATAGCTTTTTAAAGCTAATTAATCTGATGTACGACCTTTTAACTTGCCTTACTACAGCACCGTTACGTTTATTAAGCATTGTCGGCAGTGTGATCGCTGTTTCTGGCTTTGTTTTAGCATTACTTCTCATTGTTTTGCGTATTATTTTCGGTGCAATGTGGGCCGCTGAAGGTGTATTCACACTTTTCGCAATCTTATTTATGTTTATCGGTGCGCAGTTCGTTGCAATGGGCTTATTAGGTGAATATATAGGCCGGATTTATAATGATGTAAGAGCGCGTCCTCGGTATTTTATCCAAAAAGTGGTTGGTGTTAACAAACCCAACGAAGATCAGGAAAAAGACTAATGAAAGCAATAGTATTTGCCTATCACGATATCGGCTGTGTTGGTTTAAAAGCACTTGAAAAAGCGGGTTATGATATTCAAGCTGTATTTACCCACACTGACGATCCAAACGAAAATCATTTTTTCTCATCTGTGGCTCGAGTGAGTGCAGAAATGGGATTGACAGTATTCGCGCCTGAAAATGTCAATCACCCATTATGGATTGAACGTATTCGTGAAATGAAACCTGATGTCATTTTTTCTTTCTATTATCGTCACATGTTAAGTGATGAGATCCTGAATTTGGCACCAAAAGGCGCATTTAATTTACACGGTTCTTTATTACCAAAATACCGTGGTCGTGCACCAATTAACTGGGCTATTGTGAATGGTGAGACAGAAACAGGTGTTACTCTGCATAAAATGACAGCAAAAGCTGATGCGGGTGATATTGTTGCTCAAGAAAAAGTTACCATTACAGATAATGATACTTCTCTGATTTTACATGAAAAAGTAAGAGAAGCAGCGAATAATTTACTCTCAAGTGCATTACCACATATTGCATCAGGTGATTATTCAACAACTGCACAAGATGAAAGCCAAGCTACTTACTTTGGTCGTCGTTGTGCTGATGATGGCTTAATCGACTGGAATGCAGACGCAAGAACAGTCCACAATTTAGTGCGTGCCGTTACTGAACCATACCCAGGTGCATTTACTTTCTTAGGTGAACGTAAAATGATTATCTGGCGCTCTCGTGCTGTTGCAGATAATCAAGGTAAACGCCCTGGTACAGTTATATCAACAGAACCTTTAGTGATTGCGTGTGAAAAAGGCGCAATCGAAGTGTTAACAGGTCAAAGTGAAAATGGTCTTTATGTTCAAGGAAGTCGTTTAGCGGCTGAAATGGGCATTGTGACAGATGTTCGCGTTGGACCAAAAGCTACGGCACAAGTTAAACGTCGTAAACGTGTTCTGATTTTAGGTGTGAATGGCTTTATTGGTAACCATTTAACAGAGCGTCTATTGAAAGATGATAACTATGATATCTATGGTATGGATATCGGTTCATCTGCAATTGAACGTTTTATTGGTAATCCACGTTTCCACTTTATTGAAGGTGATGTGAGCATTCATACAGAATGGATTGAATATCACATTAAAAAATGTGATGTTATTCTGCCATTAGTGGCTATTGCAACGCCTATCGAGTATACCCGTAATCCATTACGTGTCTTTGAATTAGACTTTGAAGAAAACTTAAAAATTGTACGTTATTGCGTTAAGTATAATAAACGTATTATTTTCCCATCCACATCAGAAGTTTATGGTATGTGTGATGACAAAGAGTTTGACGAAGATAATTCACGTCTGATTGTTGGTCCTATTAATAAACAACGTTGGATTTACTCTGTATCTAAACAGCTATTAGACCGAGTTATTTGGGCTTATGGTGCTAAAGAAGGTCTTAAATTTACATTATTCCGTCCGTTTAACTGGATGGGACCTCGTTTAGATAACTTAAATTCAGCACGTATTGGTAGTTCTCGCGCCATTACACAATTAATTCTAAATTTAGTTGAAGGTTCGCCAATTAAATTGGTTGATGGTGGTGAACAAAAACGTTGTTTCACTGATATCAATGACGGTATTGAAGCATTATTCCGTATTATTGAAAACCGTGATAACAAATGTGATGGCCAAATTATCAATATTGGTAACCCAACTAACGAAGCAAGTATTCGCGAATTGGCAGAAATGCTGTTAGATTGCTTTGAAAAACATGAGTTACGAGGCCATTTCCCTCCATTTGCAGGCTTTAAGAAAATTGAAAGTAGCAGTTACTATGGTAAAGGCTATCAAGATGTTGAACACCGTAAGCCAAGTATTAAAAACGCAGAGCGTTTATTGGATTGGAAACCAAGTATTGAAACCCGTCAAACTGTAGAGGAAACATTAGACTTCTTCTTACGTGGTGCGGTTGAAGAATTAGGCGATAAATAGGATCAGATAATGAAGAAAGTTGGCTTGAGAGTTGATGTGGATACTTATCAAGGAACGAAGCAAGGTATTCCACAGCTACTGGATGTATTTGCCAGACATAACATTCATGCCAGCTTCTTCTTTAGCGTGGGTCCAGATAATATGGGGCGCCATTTATGGCGCCTTTTAAAACCAAAGTTTTTATGGAAAATGCTGAGATCTAACGCTGCATCGTTGTATGGATTAGATATTTTATTAGCAGGAACGGCATGGCCAGGCAAAAAAATTGCTAAGAATCTAGGTTATTTGATGAAAGAAACCCAAAATGCAGGGCATGAAGTAGGGTTACATTCATGGGATCACCAAGGTTGGCAAGCAAAAGTCGCTCGTTGGTCAACAGAAGAATTAATGCAACAAGTTCGTTTAGGTGTAGAAGCACTGGAAAAAGCACTTGAAAACCCTGTAAAATGTTCAGCAGTTGCTGGGTGGCGTGCTGATGAGCGCGTATTAACAGTTAAAGAAACTTTTCAATTCGATTACAATAGCGATTGCCGAGGAACGCATCCTTTTAGGCCAATTTTAGAAAATGGTTCTATCGGTACGGTGCAAATTCCAGTAACATTACCAACTTATGATGAAGTCGTCGGCACAAAGGTAAAGGATGAGGATTTTAATCAATTTATTATTGATGAAATCAAAAAAGACAGTGGAATACCTGTTTATACTATCCATACCGAAGTTGAAGGAATGTCAAAAGCGGCTCAGTTTGAGCAGTTACTGGCAATGATTGCAAATGAAGGCATCGAATTCTGTCCGTTAAGCGATTTATTACCACAAGATAAAGAAACGCTTCCGATGGGTAAAGTTGTTCGATCTGACTTTCCAGGTCGAGAAGGCTGGTTAGGGTGCCAACAAGAGGTCTAACGAAACTATGTTGAATAACCGGGCGAGTAAAATCGGGGCCATCCTCTTGGCTCTTTTTTTTGTTCTTACCTACTTATTTCCATTGAACAGCCGGTTATTATGGCAACCAGATGAAACCCGTTATGCGGAAATTAGCCGCGAAATGGTGGTGAGCGGGAACTGGATAGTTCCTCATATGCTCGACATTCGCTATTTCGAAAAACCTGTTGCAGGTTATTGGATCAATAATGTTAGCCAATTAATATTTGGCCACACAAATTTTGCTGTACGTTTTGGTTCAGTAATTTCTATTCTATTAAGCACATTACTTGTTTATTTACTGGCAAGAATGATGTGGCGTAACCGCCAAGTTGCTTTTGTTTCTAGCTTAATTTATTTATCTATGTTTTTAGTGTTTAGCGTAGGCACTTACAGTGTGTTAGATCCTATGTTAGCACTTTGGGTTACTGCGAGTATGGTCTGCTGTTTTTGGGCACTGAAAGCGACGACGATAAAAACACGAATATTAGCGTGGATAACATTAGGTTTGGCTTGTGGTATGGCATTTATGACTAAGGGTTTTTTAGCCTTAGCTATCCCTGTCATTGTGATGATACCTATTACTCTTTATCAAAAGCAATTTACTCAAATGTTGCTCTATGGCTTACTTGCGGTGTTTAGTGCTGCATTGATTAGTTTGCCATGGGCGTTAGCTATTGCAAAAGCAGAGCCTGATTATTGGCATTATTTCTTTTGGATTGAACATATTCAGCGTTTTTCTGGTGAAGATGCTCAGCATAGTTCCCCATTCTGGTACTATATCCCTATTGTATTACTAGGGGTAATACCTTGGCTTGGTTTATTGCCTGGCGCATTAATGGGAGCTTGGAAGAAAAGACGTAAACGTCCAGAACTATTTTTCTTATTGTGCTGGTTTGTTGTTCCGTTTTTATTTTTTAGTATTGCTAAAGGTAAGCTACCGACTTATATGTTGCCATTTATGGCACCACTAGCAATGCTAATGGCGAAATATGGTGTGGATTGCGCACGCAAATTTAGAATGAAAGCGCTGCGTATTAACGGTTATATCAATATCTTTATTGGTGTTGCTGTTGTTATCGCTATTTTAGTTATCCAATTAATCTCTTCAAAACCCATTTATATGCCATATGAATGGTCTAAATGGGTATTAGCTATAGTGGCATTCTCATTATGGGGCATTATTGGTTATCTTTGCTCTACGCTTAATGGTAAACATTGGTTATGGGCGGCATCTTGCTCGTTAGGCGTGAGTTTATGCATTGGGCAGGCAATACCTAACAGTAGTGTTGATGGAAAGCTACCTCAAGAATTTATTCGTCAAAATATTGATACACTCAATGCGAGCAAATATATTGTAAGTAACAGTGTGGGTATTGGTGCTGGGTTGGCGTGGGAATTACAGCGTAGTGATATTTATCTTTATGAAAGAACAGGTGAGTTAACTTATGGTGTCGAAGAATATCCAGATTCTCAGCATAAATTAATTAAACCTGATAATTTTGCTCAGTGGCTAGAAGAAGCAAGAAAAGAGGGTAGTGTTTCGGTTGTTATTACGTTTAAAGATCCTAAGAAATTAGCACAATTGCCAAGACCTGAAGAGCTGGTGACAAATCATCGAGTTGCTATTTTAACGTATGAGAAGCGTAATTAATGTCCTTTGTTTTATTGCTAATCGTGAGCTTTTTGACCTGCATAGGGCAGGTATGTCAAAAACAAGCGGTGGTTAGCTGGCAAAGTGATTCATTAACAAAAGCCAGAAAAACGATTTTCTGGCTTTTTGTTGCCATTGCAATGCTTGGCTTGGGGATGCTTTTTTGGTTACGGCTATTACAAATTCTTCCGCTAAGTATTGCTTATCCTATGTTAAGTATTAATTTTATTGTGGTGACATTAATTGGGCAGTTTGTTTATAAAGAGCCTGTTAATGTGAAACATTGGATTGGTATTGCATCGATTATGGTTGGCATTTTATTAATGAGTCTGCAAGCATGAAAGGCTATTTATGGGCGATGGGAAGTGCGCTATTAGTCACTGTCGCTCAATTGTTATTAAAGTTTGGTATGTCTGAGCTACCGGATTTACAGTTAGAAAAACAGTGGTTTGATTTTTCATGGCTATGGGCGAACATAACGCCAATCGCTATTGTGTTTGCTGGCCTTGTCGGTTATGTCCTTTCTATGGTTTGCTGGCTATTCACTTTACGCACTATCCCTTTAAATAAAGCTTATCCACTTATTAGTTTAAGCTATGTTTTTGTTTATATCCTTGCTGTGATATTACCTTGGTTTCAAGAAAACCCTTCATGGACAAAAACTGCAGGTGTTGCTTTTATTATGGTAGGTGTTTGGTTGATTAGCCAGAAACCTAAAGGGTCAACATCACACTAAATTCAGAGTTTGGGTTTTATTTCCTATATCTTGTTGGTTATTGTGCGATTTATTCTATTAATCTTGATTCATTCACCTTCAATAACTTGTTTTTGCTTAAAAAAGCAGATAGATTTTAAAATCTCTCGTAATAATAATGGTGGATGCAATGAGAAAGTCCGTTTTCTATCCTTTCTTGCTCTGTATTATCCTGCTGGCTGGGTGTTCATCTAGTCCGTCAAAACGCATTCCACCAGCCCCTCCTTTAAAAACACAGCTTTCCGATCCTATTATGGTGATAGTGCAGCTCAAATCACAACTTGAGCAGTGGTATGGCACACCTTATAGTTATGGTGGAATGACATCTTCAGGAATTGATTGTTCAGGGTTTGTCTATAAAACGTATAGTGATCGTTTTGATATTAAATTGCCTCGAATGACTATCGATCAAACCAAATATGGAACACAAATCAGTAAAAGCGATTTAATGCCAGGGGATTTAGTGTTTTTCAAAACAGGTGGTGGTGAAAATGGACTTCATGTCGGTATTTATGATACTGACAACACATTTATTCACGCATCAACTAGTAAAGGGGTTACTCGTTCTTCTCTTGATAATGTCTATTGGAAAAAAACATTCTGGCAAGCTCGTCGATTGTAATTTCGTGCCATTTAAGACCCTAATATATTGAGAGTTATGCTATCTTATACCTTATTTTCTTCATATAGGTATTCCTTATGTCAGGTAAGTTGCGACTGTTAATTTCCGAATCTTATGATCCTTGGTTTAACCTTGCTGTTGAAGAGTGTATTTTTAGACAAATGCCAGCGGATCAGCGTGTACTTTTTCTGTGGCGTAATGATAACACGGTAGTTATTGGACGAGCCCAAAATCCGTGGAAAGAGTGTAATACGCGAAAAATGGATGAAGATGGCGTGAAATTAGCACGTCGTTCAAGTGGTGGTGGCGCTGTTTTCCACGATCTGGGTAATACCTGTTTTACCTTTATGGCGGGAAAGCCAGAGTATAATAAAACGATCTCAACTCAAATCATACTTGATGGTTTATCAAAGGCAGGTATACAAGCAACAGCATCAGGGCGTAATGATTTAGTCGTACCGCAAGAAGAGGGTGAAAGAAAAATTTCAGGATCGGCTTATAAAGAGACGAAAGATCGTGGTTTCCATCATGGCACATTATTAATAAATGCTAACTTATCTAGACTAGCCAATTACCTCAATCCAGATCCGAAAAAACTTCAAGCTAAAGGGATCACCTCTGTACGCTCACGAGTGGCTAATTTGGTCGAACTGAAATCTGATATCACTCACGAAAAACTTTGTGAAACTATTACCGAAAGCTTTTTTGAATACTATGGTGAACGAGTAGATGCAGAGATTATTTCCCCGCAAAAATTACCTGATTTACCTAGTTTTGAAGAGACATTCGCTAAGCAAAGTAGTTGGGAATGGAATTTTGGACAAGCCCCTGCATTTTCTCATTTGCTAGATAATCGTTTTAAGTGGGGTGGTGTTGAACTACATTTTGATATTGAGCGTGGTAATGTAATCAGAAGTCAAATCTATACTGACAGTTTAGATCCCGCACCATTAGAAGCATTATCAGATATGCTAGTTGGCAAACGTTATACACCTGAGTCTTTAAAAGAGCTTATTCAGCAACTTATACAGCGTTATCCTAATAATAAAGGGGAGCTTAATGAACTTGAAGAATGGCTTATAACGGCAATTGCTTAGTTTTCTGTAAATAAAGAAAAAACCAGCTTTTTAAAGCTGGTTTTTTTATGGCAAGTAACATCAACATGATGCTAAATCAATTAGTGATTTTCGCATGACATGAAACAATGAGTATCTGGCATTGTGCCATTTTCTCTAAACTTAGCCGGTGTAGTATTAAAATGTTTTTTAAAAATACGAGTAAATGTTGCTTGAGAGCTAAAGCCATACATTAAAGCGATGTCTAAAATAGACATATCTTTTTCTTGTAATGATTTAGCCGCTTCTAATAAGCGACGTTTGCGGACATATTCGCCTAATGTACAGCCTTTAAAATCTTTAAATATGCGTTGTAAGTGCCATTTTGAATAACCACTTTTGTTCGCAATAGTATCGATTTTTATACCTTCGTTACGTTGTAACTGGGTTTCTAACCATTTTAGAATATCATTAACGACATTTTCAGCCATAAAACCTCCCACAAAAATGGTGGGGACACAGTGCCCAAGTAAATAGAATAGTAACGTATGTTATTTATAATCTATTTTAAGCATGGGGAAAATAACAGGTAGGCAAAAAGTGCTTTTTGTTATTGATAATCATTATCAAATTAATAGGTGAAAGCTATATATCTCAAGTAAGGTAGAGCTTAATAGATATTTTTGATTAAAAAAATCGTTTTAAATGTATTTTACTTTATTGAATTTATTGATTTATTTTTTCATTGATAAAGCTGTTATACCATTCATTCTTTAGGTTGTTATGTTTTTTTGTGTGATTTACAAGCTAATCAGTGATTAAGGTGTATTTTAAAGTCAATTTATTTGACTAAATAGGAAAATTTAGAAATAAGATTTATTAATCAATTAAGGTGATATTACTTAGTGTGTTTTATTTGCAATAAATAAGCATATAAAAATAAATTAACTCAGTCACAATCTAGAAAATCCATGCTAGAAGGCAACTGAGTAAAACTAAGATAACTTATGGGCGAAGAAAAACTTGTGGATACGAATGCTCTGGATGGGTATCAATACTCACATCTGCGCCATACCATTGTTGGATATTTTCTGTTGTCAGTACATCGTGTGGAGTACCTTCACAAACTAATTTTCCTTGATGCAATAATAGAATTCTATCGGCATAAAGTGAGGCCAAATTAAGATCGTGCAGAACGCAACAAACCATAAGATGTTGTGTTTTTGCTAATTGCTTTAGTAAGCGTAAGCTGTGTTGCTGATGGTAAAGATCAAGTGCTGAAGTCGGTTCATCAAGGAATAATACCGACTCTTGTGGTGTAGGGTGCCATAATTGAGCTAATACTCTGGCAAGTTGCACTCGTTGTTGTTCACCACCTGATAATTGACGATAGTCTCTATCTTTAAACTTTAAACAATCCGTTTGTAGTAGAGCTGTTTCGATAGCTATTTTTTTATGTTGTTGCCCATGAGGGGTTCTTCCCATTGCAACCACTTCTTCTACAGAAAAAGAAAATGAGAGTTGGCTATTTTGGCGCATAACAGCACGGTTTTGTGCTAATTGTTGGCTATTCCATTGCGAATAAGTCTTTTGCTTAAAATAGCACACACCTTGTGTTGGTGTCGTATAACCTGTCAATAAACGTAGTAATGATGATTTTCCTGCGCCATTAGGTCCAATTATAGTGACTAACTCTCCGGCATTAAGTGAAAGAGACACATCATCAATAATAGTTTTTTCACCAATTTGATACGTCAAATTATTTCCATAGAGCAACGAAGTGTTTTGTTTTTGAATCATGACATCCTTCTCGCGGGTTGTCGTAAGATAAGCCAAAGGAAATAAGGGCCACCAATTAATCCTGTAATGAGCCCCACAGGGATTTCTGCTGGAGATACCAGTGTTCTGGATAATGTATCAGCAGCGAGTAACAGTGTTGCACCACCTAAAATGGTAGCAGGTAATAGCCATACATGATTACTACCAATACGCATACGAATAAGGTGTGGAACCACAAGGCCAATAAATCCAATGACACCACTTAGCGCGACAGCACAACCAATTAAAATGGCACTAAGTAGTAACAAAATAAACTTGGTTCTTCTTACATTTAGCCCTAAATAGTGCGCTTCTTCATCACCAAGTTGTAACAGATTTAATTTATGGCTTTGCCAACATGCCACAATACTGACTGGAATGATCACAAGGGTTGCAATGGATAAGGTTTTCCAGTCAATTTGGCTTAATGACCCCATCATCCACAGCGAAAATTGGCGTAATTGTTGATCTGTACTGATATAACTTAAGACACCAATAAAGGACATACAAAGTGCATTGATAGCAATCCCAGCAAGCAATAACCGCGCTAAATTACCATCACTCAATTGATGTAATGAGAAGATAATCATTGCCACAATTAAGCCGCCAACAAAGGCGGCTACAATATGACTGTAAAATGCGAATACAGGTGAAAAAGAGAAAGGTAGTATAATCACGATAGCAACCATTAGTGCCGCACCGCTACTTATGCCAAGTAACCCAGGGTCAGCTAATGAGTTTCTAAATAATCCTTGCATGATTGCACCTGATATCGCTAATGCACCACCGACAAGAATAGCCAAAAGCACACGAGGCAAGCGTATATCAAGCCAAACCTGCCACTCCATATCATCAAAAGAGCTATTCCATAATGTATGAAATGAGAGTGCCAATGCACCGCTATTCACAGAAATTAATGTAACAATGGTGAGCAAAAAGAGTAAAACTAAAATACTCATCCACGGTGAACGAAAACGAGACATTATTGCTCCAATGCTTGACGAATTTGATTCATAACTTCAGGTGTTGAAAGCGTAAAACCTAACAATCCCATATCATCGACGACGACATAATGTTTATTTTTACCTGCAGGTGTGTACTTTATACCGGGTAAATTCCAAAGTTTTTCAATACCACCGATACCTTTAATACCTTCTTTAGTTACCAGTAAAATATCAGGTTGGCTCGCAATGACACCTTCTTGAGAAAGAGGGCGATAACTCGTAAAGCCTTGCATTGCATTCTTACCCCCAACTAGTGAAATAATGGTATCTGCTGCAGTATTTTGACCAGCGGCCATAGGAACAACACCACCATGACTCATGATATAAATGACTTTTTTATCTATAGGTGTTGTGGGTATTTGGCTAATAGATAGGGTGAGTTTTTCTTTTAGCTGTTCACCTTCTTTTTGTTTATTTAAAATAGTGGCGATGGTGTCTATTTTTTCATTAATGGCTTCTAATGAATGTGTACCTGTAATCGTTTTAACAGTGACTCCTGCCTCTTTTATTCGGCGTAGTGCTAAAGAAGGGCGAGCGAGTTCGCTGGTTATAATTAATGTTGGTTTGACCGATAAGATACCTTCAGGGTTTAGCATTCGCATATAACCCACATCAGGGAGTGCTTTCACTTGTTCAGGGACTAAACTAGTGCTGTCTCTTGCAATAATTTGTTCACCCGAACCTAACGCGAAAACGATCTCAGTGATATCGCCGCCAATAGTGACAATACGTTCATTGGCGGAACTGACAAACGACATGACGCTACACAGGATCAAAAGAAGCCATTTTTTCATTAACTCATTCTCCGATTAGGCTATTTTGGCAAGTGTATTAACTTGCTCGCGCCATTGTTGTTGCTCTGCAGTGCCTTCAGTACGTTGTCCATAAAGCTGGGCAATCTGTTGGCCTTTGCTATCAAAGATTTCAAGACTGGTGACAAAACCATCCTGAGTTGGTTTGCGAGTGATCCAACTTTCGGCGATTTCACTTTCAATTAAATGAAGTGTAAATGCAGGATTGAAAACGTTAATCCAGACTTGATCGCTATTCTCAAATTGATGAGGAACTAAACGGTCAATCTGCCCCGTAAAGATTTGCACACAACCACGGCTTCCAACAAAAATCATGATCTCATTTTGTGCTTCTTTAGCGAGGGTTAATAAGGTTTTCAGTGCACTGTTATCAACTTGATAAGCAAGGTCATCGGCAACAGCTTTAAAAGCTTGTTGACGACTCAAGTTATTTTCTTTTAGTAGTTTGAAAAATTGGTGAACATCAGTCATTGAACGCCATTGTTGTTCAAGTTGCTCCGCCAATTCATGACTAACAGGTGTGTTTGAATAAGGTTCGATAGGGGTAATGTCTAGAGCTGGATTTTCTTCCGATAAGAATGATTGGATTAGCGCATTCCATTCATCCATATTGGTATTGTCAGTTGTATAGACTTTATGTAATGCATCGCCATGCATATCAAAAAACTGAATGCTATAGCGAGTTCCTTTTGAGGTTTCTTCAGCGAGTGCAAAAATGCTCGACCAATAAGCGAAGAAAAAGCGTAAATCCATTGCTCGAGGATTTAGAATCAAACCTGCATGATCGTTAAAGCGTGCATTAGTGTATTCACCAAGATGTTCGTGAACGGCGATATCGTTACGAGTAATGGCTTTAACCTCACCCACTTTACTTAAGGCTTTTAATAATTCTTGCACATCGTTACGTAAGCGTTTTGCATCATGTCCCACGCGTGCATGTGTTAATTCGGCTTCACTTACATTTAAGTATGCTGCCAGATCACGGGCATAAGGTGCTTTTTTATCCGCTTTTGCTTGCAGGTAGCTCTCATAAAGAGGTTTATTCACAGAAACTCCTATTGTATCTATCGTTGATTTTATTGTTAATTACCATTGATAACTCACAAGTACTTTTGCATTACGACCTTCTTGAGGAATACCGGCAGAAGAATAATAAGTTTTATCAAATGCGTTACCTAGTACAAATGAGGTTGTTAGCCCCTTTAAGGAGGCGTTACCTTCATAGCGAAGGTAAAAATCATTGACGCCATAACCTGCTTGTTGGTGATTGGTAGGGCGATTAAAACGGTCATGTTTAGTAAAGTCCGTTTTCTTGGTAAATTGACCGACCCAGCCCACAGAAAAATCTGTGCTTGGAACTGGAACATCAAAGCGACTGGTCAATGTATCCGGTTCAATCGAAGTAATTGAGGCATTTGTGGCATTATCTTTTCCTTTGGTGTGGTTATACGCTAAGTCCCAATTAAAGAATTTGGATTGGTAGCTCATAGAAACATCCCACCCCCAAATAGTTGCTCTTGGAATATTTGTTGATTGTGTATATCCCTGAAAAATAGCGACATCTGCATCAATATAATCTTTTGCACGAGTATTGAAATGGGCAGCTTTAATTTTCAGATTATCATTATTAGATAATAAGTCATCGAATTGAAAACCAAATCCGTATTCGGTGGTTGAATTGGTTTCAGGTTTTAAATTGGGATTAGGACGCCAATAGTTTGTTGGTGCTCCTGGGAATGGCGCATCAAAATGCTTAGCATCGTTATACATTTCGCCTAAAGAAGGTGCTCTAAACGCTTGTGAATAAGAAGTATAAAGCATTGACCAATCAGTAGGCGTGATGCTGATAGCTCCTTTGGATGACCATTTATCAGCAGTAATATCATCATAACGATCGTTTTGGCTTTTATATTTATCAAAACGGGTTCCTAAAATTAAGGAGACAGGCAAATCACGTAAAGTGACCTCATCTTGAACCCAGCCTGACATAAAACGGATATCTGCTTGTGGGAAGCTTTCTGTATTTTGACTTGGTGATTGTTTCTGTTTATACACTTCGCCACCATAAGTAAGCCCATGTGATGCAAAGCTATCCATCCCCACTTGAGAGCGATTCTCGAGTTTTATGCCATAGGTTTTTTGTTCTCGACCTTCAAATCCTTTTTGTATCGTTTTGGCATTGATATCAACTTCACTGTAATAAGCCTGCGTTTTTAGATTAACCCACTGTAAATCCGAAGGATTGTATTGATAGGTTAACTGTGCATCTTTTTGTGTTGTAGTACGATCAGTTTCTACATTAGCAAGTGTAGGATTTGAGGGAACTTGAGGGTTTTTGGGCTGATTAGTATTGTTATGGTAATAACGGAATTGTCCGCTTAATGTATTGCTATCATCAATAAACCAACGCCCTTTGGAGAGTAGGTTAATAATGGTTTCATCATTTTGTGCACGATAACCCCCACCATAACGAATATCACCTTTATCACGAGCTGATAATGCCACGAGACCATCAAGGTTATCGTGTTTACCAAAAGCAGTAACACCTAAACCTTGGCTATGTTGCGCGGTATTACCAAGACCAATAACATGTACACCGCCTTGTTCGTTTTTTGAAAGTAGATCGCTTGCATCAACGGTATCGTAAGCAATAACACCGCCAAGTGCTCCACTACCATACAATAATGCAGAAGGACCCCGAACTACTTCAACTTGCTTTATAAGAAGAGGATCAATAAAAACACTGTCAATATGGCCAGTGTCAGTTCCTTGACGTACACCATCTACAAGTGTCAATATTCCATTTTTACTGTATCCACGCATACTGATGGTTTCACCATTAGTACGACCTGCGCCGGAAATAGAAATTCCGGGCACATGGCGAAGTAATTCAGAAGCACTACCTGCGGTTTCTGACAACGCATTGTTATTTTTAATAACGGTTGACATCATGGGTAACGTAAAGCTATCACGCTCATTACCAGTCGCATAAACGGTAAGCACTTCTGTTTTTTTCTCCTCGCTAGTTTGTGTTTTCTCTTGTGCTGACACACAAGCAGAAGAAACAGCAACAGCCAGTAAACTAAATTTAATTAATAGGGATGACTGAGACATGCAGATGGATCTCCGTTATTTTAATGGGCTGTTAAAACAGCCCTTTGTTATATAAATCATTGCTCCTCATCTACCAGCGATAACTGATGGACATTTTTATATTTCTGCCTTCTTGTGGCACACCTCGTGTTGAGAAATACTCATAATTAAAAGCATTTGCCAACATAAGTGTTGCTTGTAGATCTTTATTTTTCTTAGATTGATAGCTGAGTGAAAAATCGTGAACAGCATATCCAGGAAATTGTTGAACAACTTCTTGTAATCGAGTGACTTTTTTACCCTTATTATGTGGAGCAACAATGCCGCTGTAGCCACTTTTAGAGTCAGTAGCGCTGGCAAATTGTCCTGACCAACCTAATGAGAAAGGTGTTTTGGCAATAGGAATCTGTATAAAGGCGGTAAGAATTTCTGGTCTTACGGGGGAGATGGTTTCACTATCTGTAAGTTGGAATGTGTTTGTTCGGTTATAGCTTAATCCAGCAGAGAGCCAAGAGTGGGTATAACGTAAAGCAATATCGGTACCTTCAATATAAACATTCGCAATGTTATAGGCTTTTAGGCTCATTCTTCCAAAAATCGTTCCCATCCATTCAGCATAAGAAATATAGTCTTTTGATAATGTATCGAAATAAGCTACTTTAATTTCTAGTGCATCACTTTCTGATAATAACTGTTGGAATGAGATCTTTCCTCCATATTCCCAAGTCCTATTTCTTTCTGGGTTTAAGTAAGGATTAGGTATCCAATAAGACCTTACCAATCGGTTTTTATCAAAATGAACGGAATCATTAAACATCTCACTTAATGTCGGTGCTCTAAATGCAGTCGAGTATGACGTGTAAAGCTGTAACCACGGTGTTGCGGAAAATGTTAATTTTACATTTTCAGTGGTACCTCGATAACTTGCTTTATGCATGAGTTTACTTGTATCTGCATTTCTAACTGCATGATTATAAATGACACTATCAATTTCTTTATTTGGAACACTTTCATAATAGTGATAGCGAATACCCGCAGTTAAGGATAAAGGGAATAGTGGTGTCGACAGTGTGCTCTGTAACCATGTTGCGGCATAATCCATTTTTGCCAATGGGAAGTTTTTAGCCTTGTTGTTGGGTTTCATTTTCTGTCGGTAAACTTCAGTACCAATAATGACAGATAAATTAAGATTATTATGAGGTGTAATATTAGTGTAATTCTCTAATTTCCCACCATAAGTTGATTGTGTTCGAGCTTCGAAAAGACCGATATCACCTTTTTCATTTTTTTTACGGTCATATTCTGTAAGTTTTACATCGGTTAAAAAAGTTTGCTTAATACCAAACTGTGAGTAATAAAGATAGGTTGTTAAATCAATCCAAGAATTACTTTCAGGGGCATAGTGATGAGTTAGAGAGTAATTTTTTTGCTGAGTATCTCGATATACCTGATTACTTTCTTTTTTACCATATCCACCCATACGATGTAATACTTCTCGTTGTTCACCTGAATTATCATAATGGCGAGCTGAGAAAATAAAGGTTTGGTTATTTGTAGGATAGAGATAGATTTTAGCAAAGTAGTTATTAATGGATTCATTGTTATCCATTTTTTGCCCATCAGCCAATAAGATAGGGCCACGCTGACGTTGAGTGTAAGAAATCAAACCAGAGAATAGTTTATGTTGACCTGCAATTATCCCACCATAAGAAAAATGGCGATCAGCAGAAGAATAAGAACTGAATAATTTAGCGCCTAAGTTTTTATTCTTTTTCAATATTGATTGAGGATCGAGAGTATTAAAAGCGACAACTCCCCCCATAGCGCCTTCACCATGAATAGTCGAGGCGGAACCGTGTTTGACATTAATACTTTTAATTAAAGACGGGTCAAGAAATATGCCCCCTAAATTATTCATGGTGTTTTCGAGTGGTTGATGAATGCCATCAACGAGAATTTTGACACCTTTTTGGTCATATCCTCGCATTAGAATATTGGCACCATTAGTCACGCCTGTTCCTGAGAGAGTGATACCTGCGACTTCTTTTAACATTTCACCTGTTGTTGACGCTGTTTTTGCCTGAGGTGTTGAGGTTTCAATCGTAGATTGGAAGTTATGTTCTAGTTCGTGATATTTATGACCAACAACAGTAAGAGAGTCCGTGTTCGTTTTTTCTGGGTGTGCAGAGGCAATAGGGGAATACAACAGACAAAGAGCTGTTGCTATACCTGAATATTTGAAATGTTTTTTCAGCATACACATACCATAAATGTCCATAAAAAGTCCTTGTATATGGAGTTATTTAGCTGGCTGCCTAGCTGAATTGATAGGTGGCTTGCGAGTTATTGTCAAAAATGATTATTTAGTCAGGATCAGTTTTCCTGATTTGGTCTGACGTAGTTGATACAACTCTCCGTTATGTTGAATGTAAACCACGCCATCTTTACCCAATAATTCAATACTATTAATAGATTGAATTATTGAAGAATGAGAGTTCTGTTTAACCAATGAACTATCCAAATTATTAGCTTTTTTATTCATAATACACTAAGAGTAATAAGCGTTATCATTATGATAATCATTATCGTTAACAAATGTATTTAGACAAGCTTTTTTTAACGTAAACAGGTAAATTTAAGTCATATTGTGAGTGATAAAACGGTATGTGATGAAATTTAAAACAAAGGAATAAAAGAGGCTTATCTTTTTACTAAAAAATAAGATCAATACAGAATGAATAGAGAAGAAAAATAGCAGGGGATAGAATTATCCCCTTAATAAATAGGTTTATTAAAATCGACTCTCAACGGCTTGTGCTAATAATTCAAGCAATTGCTCGGTATCATTCCAGCTTAAACATGGATCAGTAATAGATTGTCCATAAACAAGAGGTTTTTCTGGCAAGACTTTTTGTGAGCCTTCTTGTAAAAAGCTTTCAGCCATCACGCCAACAATAGCTTGTGAGCCATCTTTAATTTGTTGACTGACATTGCGAGCCACTTCTAATTGGCGACGATGGATCTTTTCACAATTACCATGACTAAAGTCGATAATAAGATGTTCAGGTAAATCCACTTGTTTTAGTGCATCAATAGCATCTGCAATATCGCTGGCATGATAATTTGGTTTTTTACCACCTCGCATAATAATGTGTCCGTAAGGATTACCGCTAGTTTGGTAAATTGTCATACGGCCATTTTTGTCAGGTGATAAGAAAGTGTGACCAACGCGAGAAGCACGAATTGCATCAATAGCAATACGAGTATTACCATCCGTACCGTTTTTAAAGCCCACAGGACAAGAAAGCGCAGATGCCATTTCACGATGAACCTGGCTCTCTGTAGTTCTTGCGCCGATAGCACCCCAACTAATTAAGTCAGCAATATACTGACCAGTTACCATATCAAGAAACTCGGTTGCAGTTGGTAAACCTAATGTATTTATCTCAATTAATAATTTTCTTGCAAGGCGGATACCTTCATTAACATTGCAAGAATTATCAAGATAAGGATCAGAGATTAAGCCTTTCCAACCAATAACTGTACGTGGTTTTTCAAAGTAGGTTCTCATGACAATTTCTAAGCGGTCATGATAGCGTTCTTTTTGCTGGTTAAGTTTCGTGGCGTATTCTTTGGCTGCTTTGGGGTCATGAATAGAACAAGGACCCACGATCACTAAAAGTCGTTTGTCTTCACCAGTAAGGATAGCTTCAATTCGTTTACGTGCTGATGTGATATTTTGGATTATCTCATCAGAAATGGGGAACTCTTTTGCTAAGGTTTCTGGTGTCACCAGACTGTCTAAAGCCTTAGTCCGTAGTTCGTCTGTCTTTAACATAATTCATCTCAATAAATATACAGGGTAAGTCTACCCAGTGATTAAGATCACAATAAACGAAATTCAGCTAATTTCAACAGCGTTATTAGAGAAAAACCAATAAAAAAAATAAGGTTAAGACTTAGAACATTCTTCTCGCTAATCCCATAGAATCAATTACCTTAGTTGAAATTTCTTCAACAGAATAATTAGT
Source organism: Proteus sp. G2669 (assembly GCF_009915245.1). Lineage (NCBI taxonomy): Bacteria > Pseudomonadati > Pseudomonadota > Gammaproteobacteria > Enterobacterales > Morganellaceae > Proteus > Proteus sp. G2669. The sequence goes on along the minus strand of NZ_JAABLX010000055.1, from coordinate 440,003 downwards.
GGTATTGAGATAAGGAATATTGTTTTTTCTGAAAAGGGCTTCCACTTCGGCTAATTCGATTCTGCATTGGCGAATTGAAGCATAACGGCTATTTTCACGACGTTCACCTCGGATAGCAGCCAGGCGCTCTGGTGCAATGGTTAAACCGAATAATTTATGTTGATACTCTTTTAATTCAGTAGGGAGTTTTAAAAAATCCATATCATCAGCAGTAAATGGGTAATTGGCTGCTTGAATACCAAATTGCATAGCTAAATAGAGGCTGGTGGGTGTTTTACCACAACGAGAAACGCCAATTAAGATAACTTGTGCTTGATCGAGATTACGTAATGATATTCCATCATCGTGAGAAAGCGTGTATTCAATAGCTGCAATACGGGCATCGTATTTACTAAGATTTTTCTCTGTTAACCCGTGTGTTTTATTTAATTTTGGTGAGGCTTGAATACCCATCTCCTTTTCAAGCGGTAATACAAGAGATTGCACAATATCCTGACAAAAGCCTTCACTACTATTTATTACCTGTTTAACTTCGGGGCTAATAATAGAATAAAAAACAAGGGGCTTAGAGCCACTCTTTTTATAAATTTCAGCGATTTTCTGTTTTATTTCTTCAGCTCTTTCCACTGTAGAAACAAAAGGCAATGTATAACTTTTCATTCTTAATGGAAATTGAGAAAGTACAGCGTGGCCTAAAACTTCTGCTGTAATAGCTGTACCATCAGAGATAAAAAAGACTGTTCTATCAATGGGTTCATTATTATCACAATTAATAGAATTTAAGCTTAATATCATAACGCTCACCTTTTTTTAGCTGAATTAGCGAATCAAACAACATTATCTATAGCATTTTTAGTGATTATAAAGGATAAAAAAATAAAGTTTTCTGGTTGATCGATTCACCTTTCTATATTCACTATAACATTGTGATACGCTTATTTAAGTTGTCGTTTTGACAGCGGGTTTTTCTTTTTTTCTCTCTCTCATAATTGTTTAAAAAAGGATTGTTCTCAATGTCCAGCAATAGCCTCACCCCGTGCAATGTACTTTGGTATAACCAATTAGGTATGAATGACGTTGATCGTGTTGGTGGGAAAAATGCTTCCCTCGGTGAAATGATCACAAACCTCGCGGAACTGGGAGTTTCTGTTCCTAATGGGTTTGCTACCACAGCGCAAGCGTTTAATGATTTTCTGGAACAGAGTGGTATCAATCAGCGTATTTATGAATTGCTTGATAGTGTTGATGTTGACGATGTTAATCAACTGGCCCAAGCAGGTAATCAAATTCGCCAGTGGGTAATTGATACACCTTTTACGCCTCAGTTTGAAAAAGATATTCGCGATGCTTATCTCACATTAAGTGAAGGTGAGTCAGAAGCTTCTTTTGCCGTTCGTTCATCAGCAACAGCAGAAGATATGCCTGATGCTTCTTTTGCGGGCCAACAAGAGACGTTTTTAAACGTTCAAGGTATTGATGCCATTCTCGTTGCGATTAAACACGTATTTGCCTCGTTATTTAATGACCGAGCAATTTCTTATCGTGTCCATCAAGGCTACGATCACCGCGGTGTTGCGTTATCTGCAGGTGTTCAGCGTATGGTGCGTTCTGATCTTGCCTCTTCAGGTGTGATGTTTACCATCGATACTGAATCAGGCTTCGATCAAGTTGTCTTTATTACATCAGCTTATGGTTTAGGTGAAATGGTTGTTCAGGGAGCAGTAAACCCTGATGAATTTTATGTGCACAAGCCAACTCTAGCAAAAGGCCTACCTTCAATTGTTCGTCGTAACTTAGGTTCTAAAAAGATCCAAATGGTTTACGCAGACAGTATAGAGCACGGTAAACAAGTACGTATTGAAGATACGCCAGAAGCACTGCGCAATCGTTTCTCTTTGACTGATAATGAAGTTCAAGAATTGGCAAAACAAGCTGTATTGATTGAACAACACTACGGTCGTCCAATGGATATCGAGTGGGCTAAAGATGGGCATAATGGTCGTTTGTATATAGTACAGGCTCGTCCTGAAACCGTTCGATCTAACCAGCAAGTGATGGAGCGTTATCAGTTAAATGAAAGTGGCACTGTAATCATTGAAGGTCGTGCTATTGGTCATCGAATTGGTACAGGTACAGTCAAAGTTATTCATAACTTAAATGAAATGGATAGAATTGAAGCGGGTGATGTACTGGTTACTGACATGACAGACCCAGATTGGGAACCTATTATGAAAAAGGCCTCTGCGATTGTGACAAATCGTGGTGGTAGAACATGTCATGCTGCGATTATTGCACGTGAATTAGGTATTCCTGCTGTTGTAGGTTGTGGTGATGCCACAGAATGTATTACAGAAGGGCAAGTCGTTACAGTTTCTTGTGCTGAAGGTGATACGGGGTTTGTCTATGATGGCAAACTGGATTTTTCTATTCAAAGCTCCGCAATCGATAACATGCCTGAACTTGGTCTGAAAATCATGATGAACGTTGGTAACCCTGATCGTGCATTTGATTTCGCTGGTTTACCAAATGACGGCGTGGGTCTTGCGCGTTTAGAATTTATTATCAACCGTATGATTGGTGTCCATCCTCGCGCATTATTAGAGTATGACGATCAAAGCGAAGCATTAAAAGCTGAAATTAATGAGATGATGGCTGGCTATGAATCTCCTGTTGAATATTACATTAGTAAATTAACAGAAGGGATTGCGACATTGGCGGCAGCATTCTGGCCTAAACGTGTGATTGTTCGTTTGTCTGACTTTAAATCTAACGAATATGCCAACTTAGTTGGTGGTGACCGTTATGAGCCGGATGAAGAGAACCCAATGTTAGGATTCCGTGGAGCAGGTCGTTATATATCCGATGATTTTCGTCATTGTTTTGCGCTTGAGTGTGAAGCGGTAAAACGTGTTCGTAATGATATGGGTTTAGATAATGTTGAAGTGATGATCCCATTTGTTCGTACGGTACGCCAAGCTGAAGAAGTTATTGAAGAATTGGCTGCAAACGGTTTAAAACGTGGTGAGAATGGCTTAAAAGTGATTATGATGTGTGAAATTCCATCAAATGCCTTATTAGCGGATAAATTCTTAGAACACTTTGATGGTTTCTCTATTGGCTCTAACGACATGACCCAATTAACATTAGGTCTTGACCGAGATTCGGGTGTCGTTTCTGCACTATTTGATGAACGCAATGATGCAGTAAAAGCATTATTATCAATGGCAATCCAAGCGGCTAAACGTAACGGTAAATATGTGGGTATTTGTGGACAGGGACCTTCTGATCATGAAGATTTCGCACAATGGCTAATGGAAGAAGGGATTGATAGTTTATCTTTAAATCCAGATACCGTAATTAAAACTTGGGTGAAATTAGCACAATAGAATTAATATAAAGGTCATAAATTAAAGCTCACAAAATAATGTGAGCTTTTTTTATACAATTATTAAATAATAGGCAAAAAAAAAGCCTATCATGGGCTGACAGGCAAAGACTACACACAGCAATATTTTATATTCTTTAATTCCGCCAATTAATCTATTAATATGAAAGGCGAAATCATTAATTCGGTGAAACATTTGTTTCGTTGATATTTATATTAAGAGAAATGAGTTAATTATGCTCTAAGAATTATCTCAATAAAAATAATATTAGCCTATTTCAAAGTGAATATAACTAGCTGGTAACAAACAGGTTTAAAAGAATGTAATTTGTTTCAAATTGTAAGTTTGAATATAAAAATATAATAATTCATTCTTAAATTGATAATCTTTATTAAACTTTAGTCTATTAATTTTAGAGCATGTAAGTAGCTACACTTACATGCCCATTATTATTTATTCTTTTTCAATAAAGTTTTTATTCATAAATTCTACTGTTTCAGTTAGATCAGGATTAGGCTTTGGTACTTCATTTATCCATGCATTTAATAAACTATGTGCAACAGCAAGAACAACAGGACCGATAAATAATCCAATCATACCTAATGTCAAAATTCCGCCAATAACCCCCGTTAGAATTAATACCATCGGTAAATCGGCCCCCATTTTGATCAAATATGGGCGTAATATACCATCCATAGTTGCCACAGCTCCTCCCCAAATCACCATGACAATGCCCCAAGTTGTATCACCAGTCCAAAATAGCCATAGAACAGAAGGGATTAGCACTAATAAAGGGCCTATTTGTGCAAGGCAACAAATGAACATGACAACGGTAAGCACTGTGGCATAAGGAACACCTGATACTGCAAGGCCAATACCACCGACAATTGCTTGAATTAAGGCGGTTAATACCACACCCAAGGCAACGGCACGAATAGACATTGATGCTAGTAAAATAGCCGCATCACCACGTTGGCCTGCTAAGCGAATAGCAAAATGACGTAACCAAGCAACAACGTTCTCACCTTGTAAAAACAGTAAGCCAGAAAATAACAACATCACACCTAAATGCAGAGCAAATCGACCGATATTTAGGGCTTGAGCAAAAAACCAGTTGGCGGCTTGCCCAACATAAGGTTGAATTTTGGTGATTAACGCATTGCCACCAGAAACGAGAATAGAGTGCCATGTATCATAAAGTTTGCTTCCTATCATTGGGATATCATTAAGCCATAATAATTGAGGAGGCTGAATATTCGAAGGTGATTTAGCTAACTCAATGAGTGGAGCACTATTATCAATAACACTACTAATTAACAAGATAATAGGGATAACAAAGATCAGTAATATCAAGATCATCATTATCATGGTAGATAGCCAACGATATTTTACTCGTTTTTCAATAATAAGGAGTAAAGGCCATGTGGCAACAACAATCATTCCAGCCCAAATAAAACCCACAATAAAGGGATTGAGTATCCAAAAACTGGCGATAATAAAAAAAGAAATAAAAAGAACAGTGAATAAAACTTTGGGTATATCTGTATGGATCTGCGGTTTTTCCATGGTTTTAAATCCCTACACGAATAAAAATGCTAGAAGCAGATGAATAAGCATTGCAAATATCACGTTGTTTATATCACTACGCAATTTGCCAGAATTGTATGATAAGGTGAACAGGTATCGGTCTGAAAGTACAAAATGAGGCAAAGTACCTCTTAGCATACATTTCAATATCAAAAATTAAGCAATGTGGACTATTAGATTAAAGAGCTATAACAAATGATCCCACGTATATCGCAAGCACCGCAAGTTAGTGAACTCACAACAGAATTTCTTGATACTCTTCGAAAAAATGGCTTCACCGGTGATATCTCCAGCAGTTATGCTGATAGACTCACTATGGCAACAGATAATAGTATTTACCAGTTATTGCCACAGGCGGTGGTTTTTCCTCGCTCAACGGCTGATGTAACTATTGTTGCACGCCTAGTCGATGAACCCAAATTTCATTCGCTTTCTTTGACACCAAGAGGCGGAGGTACCGGAACCAATGGGCAGGCATTGACTGATGGTATAGTGGTTGATTTATCTCGTTATATGAAACGTATTATTGAGATAAATCCAGAACAACGTTGGGTTAAAGTTGAAGCTGGTGTGATAAAAGATGAGCTCAATCTGTTTTTAAAACCCTATGGCTTTTTTTTCGCACCTGAACTTTCTACCAGTAACCGAGCCACATTAGGTGGAATGATTAACACCGATGCCTCAGGGCAAGGTTCTATGGTTTATGGTAAAACCTCTGATCATGTCCTTGGTGTTCGGGCTGTCTTGTTAGGTGGTGAACTGCTTGAAACCCGCGCCATGGATACGGCATTAGCCGAGAATATCGCACAAGAAAGCTCTGCTATTGGAAAGGTTTATCGAACTGTTTTATCCCGTTGCAAAGAACAACGAAAACTTATTCTTGAAAAATTCCCTAAATTAAACCGCTTTTTAACGGGATATGATTTGCGTCATGTTTTTAGTGATGACATGAAACGCTTTGATTTAACCCGAATTTTAACCGGTTCAGAGGGCACGCTGGCTTTTATTACTGAAGCAACGTTGGATATTACGCCAATTCCCAAACAGCGCAGTTTAGTCAACGTAAAATATGATTCGTTTGACTCTGCATTGCGTAACGCGCCTTTTTTAGTTAAAGCCAATGCACTTTCTGTTGAAACTGTTGATTCCAAAGTCTTGAATCTTGCTCGTGAAGATATTGTGTGGCATTCCGTCAAAGAATTGATCACAGATGTACCAGATAAAGATATGCAAGGCCTTAATATTGTTGAGTTTGCGGGTGATGATGAAGTATTAATTCATTCTCAAGTTACATCATTATGTCAACGTTTAGATTCATTAATGAAAGAGGGGCAAAGTGGTGTTATCGGTTATCAAGTGTGTGATGATTTAGCGGATATTAACCGTATTTATGCCATGCGTAAAAAAGCGGTGGGTTTATTAGGTAATGCAAAAGGGCAAGCAAAGCCCATTCCCTTTGTGGAAGATACTTGTGTACCACCAGAACATCTTGCTGATTATATTACCGAATTTAGAGCGTTACTTGACAGTCATCAACTCAATTATGGCATGTTTGGGCATGTCGATGCAGGTGTATTACACGTAAGACCCGCACTTGATATGTGCGATCCACAACAAGAATTGTTGATGAAATCTATCTCAGACGACATTGTCACGTTAACAGCCAAATATGGTGGGTTACTCTGGGGTGAACATGGAAAAGGCTTTAGAGCGCAATACAGCCCTGAATTTTTCGGTGAAACGCTCTATCATGAACTGCGTCAAATCAAAACGATATTCGATCCTCGAAATAGGCTTAATCCTGGGAAAATCTGTCCTCCGTTAGAGGTTGATGAACCTATGAAACAAGTTGATACCATTAAACGAGGCACCTTTGATCGCACCATCCCTTTATCTGTTCGTCAAGATTTTAAAGGAGCTTTAGACTGTAATGGTAATGGGCTTTGCTTTAATTTCGATGCGAAAAGTCCAATGTGTCCTTCTATGAAAATTAGTGGGCAACGCATTCATTCACCTAAAGGGCGAGCTGCGCTAGTAAGAGAGTGGTTACGTTTATTAACAGAGCAAGGTGTTAACCCAAAACAACTTGGATCTAGCCTAGAAAATAACAAACCTAGCTTAAGAAGTTTGATTGAAAAAACACGTAATACATGGAAAGCCAAACGTGGCGAATATGACTTTTCTCATGAAGTGAAAGCGGCTATGAATGGCTGTTTAGCTTGTAAAGCCTGTTCAACTCAGTGTCCGATTAAAATTGACGTACCGTCATTTCGTTCTAAATTTACTGAATTGTACCACCAGCGCTACTTACGGCCATTAAAAGATCATATTGTTGCGAATGTTGAATTAACAACCCCTATCATGGCTAAAGCGCCAGGATTCTTTAATTTCTTTATGAAGCAACCTTTGGTGCAGTCATTAAGTAAACATACTATAGGAATGGTAGATTTACCGCTACTGTCATCGCCAACATTAAAACAACAATTAGCAGGTCACCACGCTCTAGATATGACGTTAGAAGATTTAGAACGTTTATCTGATAAGCAACGAAGTCATTATGTGCTGGTGGTGCAAGATCCTTTTACCAGCTATTACGACGCAAAAGTGGTCGCGGATTTTATCAAACTTATTGAAAAAATTGGGTTTAAACCTGTTTTATTGCCTTTTTCACCCAATGGAAAAGCGCAACATATTAAAGGCTTTTTACAACAATTTAGTAAAACGGCACAAAAAACGTCAACCATGCTTAATCGTGTTGCAAAATTAGATATTCCAATGGTGGGAGTTGATCCCGCATTAGTGCTTTGTTATCGCGATGAATATCGTGAAATTTTGGGTGATAAACGGGGTGATTTTAAGGTTCAACTCGTTCATGAATGGTTAAATAAATTAGTGAGTGAACCAATAGCTGTTCGCGATGATGCTGAAAAATGGTATCTTTTCGGGCATTGTACGGAAGTAACGGCACTACCACAAAGCATGAAACAGTGGCAGACAATTTTCCAACGTTATGGGCAACAACTCGAATTTGTAAGCACAGGATGTTGTGGAATGGCTGGTACTTATGGACATGAACTGAACAATTATGAAAACTCATTAGGCATTTACCAACTCTCATGGGGTAATGCACTAAAAACATTGCCGACAATGCGTTGCTTAAGCACAGGGTATTCGTGTCGTAGTCAAGTAAAACGTATTGATAATATTGAGCTTAAACACCCACTACAGGCGCTATTGGAGATTATGCCATGATATGGAAACGTGAAACGACAATCGAGCATCTTAATCATATTGGCCAAAATAATATGATGAGCCATTTAGGTATTGAATTAACGTGCCTCGGCGATGATTATCTTGAAGGAACAATGCCTGTTGATCATCGTACAAAACAACCTCTAGGTTTGCTGCATGGTGGTGCTTCTGTTGTTTTAGCTGAAACCCTAGGATCGGTTGCTGGGTATCTTTGTACCGAAGGTGAACAGAAAATTGTGGGTTTAGAAATTAACGCTAATCATATTCGTTCAGCCAGAGAAGGTAAGGTGAGAGGGGTATGTAAACCTATTCATTTAGGGCGTTCTCACCAAGTTTGGTCAATAGAAATATTTGATGATGAAGATCGTCAAGTATGTATTTCAAGATTAACCACATCAGTTATTTCTTAAGAAAGTAAAAAAATTAAATGCACAAAGTGAAATACTCGCTTTGTGCGTTTTTATTTATAGATAATGAGAAAAAGAATAAAAATAGAGAACAAAAATAGAAATTATTCTTTATTTAGATTTTATTTTTAATGATAATCATTATCTTCATAATAAAAGAAAAGACGCTCACAATGTTAACTATTTCAAAATTCAACACCGCAGCATTATTAATTGCAGGTTTATTACTCACCGGATGTGATAATAATTCTACCTCTAAAACGAGTAATGATGTAAGTAATATTCCAGTACAAACTATTTCTGGTTTTAATATGGCGTATCCCACTTCATTTTCAATGAGCAGAGAAGATACTGAAAACTATTTTAAAATATTGCCTGATAATGTTCAGGACGTTACAACAGAAATGATAGTTTATAAGTCAAAGCCTATTTGCGATTTATCAGAAGTTCGTCTGGTTTATTTTAAAATGGCCGATGCAATGACTTACGATGTGGATGCTGGAGCACAAGGCATCGTTGATAATATTGCGATAATTGATGGTATGAATGAAATTTCTACATCAATAAAGCCATTAACCATTCCGAGTGTTGAAAGCAGACATGTTCTTTTTGAAGGGAATATGGCAAGAGAAAATGTAAGCTATGAAGGTGTTTTAGTGGCAGATCTAAGCACAAATCGCGTTTGGCAATTACAATTTATTAGTACAATAAACAGCCAATCAAACAAGCGGAAATACAAACAAGTTATTGAATGTACAAGAGAACATATTCAAACCATTTCAATTAATAAATAAGTTCAGCAAACACACAATACAATAAGAAGTTATTCCATCAGTGGTGCTATCTTATCCCGCATAACAAGCATAAAAATGAAACGTGTGCACAGTAAACATCATCGTGTAGATACATATTTTTATGCTTTTTTCTCTCGATTTCAGTGATAACATATAAAGTGTATTTATATTGCAACTTATATGCTTATTGTGCGAAATATAATAAAAATTAAAAGTTTTATTTTTTGTTATAAAAAAAGATAAAAGTGATATATTACATAGCGTTAAAAATAAAATTTAACAAATTTAACGCAATAATAGAACAAAAAACATACATTTGCATAATATCCTTTCAAAAGACATGGTTGAAGTGATAAGGGTTATCATTACCATTAGTGTCAGGAAAGATATCAATCTCCTTTCGAAATGAGGTCAGAAATGACAAACAACGTTGAAACTTTTTCTCTTAACGACACAGCTTGGCAAGGCATTGTACTGACGGATAATGCAGCAAAACATATTTGCCATTTAGTTGAGAAAAACCCTGAAAAACAGGGGCTTTCCTTAAATATCAAACCCTCTGGTTGTACTGGGTATGGTTATGTTATTGAACTCGCTACAGGCCCAAATGAAGATGATATTGTGTATGAACATAATGGTGCAAAACTGTTTGTTTCATTGAAAGCAATGCCATTCATCGATGGGCTTGTTGTTGATTATGTTCGTGAAGGACTTAATCAAATGTTTAAATTTAATAATCCTAAAGCTCAAAACGTCTGCGGATGTGGTGAGAGCTTTGGGGTATAACATAGTGAAGTCAGATTATGTCTCAGAGCAATGTTGAAATTGGTGATGAAGTTCAGGGATGGCTAAGCGATCACCACTATAAAGAAGGTTTTTATACCGATATATCAACCGATACCTTAGAAAAAGGATTAAATGAAGCGGTTGTACGTGCAATATCGGCAAAAAGAAACGAGCCAGAGTGGATGCTGGAATTTCGTTTAGATGCTTATCGCCATTGGTTAGAAATGGAAGAGCCGCATTGGCTAAAAGCAGATTATCCATCGCTTAATTATCAAGATTATAGCTACTATTCTGCACCTTCTTGCAGTTCATGTTGTGCTAACGGTAGTTGTGCTGGTGGTGCAAATGAAGCAGTAACTAGTGATAAACAAGCTGCGCAAGATTATTTAACTAAAGAAGTTGAAGATGCCTTTAACCAACTGGGTGTCCCTGTAAGAGAAGGGCAAGCGGTTGCAGTTGATGCGATTTTTGACTCTGTTTCAGTTTCAACAACATATCGTGAAGAGCTTGCTGAACATGGCATTATTTTCTGCTCATTTAGCGAAGCTATTCAAGAATATCCTGATTTAGTGCGTCAATATTTAGGCACCGTTGTATCAAGCCATGATAACTATTTTGCCGCACTAAATGCCGCAGTCGCGTCTGATGGAACTTTTGTCTATATTCCAAAAGGGGTACGTTGCCCAATGGAATTATCGACTTATTTCCGTATTAATGCGGCTCAAACAGGTCAATTTGAACGAACTATTCTGGTCGCTGATGAAGGCAGTTATGTCAGTTATATCGAAGGTTGTTCAGCGCCGGTTCGTGACAGTTATCAACTTCACGCCGCTGTGGTTGAAGTCATTATCCATAAAGATGCTGAAGTAAAATATTCTACTGTACAAAACTGGTTCTCTGGTGGCGATAGTGAAGGAGGCATCCTTAACTTTGTAACTAAGCGCGCTATCTGTGAAGGCGAAAACGCCAAGATGTCGTGGACACAGTCAGAAACAGGTTCTGCAATCACTTGGAAATACCCAAGCGTGATTTTAAAAGGGGATAATTCTACTGCTGAATTCTTCTCGGTTGCTCTAACTAATGGCAATCAACAAGCAGATACCGGTACTAAGATGATCCATATTGGCAAAAATACCAAATCAACCATTATCTCTAAAGGTATTTCTGCGGGTAAAAGTCAAAATAGTTACCGTGGACTTGTGAAAGTTCTCCCTAGTGCAAAAAATGCCCGTAATTTTACACAATGTGATTCCATGTTAATTGGTACGCAATGTGGCGCACATACTTTCCCATATGTTGAGGTAATGAATAACTCAGCACAGCTTGAACACGAAGCGACAACGTCACGTATTGGTGAAGATCAACTGTTTTATTGTCGTCAGCGTGGATTAAGTGAAGATGATGCAATCTCAATGATTGTAAACGGATTTTGTAAAGACGTGTTCTCAGAATTACCGCTGGAATTTGCTGTAGAAGCACAAAAATTATTAGCAATCAGCTTAGAACATAGCGTTGGTTAAGTATTAATCAAATTCTGGGTGTAACGATACCGAAGGCATATATTATGTTAGATATTAAAAATTTACATGTCAGTGTTGAAGGCAATGAAATCCTGAAAGGACTAGATTTGCAAGTTCGTGCAGGTGAAGTTCATGCGATTATGGGGCCAAATGGTTCAGGTAAAAGTACCTTATCTGCAACACTTGCTGGTCGTGAAGAATATGAAGTAGATGAAGGTTCTATTACTTTCAAAAATAAAGATTTATTAGAATTAGAACCTGAAGATCGCGCAGGCGAAGGTATTTTTATGGCATTTCAATATCCTGTTGAAATACCCGGTGTTAGTAATCAGTTTTTCTTACAATCTTCAGTGAATGCAGTAAGAGAATATCGTGGGCAAGAGCCGTTAGATCGCTTTGATTTTGAAGATTTTATTGAAGATAAAATCAAATTACTGGATATGCCTCAAGATTTGTTAACACGTTCTGTTAACGTGGGATTTTCAGGTGGTGAGAAAAAACGTAACGATATTTTGCAAATGGCCGCACTAGAGCCTGAACTATGCATTTTAGATGAGACCGACTCAGGACTTGATATTGATGCATTAAAAATCGTGTCTAATGGTGTTAATAGCCTACGTGATGGTAAACGTGCATTTATTGTTGTAACACACTACCAACGTATTCTTGATTATATTAAACCTGATTTTGTGCACGTGCTTTATCAGGGAAAAATCATTAAATCAGGTGATTTTTCATTGGCGCAAAAATTGGAGGAACAAGGTTATGGCTGGCTTATTGACCCTCAATGAAAAGCGTGAAAAACAGCGCCAAGTTGAACTACGTAATCAACAAGCACTAAAAACGTTTTCTGAGTTATATCATCAACGTAAAGGTGACGATAACCTCAACGCTCACAATCATTGGTTGCAAGTTGAGAAAGTAGGTTTTCCTGTTTATCGTCATGAAGATTGGCACTATACGCCATTAGATGAGACGTTAAGCCAAAGTTATCAACAGCTGTCACCTTTTGATGTGCAAAATTTAATTGCTAAACATGCTTTAGCGCTTGATTGCTATCGTATTGTGATGGTGAATGGTACGTTTTCGCCAACAGAAAGTAGTGAAGAATTTGGCCCTTATCAAGTAACCTTACTTGATAACCAGAGCGAGTTACCAGAAGCCGTCAATGGTGAAATTTTTCTGCATTTAGTTGAAAGTTTAGCGCCACATCCTTTGCTTATTACACTGAAAAACGGTGTTATTGCGGATAAACCGCTTTATATTCTTAATATTACACAAGGTGAGCATGGTGCAGAGGTGAATAACGCGAATTATCGTTTTCATCTTGATGTGGGTGCTAATACACAAATGCAGGTCATTGAGCACTATATCAGCAGTAACAATGAAAATCGTCATTTTACAGGCGCAAGATTAACGGCAACGATTGGTGATAATGCCTCTTTTAGCCATATAAAATTAAGTTTTGAAAATGCAGAAAGTCAGCACTTTGCACATAATGATATGACTATAGGTCGTGATGCTCGTGTTAATAGTTATGCTTTCTTATTGGGTGCTAAACTCAGCCGTCATCACACGAGTTCTGCGCTAAAAGGTGAAAATACAGAGCTTTCGATGAATAGCGTTGTATTACCTAAAGCAGGTGAAATTGCGGATACTCGTACTTGGTTAGTTCATGGTGAGAAAAATTGCCAAAGTCGCCAACTACATAAAAGTATTGCAATGGATGCAGGAAAAGCCGTATTTAACGGTATGATCACTGTTACGCCACAAGCATTAAAAACAGACGGTCAAATGACTAATAACAATCTGTTGTTGGGTGATAAAGCGCAAATTGATACTAAACCACAGCTTGAAATTTATGCCGACGATGTGAAATGTAGTCATGGTGCCACGGTAGGTAGAATTGATGATGAACAATTGTTTTATTTACGTTCACGGGGTATTACTTTAAGTGACGCTCGTAAAATGATTATTCATGCATTTGCCGCTGAGTTAACTGAATCGATAGAAAATAGTGTGATTAAATCGCTTGTATTAGACAGAATTAATCAGCGCTTATTAGAGGTATAAAATAAGGCATTATGACGCATTCCATTGAAAAAGCGCGAGATGACTTTCCAATCCTTTCACAACAAGTGAAAGGAAAACCATTGATTTATCTCGACAGTGCCGCAAGTGCTCAAAAACCGGCTTGCGTCATTGAACATGAAAAGCAGTTTGCCTTAACACAATATGCCGCGGTTCATCGCGGCATTCATACGTTAAGTGCGAATGCGACAACGTTAGTTGAAAATGTCCGTAAAAAAGCCTGTGATTTTTTAGGTGCCAATAGCGAAGAAGAGATCGTTTTTGTTAAAGGAACAACGGAAGGGATCAATCTAATTGCGAATGTTTATAGCCAACGATTCCTAAACGATGGTGATAATATCATCATCACAGAAATGGAACACCATGCGAATATTGTTCCGTGGTATATGCTGGCAAAACAGTATGGTTTTCATGTCCGTATTTTACCATTATTGCAAGATGGTACGCTGGACTTAAGTCAGTTGCCTAGTTTAATTGATGAACGAACAAAATTACTTAGTATTACGCATCAATCAAATGTATTAGGTACAGTGAATCCTGTTGCACAAATTATTTATGATGCTCGGCAATATGCTTCTCAACAAGGTGGTGAATTACATATTTTGGTTGATGGTGCGCAGAGCGCAATGCATCAATCCATTAATGTTTCACAACTTGATTGTGACTTTTTTGTTTGTAGTGCTCATAAGCTTTATGGACCGACAGGGATTGGTTTGTTGTACGGTAAAAAAGCAGTACTCGATGAATTGCCACCTTGGGAAGGCGGTGGTGCAATGATAAAACATGTCCATATCAATGGTGATATTACCTATGCGGATGCGCCTTGGCGTTTTGAAGCCGGTACGCCTAACATTATGGGGATGATTGGCTTAGGTGCCGCATTAGATTATCTTTCAAATTTAGGCATGAATAATATTGCGGAATATGAAAATAGTATAATGAAGTATGCACAAGAGCAGCTACAAAAAGTAAAATCATTAACGCTGTATGGCAATGATTCTCGCCAAGGTGTGATAGCTTTTAATTTAGGTAAACATCACGCTTATGACGTGGGGGCTTTTCTTGATAATTATGGTATTGCGATCCGTACCGGGCATCATTGTGCTATGCCAATTATGGATTATTATCAAGTTCCAGCAATGTGTCGCGCATCTCTTGGGTTGTATACCAATAAAAACGATATAGATGCACTGGTTAATGCGCTATTGCGTATCGAAATGCTATTAGGTTAAAGATTAAAACAAAGAGGTTATTCATGGCAGTTGCTAATTTGCCAGATGAAGCAAAATTATTACGCAATTTCTCTCGTTGTCAGGATTGGGAACAACGTTATCTTTATATGATGGAGCTAGGTGAGCGTCTTCCTCCTTTAACAGATGAACAACGCATTTCAGCTAACTTTATTGAAGGTTGTCAAAGCCAAGTTTGGATCGCTGTTTCTCTTAATGAGAGTAAGCAACTTATCCTTGCTGGTGATAGTGATGCAGGCATTGTTAAAGGACTAGTTGCCTTGGTTATTATCTTATTTCAAGGTAAAACAGTTGAGCAAGCTTTAGTGACGGATGTAAAACATTATTTCTCATCATTAGCCCTGGAAAGTCACTTAACACCATCTAGAACACAAGGTTTACATGCAATGGTGACAACGCTTATTAGGCGTTTTTCAGAATACACTGTGGCGTAAATGTTACCTGATCCCTCATTAATGATCTAAACTGACTAATTATATGAATAGCATAACAATGATAATGTTATCATCATAATAGTCAGTTTATTTTATTTCTAACACACGGGATAAACGATGAAAAAATGGTTAACTCTCTTGGGTGCATCGCTATTAGGGATGAGTAGTCACTTATCTTATGCTACAGAATACCTATTACCTGATGATGGCCAGCGTATTATTGGTAATAATCAATCTTACATTGTGCCGGATGACAAGCGTTCACTAGAAGCGATAGCGTCTGAATATCAAGTGGGATTGCTCAATATGATGGAAGCAAACCCAGGTATTGATCCTCTTCTACCCGATGCCGGTAAAACATTAACTATTCCGTTGCAGATGATTCTACCTGATACTGTACGAAAAGGTATTGTTATCAATCTTGCCGAATTGCGCCTTTATTATTATCCCAAAGAAGGTGGTACAGTTGATGTTTATCCTATCGGTATTGGCCAATTAGGGCGTGAAACACCTGAAATGGTGACTTCTATTTCTCAACTTATAAAAGATCCCACTTGGACACCAACGGCCAATATTCGCAAAAATTATGCAGCAAAAGGAATAACATTACCTGCGGTTGTTCCTGCTGGCCCTGAAAACCCTATGGGGGCTTATGCGTTAAGATTGGCTCATAGTAGGGGGGAGTACCTTATTCACGGTACTAACGCTGATTTTGGTATCGGTTTAAGAGTTAGCTCAGGCTGCATTCGTTTACGTCCAAATGATATTGAGACATTATTTAATGTAGTGCCTAAAGGAAGCCGAGTTCAGGTTATCAATAAACCGATTAAATTTACTGAAACTGCAGACGGTAGACAATTTATTGAAGTTCATCAGCCACTGTCCCGCAATGAAGATGACGACCCACAAACCATGCCTTTTACATTTACGAAGCAATTTAATGCTTGGTATGAAAGTGGCAAAGTCGATAAAAATAAAGTCGATGCAGAGCTTATTCGTCGCTCGGGTATACCTATGGATGTGACTATTGATTAGATATCTCATAAAGTTATAGAAAAAAAACAGATGCTTATAAGCATCTGTTTTTTTTATGAGTAGCTAATTTATATAAAAACAATTTAAAATCATAAAAGTGTATTATTTAACATTAAATTAACGATTACTTCCTTAATATCAAAAATATCTTTTGTTGATATAGGTAAATTGCAGTTATGAAATTGATTCAAATAACATGGTTAGTACTTTTGAACGTGTTACTTCTAGTATTGAAAACAAATTTAGCCAGCTATCCGATTTATTAATATCAATTAAAAATAGTGCCAAAACATTGTTGTTAGGTAGTGAAGAACGTAAAAAAGAAAATATAAACTGGATATGTGCAAAATTGATTAATCGTATTACGGTACCGATTAATCATAAATATGACACCATAAATGAAAAAAAACTGTCGCTTGAGGCCACTATCAGTTCTCGATTTAAACAGAATTCACTGTCTGGAAATACCACTAAACTATTTAGTTTAGTCAAGAATGAGCTTTTAAAACAACAGAATAATAGGCTATCGTTTACTGATGGTCATCCAAATAAGCAAGTCAACTTAATGTTGGCGGCATTGTATGAAGTACATGAACAAGCTAGTGCCTTCATAAAAAACAAAATTCATCCAGGGTTGAATTTGTACTTGAAATCACAAATAGAGTGTTTAATTAAAGATAATTTTATTATTGAATATAAAACAGGAAATGAAAAGAGTACTGTAAACAATGAAAATAGTAAATTTATTGATTTTCTTAGTAATATGCATGAAAAATACAAAGATGAATTGAATAATCATAAAAAAGCATTGAAAGAAAAAATAGAATATAAAATTGAGGAATTCTCCAAGCTTCAAGAAAATCTAAAAGAATATAATCTGATATAAATCAAAGCCCTAACTATGTTAGGGCTTTGTGATTAATGCTTACCTAAAGCTTTTGAGCTTATCGGTGAGTCAAATTACTTTTTATAAGTAGTGACTTGGTTATCTAAACGTTGATTAGCACGAGCGGCTTCGTCATAAGCTGATTTAGCTTCAGCACGAGCAGATTGTACATCACTACTTAGTTGTTGAACTTGAGAATTCAGGCTACTTACATCAGAAGAGATTTGATCTAACTGTGCATTATTACTAGAAGAACAACCTGCTAATAAGCCTGAAGCCAGAATTACCGCACCTAGTACAAGTTTCGCTTTCATAGTTACAACCTCTATTATTAATTTGTGTAAAGGAACAAGTAGCATTTATATGAAGCCATTAATAAGTATGGCACAGATATAAGAAAATGCTGGGTTTATTTACCATATTCTACTTACTCATTAACTGAACAATAGAAAAAATAACACCTAAAACGCAAATATTCAGTACAAAAAATGCGTGTTATTTCACAAAAGAATTTTATTCATAAAAGTCTGATAGAAAAACATATTATCTGCTCTTTTTTATTATTGCTCATGCTTTTATCTATAAATTACCTTCTAAATTTACTTTTATGAAAATAGGTTCTGCCTCATTTTTAAATGCTTCAAGCGTAAATTTTTGGAAGTTAAGATTGTTATACCCTCTAAAAAAGAGTATTCCTCGTTCTAAATCAGTGAGCGTTGTCCACACTGAAAATTCACTAGTATGAAGCGCTTTTAACGTGTCATGGCCTAGTAATGGATCGATTGTGGAATTTTTAGGACGATCGAAACGGTTCATGATATGTGCTAATTCAACGAGTTGTATATCAGGATCAGACACCTGGTGATAATACGTTGTATAGTAAACCGCACGAATAAATCTATCGACAGAAGTATCAGAGCTTGGTAAGGAAGCTAAAGCAATCCCGCTATCTGGTTGTTTGACTTTAACATTTCCCAATGTGCTGGTGGAAATATTAACATTAGAAAGATGAGTGTAATTATTTAAGTTAATAAGATGCCATGGAAATAATGGGCCATTGGTCATGCAATAAGTCGGATTATCATAAATATGCAAACGACCATCAGAAACTTCAACAACAATACAAGCTCCAGTTTTATCATAAAAAGCATAATGAAAAGGGCTGGGTAAATTGCGTAAAAGTAATAGTTTTTGTGACCAAAAAGCCGTCTTAGGAATGGCTTGTCTTAACTCTTCAACGGTTGCATATTGTGCTAAAGCCCATTCACCGATGGCCGCAATAGGTACTGATGTTGCGTAATCTTGCGGGGTAATATCATCGAGTTTTGAATCAGGAAGCATATTCAAGCTAAAAGAAAGGCCTTGAGCATTGACGCCCTCAAGTACGTCTTTTGTCCCTTCTAAATTAATTGGCGCTGTAATGGCAATAAAAGGGTATTTAACGGCATATTTTAGTCCTGGTGTACCGTCAGGAGCATTCTGTTGGAAAGTATGTGCTTTAGGATAATATGCAAAGATTGAAGCGGGTTTGTCTGTTGAGAATTCCATTGTTCTACCATGGTAAATACGATTTTTTTTATCTTTAATCGCGAGGGTAGTACAAGCAAAAACATTAGTATTTATTGTGTCATCAGACATTTTATATCCTTATTTAGCGTATATGAATAAAAGGCTTACTAAAAGGATAGAAGAAGTGGAAAAGAAAAGAGAAGAAATAAATAAAATATGGGTGAATAATAAAAAACGCCACTTAAAAAGTGGCGTTTTGAATAATTAATGTACTATGTGAATTACAGAACGTGAACAGATGAAGTATTTGTTGTTCCGCTATCAACTAATGCGCCTGTTACCATAACAACGCGATCGCCAGCATGAGCTAAACCACTCGCTAATGCGGCTTCTTTACCGATACGGTAGAAGTCATCAGTAGAAGAAATTTCGTTAACTAATTGAGTTGTTACACCTTTAACCAACAGAAGTTGACGAGCAGTTTCTTCATTGTTTGTTAATGCTAAGATTGGTGCTGTTGGGAAATATTTACGGATAGAACGTGCTGATTTACCGCCGAAAGTAGCAACAACGATAAGTGGTGAATCTAAGTTATCAGCCATTTCAACCGCACCGCGACACACTGCTTCAGTAACACGCAGTTTTGCACCTTTTTGGCTTACTTCGAGACGTGATTTCATGATGCGGTCAGTACGATCACAAATCGTGGCCATGATAGTTACCGCTTCTACTGGGTATTTACCTTTCGCACTTTCACCTGACAGCATAACTGCGTCAGTACCATCTAAGATAGCATTCGCAACGTCACCCGCTTCAGCACGAGTAGGGCGTGGATTTTTGATCATTGAATCTAACATTTGCGTTGCAGTGATAACCACTTTGCGCGCTGCGTTACATTTTTCGATCATCATCTTTTGTGCAAAGATAACTTCTTCAACTGGGATCTCAACACCTAAGTCACCACGTGCAACCATGATACCGTCAGAGGCTTCTAAAATTTCATCGAAATTATTCAAACCTTCTTGGTTCTCAATTTTTGAGATGATCATGATGTTTTCGCCACCGTGTGCTTTTAAGTGTGCACGCATTTCTTCAACATCAGAACGTTTACGAATGAATGAAGCTGCAACAAAGTCAACACCTTGTTCACAACCAAAGATAAGATCTTGTTTATCTTTTTCTGCTAATGCAGGTAAACCGATAGAAACGCCAGGTAAGTTAACGCCTTTGTTTTCACCTAAGTCACCGTTGTTTAAAACTTCACAAACGACTTCAGTATCAGTAACTTTTGTTACTTTCATACCGATAAGGCCATCATCAACTAATACAGTATTACCAACGGTTAAATCTTTTGCGAAACCTTCATAAGTTACAGCTACACGCTCTTTATTACCAACAACAGATTTGTCTGTAGTAAAAGTGAAAGTTTGGCCAGCAACTAAAGCGACATCGTTACCACCTTCTAATTTGATGGTACGAATTTCTGGACCTTTAGTATCTAATAAAATAGCGGCTTTTTTGCCTGTTTTAGCGCAAACGTTACGCAGGTTCTTGATACGGTTGCCATGCTCTTCATAGTCACCGTGAGAGAAGTTTAGACGCATAACATTCATGCCCGCGTCCAGTAATTGATTCAGTTTTTCTTCAGATTCGGTTTTTGGTCCGATGGTGCAAACAATTTTTGTCTTTTTCATGGCAGTCTATTTAAT
Source organism: Proteus sp. G2669 (assembly GCF_009915245.1). Classification (NCBI taxonomy): domain Bacteria; kingdom Pseudomonadati; phylum Pseudomonadota; class Gammaproteobacteria; order Enterobacterales; family Morganellaceae; genus Proteus; species Proteus sp. G2669. The sequence goes on along the minus strand of NZ_JAABLX010000055.1, from coordinate 419,357 downwards.
GGTTGTATTGTAATGGATGAATAAGGATTAATGTCGCTATTTTTAATCAACTGTGCGAAACAGAATATGTAAACTCATCTCTAATGGATAAGTTGCGCAACATGTTAATGATCCAGCAACATCATAAAAAACTTGTCACTATTTTGTATCAAAGGTTGGTAGACATCTTACATTATAGTCTATCACGATTCATTTGTTCTGTTTTCTAAAGATGCCCGTAAATCAATACGCTGAAACCTTTCAACAAAATTATGTTTCGTATTATAGAGGTTAATTTCTATGAAGAAAATCGAAAAAAGGTAAATTTAAGTGATGTGATCAAAATACGGTGCTGATTGCTTGTTTTTTAAACGTTTTGTTGCGCAATAAATTTTTGCAAGCCGAATTAATTATTTCGTAGGGTAGGTAAGATGAGTAAAAATCAGAAAAAAAGAGAAATGGTGCGTCCAAGTGGACTCGAACCACCGACCCCCACCATGTCAAGGTGGTGCTCTAACCAACTGAGCTATGGACGCACTGTATTGAGATGTTGTTGAAAAATAAATGGTGCGTCCAAGTGGACTCGAACCACCGACCCCCACCATGTCAAGGTGGTGCTCTAACCAACTGAGCTATGGACGCATTATCTATTCTGGGTAACAACGGGAACGAATATTAACGAGATGATCTGATTCTGGCAAGAGGAAAAACACAAATTTATACTCAACTGCTCGTATTTAAAGCTATTTGTTGATATTTGTGTCATTCTCTTGCCAAATTAACCTTTTTGTTTAACGCTCTGAGCGTAATAACACCACTTCATCAGATTGACGCTGGATCCACCAAATACGGGAACCCATCATAATCGCTGATGCGGTTAAACCAAGAATAAAGCCAATCCAGAAACCGGCAGGGCCCATCGCTTCAACAAAATAATCAGTACGCCCTAAGATATAACCTGAAGGCAGACCAATGACCCAGTAGGCAATAAAAGTAATAAAGAAGATAGAACGCGTATCTTTATACCCACGTAACACACCTGAGCCAATAACTTGTACTGAATCTGATAACTGGTAAAGGGCAGCGAATAACATTAGATGAGAGGCTAATGTCACAACTTCAATATTATCGTTATACATTAAGGCAATTTTTTCTCTAAAGATAATAGAGAAAACGGCGGTACAGCTTGCCAGTATTAAACCAACTGCAAGGGCTGTAATCGCTGAAATACGAGCCTGTTCTGTAGAACGTTGCCCCAAGTTATAACCCACACGGATAGTTGCTGCTATACCCAATGATAGAGGGAACATAAACATCAATGAGCTAAAATTCAGTGCAATTTGATGGCTTGCCACTGCAGTAACGCCCAAAGGTGATACTAATAATGCAACAACGGCGAAAAGTGTTACTTCAAAGAATAATGCCAAGCCAACAGGTAGGCCTAAAAAAGTAATACGTTTTATAGTGTGGAATTGCGGAGGCACTAACCGTTTTACTGGCATTACATCTCGCTGTGTTGGTGCTCTACGCACGTAATAACGCATCATCAAGAACATTGCCCAGAAAACAGAGGCAGTTGCAACACCACAACCTATCCCCCCTAATTGTGGCGCACCAAATTTACCGTAAATAAAGGCGTAGTTAACAGGGATGTTAATTAATAAACCAATAAAACCAATGATCATACCGGGTTTCGTTTTGGATAACCCTTCACATTGACTTCGCAAAACTTGATAATAAAGACAGCCAGGAGCACCCCACATAATGGCGTGGATAAAGCCAATAGCTTTTTCCGCCAATTCAGGTTCAATATCATGCTGTGCTTCAATAATAAATCGGCTGTTATAAAGTATAGCTATAACCATGATTGATAAGAACGTCGCGAGCCAAAAACCTTGCTGTGTACGATCCGCAATATGTTTTCGTTGTCCTGAGCCATTTAATTGTGCAACGATTGGCGTCAATGCCATTAATATGCCTTGACCCAGTAAAATCGTTGGTAACCAAATAGACGTGCCTACTGCCACTGCGGACATTTCTGTCGCATTTACAGCACCCGCCATAACAGTATCAACCACACCCATTGCCGTTTGGGAAAATTGCGCGATGATAACGGGGATACCTAAAGCAAGTAAGCTACGCGCTTCTTTTATGTACTTCTGCACGCATACACCTTTATTTATTATAAGAAAAAGGAAGGAAAGGAAGAGAACAAACGCCGTATTGTTAAAATGGCGTAAAGAGATCCTCAAGAAGGCATATTCTAATGATAAAAGTTTAATTAGCAACGAAAGATGCTTAGCTTTTTAAACACAGGATTTTGATAATTTATTAGGTGTTTTTACGTTATATTTAACGGCAATTCTCAGCAAGGAATAAATACGATAATTGTTCCTTTGTATTAATAAGAGCTATGTTATTCTAACTAGCATAAGCCTAAATTGAGTTTACCAGTTTATCTACCCAAGGAGATGTAAGATGTTTACAGGTATTGTTCAGGGAAAAGGGCGAGTTATTGCTATAGAAGATAAAGGCGATTTTCGTACCCATATCATTGAATTACCGAAAGAGTTAGTCGGTAACTTAGAGACAGGAGCCTCTGTTGCGAACAATGGTTGCTGTTTAACGGTTACTAAAATCGAAGGTACGCACATTAGCTTTGATTTAGTGAAAGAGACGTTACGCCTCACTAACCTTGGTGAATTAAACGTGGGCTCTGAAGTTAATATTGAACGCGCAGCTAAATATGGTGATGAAATAGGCGGGCATGTGATGTCTGGCCATATTGTCACAACCGCCGAAGTTGCCAAAATTATTACTTCAGAAAACAATTTACAAATTTGGTTTCGCATCTTCGATAAATCGTTGATGAAATATATTTTGCATAAAGGCTTTATCGGTATTGATGGTATTAGTCTGACTATTGGTGATGTGGTTAATAACCGATTCTGTGTTCATCTTATTCCAGAAACACGAGATAGAACGACACTCGGTCGTAAACGCCTTGGCGATAAAGTGAATATTGAACTTGATCCTCAAACTCAAGCGATTGTGGATACAGTTGAACGTGTTATGGCACAGCAAGCACAGCAACAAGCTTTATTAGCAGCACAGCAAAGTGAAAACGAAGAGTAATAATAACATTATGACTTATTAGCTTTATTGCTTTTTAAACCAGATTAAAAAGAAAGCCAGTCTATTGATTAAACTGGCTTTTTTGTTTTTAATAAAAATTAACGTGGAATTTGTAAACCACCAATTTGCCCTTTAGGGCTTAACATGATTTGCCATAATTGAATATCTCTGGCTCTAAATGCACCAGCACAGGCATTTAGATAATAGCTAAACATGCGTTTAAAGCGCGGTGTGTAATTTGATTCAATCTCTGGCCAACAGGTTAAAAAGCGCTGATACCATGCCATCAGTGTTTTATCATAATCAGCACCAAAGTTGTGCCAATCTTCCATTACAAACTTACCGTCCATGGCATGTGCAATTTTTTGAATTGATGGCAAGCAGCCATTAGGAAATATATATTTACTTATCCAACTATCTACATTCACTTTATCGCGATTAGATCCAATGGTATGCAGTAAAAACAGACCGTCTTCTTTTAAGTTACGGCGAACTACTTTAAAGTAGGTTGCATAATTTTTAGGGCCAACATGCTCAAACATCCCAACAGAAACGATGCGATCAAATTGTTCATGTAAATCACGATAATCTTCTAAAATAATATTAACATCCAGTCCTTGGCATCGTGCCTGTGCCAATTTCTGCTGTTCAACAGAAATGGTGACACCTGTGACAGAAACACCAAAATGTTTTGCTGCGTAAGCGGCAAGCCCACCCCAACCACAACCGATATCTAATAAAGTCATTCCGGGTTTTAAATCTAGCTTCCGGCAAATAAGATCTAATTTGTGTTCTTGAGCTTGTGCTAAGTTATCTGCATTTTTCCAATAACCACAGGAATATTGCATATTAGGATCAAGCATAGATGTAAATAAATCATTACCAAGATCGTAATGCTCTTTACCAACCATCCATGCACGTTTTTGTGTTTGTAGATTAAAAAGACGGGCCGTTGCAATTTTGAAAATATCACGTAGGTTTTGCGGAAGCTTATTTTCAAGGCCTGCACGCAATACTTTATGAAAGAATATATCAAGTCGCTCACAATCCCACCAACCGTCCATATAGCTTTCACCGAGACCTAATGAGCCTTGTTGCAATACTCTTTTATAAAAATTTTGATTGTGAACCTGAATATCATAAGGTTCAGAGCCATTTACTCGAATATCTGCATGAGTTAATAGTTCTATAGCGATCCTTTTATAAGGATCATTAGAGGTCTTTCGGCCTTCTTCTACACAAGATGTACTCATATACTCTCCGGCGTAAACTAAGCGGGTTTTGAGACATAAAGCTAAAAAAGGACGTGTACAGATTGACAGTATTAAAATGGTATTGTGTTCAATATGGATTGAACGAATAGAATTAATAAGACAACTAATCTGACATAATCAGCTAATAATCTGTTTAATGCCTCAAAATCCGAAAGAAAAATAAATAAAACGCCACTACAGCGTATAGATAAGTATAGAGACGTAGATTATTTTTCTCTAGAAAAGAAAAAGGCCATTTTTTATAAAACGGCCTTTTTAAGAATATTCCTAAAAGGAGAGGTGCGGTTATTCTGCTGTTTGAACTGTGTGTTTGCTAACGGATTTATTACGCTGAATAAAGTAGCCAACCGCCATTGGGATCGCTGTTAACGCCATAATTGCTGTGGTGTTAATAAGCGGTTGTTGGCTGATAAATGCAGACACGATAAAACTTGCTAAACTACAAAGACCCAGTTGTAGTGCATTTTGTAATGCGGCTGCTTTACCACTGATTTCAGGATAAGCCGATAAAGCATTAGATACAGCGATTGGATAAGAAGCACCATTCATTGCAGCCATAATACAGAACGGAATTAAGATCGTGGTTAATGTTGGCTCAGTAAATTTAGCAACAAGGTATAATGCAGTCATACTAACAGCATAGCCAATTAACAGCAGTGGTAATAATGCTTTACCCGTCATTTTTGACAGTAAAATACGACAACCATAGCCACCGACCATAAAGGCAATAGTTTGTGGAATATAGCTTAAACCGATATCCTGTGGTGAGTAACCCATCTTCTCAAGAATAATAGGTGAACCTGCTAACCAAGCAAAGAAACCTGCACTACAAGAAGCGTAAACTAATACGTTACCTGTATAGAGAGGGGATTTCAGTAATGTCATAAATGACGCAGTAGATTGGTTTGCATCGGAGACTGATTTTTGTTTAATATTTTTCAGCATTAATGTTGGTAACATTAAAACAAGTGTTACTGCCATTAATAGCATAAAAATCATACGCCAGCCGCCGTGATTTAATAGTGATGCACCAATTAAAGGGGCGAGTGCAGGTGATAATGCAACCAGTGGCATAATTAAAGCAAAAACGTGTTGAGCGCGAGATTCATCGAAGCGATCAATAACTAATGCTTGCCAAATAACAGCCGCAGAGCAGACACCAAAAGCTTGTAAGAAGCGCATCGCAAGTAAACCCGTTGCACTTTCAACCCACAACATACCAAGGCAGCCTAAAGAGAAAAGGCTTAATCCAATAAGAAGAATAGGTTTACGACCAACTTTGTCAGAAAGTGGTCCCCAAAGTAACTGAGCAACAGCAAAACCAAATAAAAAGATACTTAAGCTATTACTGATAGCGCTTTCGCTGATAGCAAGTTCACGCTGCATCATACCGAATGCAGGCAAGTACATATCAATTGCTAAGTAACCCAGCATACTCAAACCTGCTAGGTACACCATGAAGCTCATAGGTGTTTTTGATTGTGTGGACGTTTTAGTATTCATTTTATTTTCTATGCTATGTGATGTAGAACATTTTATGTATTGTAACTAAGACTTATTTTACTTGTGAAACGGGAATATTTGGTTAATGCTGTGAAAAATTTTCAAAGGAATAAACTCTATGTGGTCAGAATACTCTTTAGAAGTTGTCGATGCAGTCGCAAGAACAGGAAGTTTTAGCTCCGCTGCTCAAGAATTGCACAGAGTGCCCTCCGCCGTTAGTTATACTGTTCGGCAATTAGAGGAATGGCTCGCCGTTCCTTTATTTGAGCGCCGTCACCGTGATGTAGAATTAACCGATGCGGGTAAAATTTTCATCAAAGAAGCGCGATCTGTTATCAAAAAAATGAATGACACTCGACACCTATGTCAACAGGTTTCCAATGGGTGGCGTGGTCAATTTAGTATAGCAGTTGATGGCATTGTTAAACCCGAAAGAACACAACAACTTATTCTCGATTTTTATCGCCATTTTCCTGATATTGAGTTGTATGTCTACCCAGAAGTGTTTAATGGGGTGTGGGACTCCTTAGTTAATGGTCGTGTTGATTTAGCCATTGGTGCAACAAGAGCGTCACCGATTGGTGAACGTTATAGTTTCAGGGATATGGGTTTTATGCCTTGGCGCTGTGTTTGTCATGTTGATCACCCATTAGCTAAAGCAGAACATCCATTAACCGATGATGAAATGCGACCTTATCCTAGCTTATGTTTAGAGGATACATCACGTAGTTTACCAAAGCGTGACACTTGGGCGTTAAATAACCAACGTAGAATGGTTGTACCAACATGGGATATGGGGCTTGAGTGTTTGTTGGCAGGATTATGTGTAGGAATGGTACCTTGGCATCGTGCTGAGCCATTGATAGCCCAAGGAAAGCTAGTTACTTTAAAACTTGCACAGCCATTGCCAGACAGTCCATGCTGTCTGACGTGGGTTGATAAAAGTGAATCGCCTGCTTTAACGTGGTTGTTAGATTATCTTGGAAATAGCCAAACCTTAAATGAGGAATGGCTTCGCTAGACATCAGATAACTGAATAGGAATTAGCGACGATAGTCGATAAAAGGACCATCAGCAACTGAACGACGCTCAACCAATCGAGGGTGTACTTCGATTGTTTGGGCATCTTCACGTTTGTTAACGATGCGATCAAGCAACATTGATAAGGCCATTTGACCTAAACGTTCTTTGGGCTGGTGGACTGTGGTTAGTGCAGGGGTAAAATAACGTGCATTACGAATATTGTCATAACCTACGATTGAAATATCAAAAGGAACACGTAAACCTAGCTCATCTGCAGCACAGATTGCACCCATTGCCATCACATCACCGCCACAAAAAACTGCAGTAGGGCGTTGTTTTTGATTTAGCATTTGATACATCGCTTTATAACCTGACTCAGGTTCAAAGTCACCTTGTACAATCCACTCATCTTTTACTGTGATTTTGGCTTCTTCCATGGCTTTTAGAAAGCCTTGTAGACGACCACCACCGGTGTTGCGCTCTAATGGTCCAGGAATAATACCGATATCACGATGACCTCGTTCGATAAGATAACGGCCAGCGATATAACCACCATGAAAAGCGTTATCGATAATAGTATCTGTAAAGTCGCCACGGGCCTTACCCCAATCCATGACAACCATGGGAATATTACGATAGCCTTCCAAAAGAGTCAGAAGATGATCGGGATATTCAGAACACATCACTAATAACCCATCAACGCGTTTTTGTGCCAGCATCGCTAAATAGGCTTTTTGTTTATCAAGATTATTATGTGAATTACATAAAATCAGTGTATAGCCTTTGCTATAACAACTGTTTTCAACTGCTTCAATCACTTCAGCAAAGTAAGGAGCTTCACTGGACGTGGCTAACAGGCCAATAGATTTGGTGTGATTGACTTTCAAACTACGCGCAACGGCACTAGGCGAATAATTTAATTCTTTTATAGCGGCCCAAACTGCTGCCCGTGTGTTCTCAGCAACAAAACGTGTTTTGTTGATCACATGAGAAACAGTCGTGGTTGATACGCCTGCGCGTTTTGCCACGTCTTTTATTGTTGCCATGGTGTGGAAAACTCCTGACCTTCATTGGTCTCTTTTATCTAATTTTGTGGTTTAACTGCCAGTATAGTCATACATAGGGCAAACACTGGCAATAATTTAGCGATTAGCTATGAATTTTGTATGATCTAGCTCAAAAGTGAAAGTATTAATCAATGTTATAAATTGTGCACTGGTCGCTATTTTAGCAAATTTTGATATGTGATAATAATTAACCATGACAAGGTTATGGTTAATAACGTGTATTATAATCATATTGAGGGAGATATAGATGGATACGGATCTGAAATTTGGTTTGAGCACAGCAGTAGCAGCGCTTGTTATGATTGTTTTATTTTCAACTATGTTGTTCTAATCACTGCTTTATAAAATATCCGATCAATTGTAATAATAAATTATCGAATATCTGAATATAACAAAGGGCTCAAGGCCCTTTGTTATTATGTCACCAAAAATGAATCACAATCATTCACTTTTGATCACTAAGTTCAATTAAGCTAGGTTAGCTTCAACAAATGACCAGTTAACCAGTGCCCAGAACTCTTCTAAATATTTAACGCGGGCATTACGGTAGTCGATGTAGTAAGCGTGTTCCCATACATCCACAGTTAACAGAGGTTTGTCTGCACCTGAAACTGGCGTTGCCGCATTAGAGGTGTTAACAATGGCAACTGAACCGTCAGCTTTTTTAACTAACCAAGTCCAACCAGAACCGAAGTTTTTAGCGGCTGCATCATTAAATTGCTTTTTAAACTCTTCAAAAGAGCCAAATGCTTTGTTGATAGCATCAGCAATTTTACCTGTTGGTGCGCCACCTGCATTTGGTGCTAAACAGTTCCAGTAGAAAGTGTGGTTCCATACTTGAGCCGCGTTATTGAAGATGCCACCATCAGTAGATTTAATGATTTCTTCTAAAGATTTGCTTTCTAAATCAGTACCTTTAACCAGATTATTTAAGTTGGTTACATAGGTTTGGTGATGTTTACCATAGTGGAATTCTAATGTTTCTTTAGAGATATGTGGCTCAAGAGCATCTAACGCATAAGGTAATTTTGGTAATTCGAAAGACATTGCGTACTCCTTTATACTATCTATTTCGGGTTTTGTGCCTGAAATCATTTCATCTAAATTGATAAAATGAGGCAAATGAATCACTAATTTGTTGCTATTTTGCTAATTATTTTAACAAAAACCTGCTGAAATAACAGCTAAATATATTTTATCTATAGTTATAAGCCATATAGATTAGTAATACTCATAAGAGTATATCCCTCTTGCTTACACGTAAAGTAGCAAAATCGCATTTATAATGAGATAGGTAAAAATAAAAAAATAACAATTTAATGCTGTTACGATAGCTTAATGAATCAATTAACATTGTGTGGTTCAGGAGAAGTAGTTACAGCTCATATAGGGTAATGAACTTGTTTTTAAAGGAATATACAATATGAAAAAGCTATTTATAGCTATTGGCATGATAGTATTTTTATCTGGTTTTGGTTTTAAAAGTAATGAACCTTTGAAATTAGATTTTGGAAGATCAATTGATGATATTCCTTTTATAAAAAATGGCGTGTGTGAAACAGAGGAAGATATTGTCACTTGTTTTTTTAATAATGAGCCTCCGTTTGAGAAAGACTCTGATAGAAATGCATTAAAATTTTATAAAGGTAAATTAATTGGCGTAGAGCTATCCTATTTTGGTGGCGATGACATTGATTCGGTCTGTGATCTTTTAGCTCAGAAAATGAAAAATATTTATCCTTTAGTTAAAGATAAAAAAGCATTGTTAACAGAGGTAAATAACTGTAAGGAGTTAGAGGTAATCGAATATGAGTCATTAAGTGAGAATAAAATATTTGTATTTTCTGATATAGAGAGTATTGAGGCTAAAGAAGGGGATATAGAAATAATGTATTCACATAAGCCTTATTATTTATACATTTATCGTCGTAGCGATATTGTAGATTAAATTTACGCAAATAGAGTGTAGGAGTTAAAATGAGTTATAATATTGCATTATTTGATTTTCCTATTCCGGATGATTTTGAAAAAGCGTGTGAATACTTCGAAAAATATGAAGATGAAGATATTCAAGAATTAAGCCCATCAATGTTGCGTTTTTATCAAGAAATTTCTTATTTATATCCATGCCTTTGCGAATTACCTGATGATGAAATAGATGATAGTGTGTGGTGTGATGGGCCTTTAATTAATAACTTTATGACCAAAATCCCAGTTATTGGTTTTGTTTACTCTAAAGTAGATGAAACTCTTCCTGTGGTTATTAAATTAGCAAATAAAATAGGAATTTCAGTCCTTGATTGGCAGCAAGGAACGGTATTTAATGCTAAACAATAAAATGATATTTGAGATGATATAAGGGTTGATTTAAATTCTCCGATAATAGTTTAAATTTTTTCAATGGAGTGATAAAAGCATGCATGGAAGTATAATTTTTAAGTATTTTTCTATAAAAAATTTAGTTCAGAGTCTATTTTTGCTTATTTTTTGTGGTGTGCTAAATGGCTGTAGCATGTTCTATGGTATTGCATGCAGTACCAGTATTTTATTTACACCGTCAGAATCACAAGAAAAAATCTATATGCCAGAAGCTGTTGTTAATCAAAATTATGATCAACAGATTGAAATTGGGGTATTTTCTGGTTTAGCTCCATATTATATTGTGGAAAGTCCTGAATGGGTTACTGTGACATTAATGATCAAAAATAAAGATGGGGAGTGGCTTTCTCTTATTACAGATGAAGATTGGCAAAAGCATGTCATGCATCAAGACGAGCGTCCTATCATTTTTGCTCATTTACAAGGAACAGCACCTAAAAGTGGCAATGTACGGATAAAAATAAAAGCCACAGTAGGGCGTACTATGTGTGGTACAACGGATCCTGTTTTTGCTTTACAAGTCAAAGTGAGAAAAGAATAAGCTATCCGTGATACTTAAATATATTTGTTTTAATTAGGTGAAGATTACCTAATGAGATTCGTTCATTTTATTTTATCTATAAATACCCTAACTTACTAAAATCTAACATTATTAGAAATGTTAGATTTTAGTATTGCTTGTTTTTATAGAATAATTTAACGGAATATGATTTTCAGAACAGGCGCTTATCCTGTAATAAGCGTATACATCATTTTCACTACGACTAAGAATAGGAATAATGCAAATATTTGACGAACTCTAGGAATTGGTAGGCGATAAGCAACTTTAACACCGATAGGTGCGAAGAGTATGCTAGTTATGCTTATTCCGATAAAGGCAGGTAAATAGATAAAACCCAAGTAATAATCATCAATATTTGTTTGATTCCAACCGTAGACAATACCCATGATTGTGCCGATAGAAGCAATGATGACACCAATCATTGAAGAGGTTGCAATACATTTACGTGTATTAAATCCCCAATGACTTAAAAGAGGGATAGTAATAGTGCCACCAGCAATGCCGATAAAGCTGGATATAAAACCAATTAAAGAGCCACCACTTGTTAAGGCAGGTTTTGAAACAACAGGATCTTTTACGTTTTCAATGCGTTCCGCTTCTTTCTTTTTAGTTAATAAACCATAGATGGTATATACCATGAAAATACAGAACACGATTTGCAATATCGTGTTTGACATTTTTTGTACTAGAAATGTCCCCACAAGCATACCAATGATAGTGCCAATGGATAATAAAGGAAATTGTTGCCATAAAATGGCTTTATGCTTGTTATGGGAATACGCCGAAGATGCAGTGGAAAATATAATAACAGAGAATGAGGTAGATAAGGCTATCTTCATCACCATATCTGTTGGGATGGCTTGCTGGCTGACCACATACATGACCACTGGAACAATGATTGCACCGCCGCCAATACCAAGTAATCCAGCAAAAAAGCCAGTGATACATCCCACTAAAAGAAACAGTAAAATCATGTCCATCATTAATACTCATCAGGGTTTATAACAAACTCATTTATATACATTATATCCTTTTAAGAAGGTAGCGTTTTATCTTAATGTATAGATTATGAAATTTAATGTGTTGATATTGATATGAAAATTGTTATTTCTTTTCTTGCTATTTTTTTAATATGAAAGAATATATAGCTAAATATAATTCAAATAAAGAAATAAATTAAATATTTAATCTTGGATTTTATAATAAATTCTACTTTTAAACTATAAGCTAAAAATAATTATATTAATTTTATAGGGATAATAAATCGGAATATGACTAGCTTGTTTTTATTTATTTATGGAAGCCTAGGGTGGCAAGATTTTTCTTATTTAAAATAAGATAACGAAAAGTTATAGTACTATTTTTTCATGTTCTATACTTTTAGATCAAAATATTAAGCTATTTAGAAAGAGTCATACATTTATCCATAATGTTGGCGAGGGCGTTGTTTTATTTAATTAAAATAGATTTTTATCTTATTGGATTTATATTTTATCTATTTTTTTTTGACTTTATAAAGGAATTTGTATGAAGAAGACGGTGTTATTATTATCTATAATCACATTATTATCAGGGTGTAAAATAAACGAGGCAATTCGTTCTGTTAATAGTGCTGTAAACCAAATAGTTCCATCGATGGAATCTCCAGTAACTGAAGCGACTTATGCAGAAATATGTAAGGACTTTAGTGATAATGAGATAGCAGCTAAGAAAAAATGGAGAGGAAAGTGGGTTATTTTTGAAGGAAGAGTGACCACTATTGCAAGTTTGGAAGAAGTAGTCAGATATGACCTCTATAAACCAACACCACCTAAAGTCATTGCTATTTCATTTAATAATAAAGCTAGTGCTTCATATACTTTAAAACCAAGTGAAGAAGAAAATGTTCTTAAAATTAAGAAAGGACAAACTGCAAAAATAAAAGGTGAAATAACTGATATTGCTAATACTCTGGGTTGCTTGATCCTTTTAGACAACGGAACCATACAATAATAATTCATATAATTAAGCTAATCGATTCGAGCACTGAGAGTTTTCTCAATCGAAATGTTCTCAGCCTCTTAATTGAGGCTTTTTATTTTATTCGTATTTTAGCTCGTAAATGTGTTGGTAGTAGGTAGTGAAATAATGAGATAAAACACACTCATAAACATCTGTAACGTATTGATTTATTTTCTATGCATCATCGTGCACTTTCTCGTCAATAGTATTGCGATTTAACACCAACCTATTGTTTTATATTGATAACTAAACTTATATAGAGCTTTCCAATATAAAGTGGTATTCTTCTTTCATGTTTTCCCCTATAAAGCATATTGAATATAAAAGGCTGTAAGGACTTACAAATGACGACTATTGAAAAAATTGAACGCCAGATCAATGAAAACCCAATTATTTTATACATGAAAGGTTCACCAAAATTACCAAGTTGCGGTTTTTCTGCTCAGGCAGTTCAAGCTATCTCTGCTTGTGGTGAGCGTTTTGCGTATGTTGATATCCTGCAAAACCCAGATATTCGTGCAGAATTACCAAAATATGCACACTGGCCAACTTTCCCACAATTATGGGTAGATGGTGAATTAGTCGGTGGATGTGACATCATTCTAGAAATGTATCAGCGCGGTGAATTACAGAAGTTACTAAAAGAGACTGCTGATAAATATCGTGGTGAAGAAGAAGCCTAATTATTATTTTTTCTTTTAACAGATTGATATTAAAAGAAATAAAAATAAATTAAGTATTCAATAAGAAAAGCCAGTTCAGTGATGAACTGGCTTTTTTCTGTTATTCATATTGTTATCATTGAAATAATAGAATTAAGGTGTTGGTAATGGCCATCCACCGAGCTTTTTCCAGCGATTAACTAACTCACAAAAAAGTAATGATGTGCGATTCGTATCATATAACGCACCATGAGCGAGTTTGCTATCAAAAGGTATTCCTGCAGTGATACAGGCTTTAGCTAAAATAGTTTGCCCCAAAACTAATCCACTTAACGCCGCTGTATCAAAGGTGGCAAAAGGATGAAAAGGGTTTCGTTTTAACCCTGTTCGTTCAGCCGCAGCCATGACAAAGCTATGATCGAAATTTGCATTGTGCGCTACAATGATAGCGCGGTTACAATCAGCATCCTTCATTCCTTTGCGTACCATTTTAAAAATTGCATGCAAGGCTTCATATTCACTGACTGCGCCACGAAGTGGGTTTGTTGGGTCAATGCCTGTAAATTCTAAGGCAGCAGGTTCTAGATTAGCACCTTCAAAGGGATCAACATGAAAATGTAGCGTATTATCAGGTTTTAACCAACCTTGTTCATCCATTTTTAATGTAATGGCTGCAATTTCAAGTAAACCATCTGTTTTTGCATTAAATCCACCTGTCTCAACATCAATAACAACAGGGTAGTAACCTCGAAAACGGTTACAAAGCTTATTGGGATTATTTATTTCAGGCATCAAATTGTACTTATCCGATAAAAATAAAATATCGGAAATTAATAATAAGCAAGGCCAGAAAGATAAATAGATTATCTTTCTGGTTTAAATAAAAATCAGTTACCTAGTGCGTGACTTGCACTTTTATTTTCGATGAGTTCGATTTTGTACCCATCAGGATCTTCAACAAAAGCAATAATAGTTGAGCCTCCTTTAACTGGGCCTGCGTCACGGGTAACATTACCGCCAGCTTGACGAATAGCTTCACAGGTTGCTGCAACATCATCAACACCCAGCGCAACATGGCCAAAAGCCGTTCCCATTTCATAGCTGTTTACACCCCAGTTATAGGTTAACTCAATAACCGCACCGGTGCTCTCATCACCATAGCCAACAAAAGCTAACGAGTATTTATATTCCTCATTCTCGCTAGTGCGTAGAAGTTGCATACCTAATACTTTGGTATAAAAATCGATAGAACGTTGTAAATCGCCTACACGAATCATGGTATGAAGTACTCGCATATAAACCTCTCGTGTTTTTTAATGTTAAACCTTACAGATAAACTGATGGCGCAGTACTATAGCGCGTTAGAGCCCTAAAGTTCAATTTTACTACACCCTTAACAGTTCAATCAGTGCATTGTGCAGATAATCTCTCCATTAACTATACTCTATAGTAACAAACAACAGGGGGGGGAAATCAAATGCAAGATCAATTAGAATTTTTTGATATTCCTAGCCCTTGTATTGGACGTTGTGAAATGAATGCTCAAGGTTACTGCATGGGATGCTATCGTAATCGGCAAGAACGATTTAATTGGTCAACAATGAGCACACAAGATAAAAGAAATGTATTACGCCTTTGTCAGCAGCGTTATTTAAGATCATTTAAAAAAGGAGGGGCGACAATAGAAAAAGAAAATGAACAACTTAATTTATTTTAAATGTTCCACTTATTTTTTAATCTTGAAAAATAAATGAAGTATTGTTTTAATTCATTTTTGTTATTTATTATAGTTAGTTGGTTTATTATTTTTTCTTTATTAATATAATTATATCTATTAAAAATATTTCTAATGACTATTTATTTGTAATTGCATGATAACAAAAATATTTTTCTTTACGGGGGGGTAAATCGTGAAATAATGATTGTTATTATGTAAAAAAATATAGATTAGTTTTTATAACAAGGTTATTCTTTATGAACTTTCGTTGTCAGAAAGAAAATAAATTAATCAAGTATTGAAAATAATTACTTATCTAATAAATAGGAATATAATTATATTAGTTATTAAAGGTAAATATTTTAATTAAAAAGAATAGGTAAATGTTGTATTAAAAATGAATATCTAAACTTTGCAATAAGTTGACTGAAAATACTAATTAAGGAGAGATAAGTGGAATCAACATTAGGAGCAGATTTGGCGCGTTTAGTTCGATTATGGCGTGCTTTAATTGATCATCGTCTCAAACCATTAAAATTAACTCAAACCCATTGGATCACTTTGTATAATATTAGCCAATTACCACCAGAGCAGTCACAAATTCAATTGGCTAAAGCTATAGGTATAGAGCAACCATCTTTAGTAAGAACACTAGATCAACTGGAAGAAAAAAAACTGATATGTAGACATACATGTGCAAATGATCGTAGAGCAAAACGTATAAAATTAACAAACGAATCTGAACCTTTTATTAATGAAGTCTATGCAGTTATAGAACAAACAAGACGAGAGATATTGGGTGATATTCGACGAGATGAGATTGAAACGTTAATTGGTATTATTCAAAAGTTGGAAAAAAATATAAATAGACTAAATAGCTAATAATTTCAAAATCAATATATAATCTATTTAAATAAAGATTAATTACTATTGTGATAATAATTATTACGTGAGGGTAATAAATAGGTAGGTTATATATTTAATCTCTCTTTAAATTTATTATTATAGATCATAAAAAAACAGGCAACATTAAGTTGCCTGTTTTTTATCCATGAATTATCGAGGAGATACAGTTAAATTATTTCCATTACCAATAACAGCAACACGTTGACCTTGGCTATAAACAGTATTATCTGCTTTTTGAACGATTGCCACAGTTTTACCGCTATCTAGACGAACTTCAATTTGAACACCTTTGGTAGTATTTAATGCACCTTGTGCTTGTTGTCCAGCCATACCACCTGCGATTGCACCAGCTGCTGTTGCAAGGTTACGGCCTGTGCCACCACCAATTGTGTTACCTAACATTCCGCCAAGAACAGCACCACCAATGGCACCTAAGATATTCTCATCACTGCCTGCCTGAATATTAACCGCACGAACAGAAACAATCGTACCATAAGTAATATTTTGCGCTTGTTTAGCTTGGCTTGCTGTGTAAGTGTCGCCCGATAATGAACTTGTGTTCACACAACCAGTAAGAACGGTCATCGTAAAAAGACCAATAAGTAAATGCTTAAACATAGTTACTCCTAAAGAAAACCTGAGGTACATTGTTCAGGTTATACCAATGTTGTCTAGTATCAGTTATAGACTATTTTTTACTTATGTCGACACTGATTTTAATAATATATAGCTTACTATATAGTAAAGGCCGATAGTAAAAACAGAAGAGATTTCTGAAAAAAGAGAATATAACATTATATGTTAAAAATTTGCATCATCTTGATTATAAGGAAAAGAACATGAGAGCAGGGCGATACATTGGCGTGATGTCTGGCACAAGCTTAGATGGTGTTGATGTTGTATTAGCTGCAATCAATAATAAGTTCGTTGCACAACAAGAAACTCATTTTTTACCTTATCCACAACTTCTACGTCAACGTATTTTAGCTGTTTGCCAAGGACAACCCACTACTCTACATGAGCTAGGCTTATTAGACGCACAATTAGGAGAGCTATATGCTCAAGCAATTATAGAGTTACTGGCAAAAGTAAAACTGAGTGCAAGCGATATTACGGCGATAGGGTGCCATGGACAAACGGTCTGGCATGAACCTGAAAGTGATATGCCATTTACTATGCAAATCGGTGACAACAATCGTGTGGCTGCATTGACAGGGATCACCACTGTCGGTGATTTCCGTCGTCGTGATATTGCATATGGTGGACAAGGCGCGCCTTTAGTGCCTGCTTTTCACCTTGCAGTATTAGGGCATTCTATCGAGAGACGTATTATTTTAAATATTGGGGGTATTGCCAATATTTCATTATTATTGCCTGGTGTTGCAGTAAAAGGCTATGACACTGGCCCTGGCAATATGTTGTTAGATAGCTGGAACTGGATACACAACCAAACGCCTTATGATGATAATGGGCAATGGGCAGCAACTGGAAAAGTAAATGCTGCATTATTAAAAGATATGCTGTCTGATCCTTATTTTTCTCGTTCAGCACCTAAAAGTACCGGGCGAGAATATTTTAATACGCAATGGTTAAACTATCACTTAGCAAGAGTACCTAATGTTTTCCCTGAAGATGTACAAGCCACTTTAGTTGAATTAACCGCTATCAGTATTGTGCAACAAATACAATTAAGCGGGGGATGTGAACGTCTTTTAGTCTGTGGTGGAGGTGCTAGAAATGGGCAAATTATGCATCGTTTGGCCTCATTATTACCAGGCACAGAAGTAGCACCTACAGATAAATATGGTTTAAGTGGTGATGATATGGAAGCGCTTGCATTTGCTTGGCTCGCAGCTAGAACTATTGCCAATGAATCAGGAAATTTACCTTCTGTCACAGGGGCATCAAGAGAAACCGTTTTAGGGGCGATTTACCCTACAAATCCTCGTTAAGCGTGATATGCTGAATGCAGTTTCTCAAAAGAGAGAGAATGAAAAATGACAGATCTTGATTTTATTGATGTTGCTGATTTACGCCGTGAATATATGAAAGGTGGATTACGACGTCATGAACTAACTGAACAGCCATTGGTATTGTTTGAGAAATGGCTAAAACAAGCTTGTGAAGCGCGTTTAAGCGATCCTACAGCAATGTGTGTTGCAACTGTTGATGAAAATGGACAACCTTACCAGCGTATCGTGTTATTAAAGCACTTTGACGAACATGGATTAGTTTTTTACACCAACTTGGGCAGTCGTAAAGCGAGTCATTTAGAGCATAACCAAAGAGTGAGTTTGTTATTTCCTTGGTATCCCTTAGAAAGACAAGTCTGTTTTTTAGGGAAGGCAGAAAAACTTTCGCCTATTGAAGTTTTAAAATACTTCCACAGTCGCCCTAAAGATAGTCAAATTGCGGCTTGGGCTTCTCAACAGTCTTCTCGCATTTCTGCAAGAGGCGTGTTGGAAAGTAAGTTTATGGAATTAAAACAGAAATTCCAAAATGGAGAAGTCCCATTACCGAGTTTCTGGGGTGGATATCGTGTGACATTTGAATCTGTTGAATTTTGGCAAGGACGAGAAAATCGTCTACACGATCGCTTTATTTACCAAAAATCACCACAAGGATGGGATATTGAGCGATTAGCACCTTAATGGTGCTAATAAATTTGTCTCAAAAAGTCTTTTTCTACTGGTACTTAACGTAGTGGCGCTTTATGCTATACCACTTGTGTTTCACTTATATTTTAAATAGACAAAAAACAATAAACCGATGGAGTCATTGATGTCTAGCAAGAACCTAATCACACAATTGCAGGAGCGTGGGCTAATCGCTCAGGTCACGGATGAGGCAGCTTTAGTAGAGCGTTTGGAGCAAGGTCCTATCGCTCTCTATTGTGGCTTCGATCCTACCGCTGATAGCCTGCACTTGGGGCATTTGGTTCCTTTGCTGTGTTTAAAACGATTCCAACTAGCCGGGCATAAGCCTGTGGCGTTGGTGGGTGGTGCAACGGGTCTGATTGGTGATCCTAGTTTTAAAGCCACCGAGCGCAAACTGAATACCCAAGATACTGTTCACGAATGGGTAGAAAAAATTCGTAAACAAGTGTCACCTTTCTTAGATTTCGACAGTGGTGAAAACAGTGCGGAATTAGCAAACAACTATGACTGGTTTGGTCAAATGGATGTGCTGACATTCCTGCGTGATATCGGTAAACACTTCTCTGTGAACCAAATGATCAACAAAGAAGCGGTTAAACAGCGTTTAAACCGTGACGATGTGGGTATCTCTTTTACTGAATTCGCCTATAACCTATTACAAGCTTATGACTTCGCGTCATTAAATACGCATTTAGGTGTTGAATTACAAATCGGTGGCTCTGATCAGTGGGGTAATATCACTTCAGGTATCGATTTAACCCGCCGTTTCAATCAGAAACAAGTATTTGGTATGACTGTACCATTAATTACTAAATCTGACGGAACTAAATTCGGTAAGACAGAAGGTGGTGCGGTTTGGTTAGATCCTAAGAAAACAAGCCCATACAAATTCTATCAGTTCTGGATCAATACAGCAGATGCTGACGTTTATCGCTTCTTAAAATTCTTCACCTTTATGAGCATTGAAGAAATTAATGCACTTGAAGAAGAAGATAAAAATAGCGGTCAAGCGCCTCGTGCTCAACGTGTATTAGCAGAACTAGTTACGGGTTTAGTTCACGGTGAAGAGGGATTAGTCGCTGCTAAACGTATTACAGAAAGCTTATTCTCTGGTGCAATTGCAGACTTAACACAAGCTGATCTTGAACAATTAGCACAAGACGGTATGCCGACAATTGAATTAGAAAAAGGCAGTGATTTGCAACAAGCGCTGGTTAACGCAGAATTAGTTCCTTCTCGTGGTCAGGCTCGTACAATGATTGGCTCTAACGCTGTTTCAATTAACGGTGAAAAACAAGACAATCCTGAATACGTCTTTGAAGAAAAAGATTTCTTATTTGGTCATTATTCTATTTTACGTCGCGGTAAAAAACACTACTGCCTTGTTATCTGGAAATAATTGACAGTAAAGGGCAGCCGGTGAGTTGCCCTTTTTCTTAATAACAATAAATAACGTATATACCTCGCCTATGATGATAAAGCTTGGGTGTTGTGTGTATTCACAATAATCGGTTTATGTCATGAAAAATATACTCTCTATTCAATCTCATGTTGTTTTCGGTCACGCGGGTAACAGTGCTTCTGAGTTTCCAATGCGTCGGATGGGTGTGAACGTTTGGCCTTTAAATACAGTGCAATTTTCAAACCACACACAGTACCCAGAAAAATGGACTGGATGTGTTATGTCAGCAGAACATATTACAGAAATTGTTGATGGTATTGCCGCAATCGGCAAGCTCTCACAATGTGATGCTGTACTAAGTGGTTATTTGGGATCGGCTGAACAAGGTTTGCGTATTGTTGATATCGTTAAAAAAGTAAAACAAGCCAATCCTAACGCATGGTATTTTTGTGATCCTGTGATGGGGCATCCTGAAAAAGGTTGTATTGTCCCTCCTGCAGTTTCAGGTGTGCTGTGTGAAGAAGCTTTACCAATTAGCGATATTATTGCCCCTAATCTTTTAGAGCTTGAAACATTAAGTGGTGGTAAAGCACTTCACAACGTTGATGAGTGCGTAAACGCTGCTCGTGAATTGTGTAAACAAGGCCCTAAGATTGTATTAGTAAAACACTTATCACGTGCTGGATATCGCCATGATCGCTTTGAAATGCTGTTAGTAACCGCAGAACATAGTTGGCATGTTAGTCGCCCATTAGTTGATTTTGGTGAGCGTCAACCCGTGGGAGTCGGTGATTTAACCAGTGGTTTAATGCTGGTGGATTTACTCAAAGGGGTTGAGTTACAAACTGCATTAGAACACGTTGCCGCGGCAGTTTATGAAGTGATGCTCAAAACGAAAGAAATGAATGAGTACGAATTGCAACTCGTTGCTGCACAAGATCAAATGGTGCATCCAACACATAGATTCTGCGCAACACAGATAGATTAATTGCAATAAAACAAATTTGATTAGAACCAGAACGGAGGCTTAATAGTTTCCGTTTTTTTAGGAGCCAGTTGTAAGATATCAATGGATTATACGTATTATAAGCCGTCTATCTCATCTTCACTCATTAGATTATTGATAAAAACATCAAATGAAGGAGCTAAATAGAGTTGAGCATTTTTATGGTTTTCTTCAAGAGTTAGTTCATCATTAAAGAGATCTATCGCATAAAATAGCACACTATTATCATCTTGATTAATGCAGAAAAAATTCCCACCCCAATCAATAGCAAAGGGGATGATGTTTTGAGGAATAACTTTTTTTTCAATCATATAATAATAACAATTATCGAGTAATGAAGTACTACTATCTAAAGTTAAGTTACAGTGTTTTATGGATTTAAACTTTGCAATTTCAAGAGGTTCAATATCATTATTGATATAATACCAACTCTTTAAAGGGACTCCTCCATTAAATTGTAGGTAATGTTCAACAAAATCATTAGAAAATTTATATTTTAAATTATTCTCCAATTGTTCTATTTCAAACAAAGAAATGTTTTTTTCGCAGTGTTCGAAATTATTATTCATTTTATTTCCTTTATTTTTATATTAACTTTCTTTTTTTAGTAAGTTTTCTATATTTTGAAAATCAATAGCATAATCATTAAGAACAATACCTTTAAAGGTTACTAACTTATTAAAAAATCCTTGAGCATGTAATGCCATTGTTTTTATAAGCAGGTGTTTATTAATAAACGATTTTCTTGAACTGTTAGCATTGATGGTAATGAGCACGTTTTCATTGATAGGCTGAAATTTTATTTCAATAGGCTGGTCAGGAAAGTTGGTTTTAAACTCTTGATTTTCATTTATTTTAACTAAACCTTCGACTAGATAGCTCCATAGTTGGTCAACATAATCCCACATGCTTATATCGATTATTTTAGTATTATAAATAGATAATTCTATGGCACCTTCAATATAGAAAGTATCTTTTAATAAACCATTATAGTCATTGATATTAATAAAATTATCTCTTATTTTTAAGTAAGTCGAAACGTTAATCATGTAATATCCTATTAGCCTAGTAAAGTCATTTCCCTGAGTACTTTTTAGATACAGATATGAAAGTGTATTACTTTAGATAACCACATTTATTGTCTGTGCATTTAAAAGAGAATAGCTCAAGTAATTATATGTCACTTGAGCTATTTAAATTAAAAAATAGAAAAGAGATTACTCTTTAATTAACCCCTCAGTAATCAGTGCGCTATGTACATTAGGGCGTTGTGCAATGCGTTTTAAGTAATCTTGTAGATGTGTTAGATCAGTTAAATCTAAGCCAACATGCGGTGCCCATTGGCTTAATGTAAATAAATAAGCATCAATAACAGTAAAATACTCACCACATGCAAATTTTTGTTTGCTTAAGATATCATTGATATAAGCAAATTTACTTTTGAGTTTGGTTTTAACCACTGGTAGGTAGCTTTCAGGAGTATCTGGTGAAAATAGTGGGCTATAACCTTTATGAACTTCACTCGCAAGAAAATTTAACCATTCTATTTGGTGATAACGTTCTAATGTTTTTGGTGGTGCAATTAAATTTCTATCTGGTTTTAAGTCTGCAAGGTATTGAACAATAGCAACGCCTTCAGTCAGAATATCACCATTATCTAATTGAAGGACAGGAACCTGCCCTTTAGGGTTGATGGTTAGAAAATCTTTACCTGACTCTGTTTTTTTAGCACGTAAATCGATGCGTTCAATAGAGAAATCTAGGCCCGTTTCACGTAAAACGATATGAGGGGAAAGTGAGCAACTACCCGGTGTGTAGTACAATTTCATATTGAATAGCTCCCTATCAATGAGATGGTGATAATGACTTACGGATATCAAAAAATATCTTCATTAACATAAGATAATAAGGCGTTCTAAGAAATTAGCAAACTCAAATGATGCGAATGAAAAAGGCTTTTGTAAATCTGTGAACAAGACAGATAATTGATGAAATTATAAGAAAATAAGTATTCTTTATATTAATTATCATTCTTCAAATGAAGGTAGGAAAGAAATATCAAGGTAATAAATCTTGGGATTTCTCTTATCAACATAGACTGTAACCAGTTCTTTATTAATATAAGGAGTGGGATCAAAAAATATATAACCACTTTTATAACGAATTAAACGATTATTTAATGTGTCATGATAATCTGCAATGATTTGATAAGGAGAACGGTGATTAATTCGAATATTATTATTAATAATGACCTCAGATATTTTTACATTAATAGGCATACCATCACGTTTCAATCGTTGATTTCTATTGGCTTTTCTTCTTATAAAATACAGAGGGATAAGTCCCGTTGAGGCAAATACCAAGCCAAAAATACCTAATATAGTGCCTGCACCATATAAGCCTAAAAAGTTGTTAATTGTCGCTCTTTGAGGATCATTTTGAAGATAAATAACACTAATGTTTTCACCAAGATGAAAACGAGGTGGGTTACTTCCTTCTAGTGAGCGAAAAGTAATTTTTCTATTATCATTAGTAGTAAATTGAATAATAGGGTGATAAACATTTCTCTCATTAGAGGATTGACTCATACTTTGATCAATAACAATACCCGTTGTTTCTATGCCATTTCTTACTAAATGTAATTCTGATTTAATAACAAATAAAGCAACGATAAAAATAATCACGCCGATAATGGCAAAAATATAAAACAGAAATTTAAATTTCTTCATACATTAAATCCTTTTATTAATATGTGATTATTTTATCTGTAATAAGTGAGAAGATTATAGGAATTAACTAAAAAACAAAAGTTATATTTATCTAAAAAGTAATTACTCTAAATATGAAGTTCAAAAAGAGTGAAAACAAGATGAAATATGGATGTTTATCAACAAAAGAGCCAAATAATTAAACATAGAAAAAGCTTAAAAAAATCTAACAGGGAGGATGAAATGAATATACGCAGGAATGTTATTCTCACAAAAAAGCCAGCCTTAATGATTTTAGGCTGGCTTTTGTTATTTAGGCAATAGAGTTATTTTAGTTCTAATTCATTCATTGCTGCAATGCTAAAGCCACCATCAACGTGGATGATTTCGCCAGTAATACCACCTGATAAGTCAGAGCATAAGAATGCTGCTGTATTACCTACATCTTCGGTTGTTACAGTGCGACGCAGAGGGGTTACTGATTCGCAATGGCTTAACATTTTACGGAAGTCTTTGATACCAGACGCCGCTAATGTACGGATTGGGCCAGCAGAGATACCGTTAACACGAATACCTTCAGGACCCATGGCGTTTGCCATGTAACGTACGTTAGCTTCTAAAGACGCTTTAGCCAGACCCATGACGTTATAATTAGGGATTGCACGTTCAGCACCTAAATAAGTCAGAGTTAATAGAGCAGAGTTTGGATTTAGCATTTCACGGCTTGCTTTTGCCATCGCAACAAAGCTGTATGCGCTAATATCGTGAGCAATTTTAAAACCTTCACGAGTAACAGCGTTAACATAGTCACCATCTAGTTGGTCAGCAGGTGCAAAACCGATAGAGTGAACAAAACCATCGTATTTTGGCCAAACTTTTGCAAGTTCTGCATACATGGTATCGATGCTTTCGTCTTTTGACACATCACACTCTAATACGATATTTGAGTCTAATGATGCTGCAAATTCTTCAACGCGTGGTTTCAGTTTTTCATTTTGGTAAGTAAATGCAAGTTCTGCACCTTGGTCACGCATAGCTTTGGCAATACCATAAGCAATTGATAATTTACTAGCAACACCAGTAATAAGAATGCGTTTGCCGGTCATAAAGCCCATAGCTGTATCCTTGTTTTTTCGTAAATCGCGATAATAACATCATTCACAGTTTTATTTATCTGTTGGGTTATCACGCTTATTGTTAATAAACGTGGCTGATTCTACCACGACATTTGTAAATTTGTTTAATTTCCCTAGCACCTCCGAGGAGTTAAGGGAAAAGGGCGAAATAATGTGCAATTAACATTAGGCCTATATTGTTTACACTTAAGTTAAATCTTGACGCCAAGCTTCGGCTGTTAAGGCTTCACCAAAATGGCTTGCAACCAATCTTCGTGTGACTTCATGTAAAGGTGAAGCAAGGACTTCAGCTGTATTACCGCGTTCAACAACTTCACCATTATCCATCACAATAATCTTATCGCTAATATGTTTAGTCATACCTAAGTTTTGTGTTACATAAATATAGGCAATATCATGAGTTTCTTGCAGTTCTAACATCAAGTTTATAATTTGTGATCGTAAGGACATATCCAATGATGCGATAGCCTCGTCAGCAATAATTACTTGAGGTTGTAAAATTAATGCTCTTGCAAGCGCAATACGTTGGCGCTGACCTGATGCAAACATATGGGGATAATAGTTTGCATGTTCAGGCAAAAGGCCCACTTGGCGTAATGTCTGATAAATGCGCTTTTCACGTTCAATAGCACTTAAATCCGTATTAAGACGCAAAGGAATATCTAATGTTTGACCAATACGTTGGCGCGGATTTAATGAGTTAGTGGGATCTTGGAATATCATTCTAATGCGTTGGCTACGATAAGGATAATCACCGAAATGGAGTTGATGCCCATTAATAAAAATATCCCCGCCGGTAGGCTCAGTTACACCTGATAACATTCTTGCTAATGTAGATTTTCCTGAACCATTAGCACCAATAATGGCTAAGGTTTGTTTTGGCTCAAGTGTAAAACTAACTGGTTTTACAGCTTCTAATTGTTGACGCCGGAATAATCCAGTGCGATAGCGAAAGGTTTTTGAAAGATTCTTTACCTCAAGCAGTTTATCGAACATCAGTTGGCTCCACATTTAACGGGAAATGACAAGCCACGGCATGGTTTTTAAATAAACGTAACCGAGGGGCTTCAATACACTGGCGTTGTGCATATGGGCAACGTGGGCCTAAACGACAACCTACGGGTAGATGTTCAAGCGAAGGGATTGCTCCTGGCAATGTATTTAAACGGCTCTTATGTGCCAATGAGTTGGTAAAATCAGGAATAGAGCGTATCAATGCTTGAGTATAAGGATGATAAGGTGTTACTAATAGTTCATCGGGAGAGGCTGTTTCAACCATTTGACCACAATACATCACTGTAATTTTATTCGCCAATTTACTCATCCATTGCAAATCATGGCTAATCAAAAGAATTGTCATATTATTATTTTGATTAAGTCGAGTAAGTAAACGAAATATTTGTGTTTGTGTTGCGGGTTCCATTGCGTTAGTCGGTTCATCCGCAATCAACAATCGAGGCTGATTAGCAATGGCGATAGCTATCATCACTTTTTGGCATTCACCTTCTGTTAATTCATAAGGGTAACTGCGCATAATATCTTTGTGATCTTTAATACCTACACGGTGCAATAATTCAATTGCACGGCGTTTTCGCCAATGAAAGCGTTGCCACCAATGGCCTTTAAATGTCCAACCTGGGATAGCTTGTATCAACTGCTGTTCAATTTTTGTCGCAGGATCAAGACAAGATTGTGGCTCTTGGAAAATCATTGAAATATTATGACCAATGACACGACGTCGCGCTCTTGGGGATAATTTAAGTAAATCAATATCATCAAATCGGAAACGATCAGCAGTTACGTTGATATTATCTTTAGTGACGCCACAAATGGCTTTTGCAATTAAGCTTTTACCTGATCCTGATTCGCCGACAAGCCCCCTGACTTCACCTTCATTTAAGGTAATAGAAACACGATCGACGGCTTTAACTGGCCCATCAGGCGTCATAAATTCAATGGTTAAATTGCGTATATCTAATAAAGGCATTATTCAACTCCCTCATTTATTGCACGCTGTAAACCATCTCCTAATAGGTTCACCAATAAAACGCTGATCATGATTGTGGCGCCTGGAATTAAGACAGTCCATGGGGCGACATAAATTAACTCAAGTGAATCGCCCAGCATGGCACCCCATTCAGGAGAAGGAAGCTGAGCGCCTAAATTGAGGAAACCCAATGCGGTAATATCAAGAATAGCGATTGAAAAAGCACGCGTTAATTCAGAGACCAATACAGGGGTAATATTAGGTAATACGGTATACCATAAAATGGAAATATTCGATGCGCCATCAAGTCGAGAAGCAATGACATACTCTTTGTTTAATTCATCATTGACCGCAGAATAGATCATTCTGACTAAGCGAGGTAACAATGCTAGCCAAATCGCTATCATGGCATGACCAAGGCTTGTTCCCACAAAAGCTACAACAATAATGGCCAGAAGTAGTGATGGAATTGATAATAAGGTATCTAATATATGGTTAAGAATGGCGGATTTTAAACCATGAGTCATCCCCGCAAAACAACCAATAATTAACCCCATTAATGTCGCAGCAAAAGTGACAATAAATGCACCACCAAAGGTCATACTTGTCCCAATTAAAATTCGACTAAAAACATCTCTGCCTAAGTCATCTGTACCAAAAAAGTAAGAAACGTTCCCGTTTTGATACCAAGATGGTGGCGTTAATTGATGTCCGAAAAACTGTTGATCAAGAGCATAAGGCGCAATATAAGGGCCAATTACACTCAATACTAAGAGAAAAAGAACACCATAAAACCCTACCATTGAGATAACGTCTTTAGAAAAACATTGCCAAATCACCGCTACGGGTGTTGGTGTTTTTTTCTCTTTATAAAATTGGCTATCTAAAGGCATATCCCACCTTGTGTTTCATTGGATTACTCATAGCGCCGACAATATCTGATAAGACGTTAACAACAATGACCATTGAACCTACTAACATCACTCCTGCGGAAATCGCAGAGTAATCTTGTTGGCGGATTGCTGTGACTAACCAGCGGCCGAGTCCCGGCCAATTAAATACAATTTCTGTCACCATGGTAAGTGTAAGCATGGTGGAGAACTGTAAGCCTAATTTAGGGATGATAGGGGGTAAAGCATTATGAAGAATATGGCGACGAATAATTGTAAAACGTGAGAGACCTCGAGTTGCGGCTGCCTTCACGTAGTTCTCTGACATAATTTCTTCCGTACTATTGCGCATTAATCGAATAACTTCTGTTGTGGGTGCAATAGCAAGTGTTGTTACAGGTAAAATCAGATGTTGTAATACATTAATAATCATTTGCTGGCGATAAGGTGAATTAGATAACCAAGCATCAACTAATGCAATACCTGTAATAGGCTGTAAGTTATAAAGTAAATCAATACGACCAGAAACAGGAAGCCAACCCAGTTTTAGTGAGAAGAAAAGTGTTAATAACAAGGCAAGTCCAAAAACAGGCACAGAAAAACCTAAGAGCGCAAAGTTACTGATAATAATATCAGCAGATTTATTACGCCAAACACCAGCAATGATCCCAGCAGGAATACCCACAATTAAGGCAAAAAGAAAAGCTAAGGTGCAAAGTTCCATTGTTGCTGGCAATGCCTCAATTAATTGCGCTTTAATGGGTTCTCCATTAATAGAAGAAATACCAAAATCAAAATGAGTCATATTGTGAGCATAGAAAAAGTAGGCATCTATTAGTGATGCACCACTTAATGGACCATTTGGCGTGTAATAGCTCAGGCTAAAGCTCACCAGTGACAAAAAGAACAGTGTCACAAGTAATAAAAGCAATCGACGTATTGAATAAATAATCATAGATTATTTTATAGCCTCTTTCTTGTGATTTTGTTCATCCACTTCTGCTTCTCGATAAACACCAGCAAAAGACGCATTACCGAAAGTACTTAATAGTAATCCTTTAATATCATAGCGATATGCTTGCATACGTAAAGAATTAGCTAAAGGCAATACAGGTAGTTCTTGAGCGAGAATATCTTGTGCTTGATGATAATAATCCATTCTTGAAGCAAGTTGCTGACTATAAAGCGCTTTTTTTAAAATATCATCAAAACTCGGTAGGCACCAATGACTAAGGTTAGTTTGTGAACTAATAGCTGCACAACTAAAGAGAGGACGGAAAAAACTATCAGGATCGTTACTGTCTGTTGACCAGCCAGATAATGTCATATCATGAGTCCTATCCATCATACTGGTTTCTTGATATCGCCCTTCAATTGGGCGAATATTCATTTGAATGCCTACTTGAGCTAAGTCTGCCTGAATGAGCTCAGCCATTTTCAATGGGCTTGGGTTGTAAGATTGTGATGCGCTGGGTACCCAAAGGTTCAATTTAAGCCCATCAAGCCCTAGCTCTTTTAGTATTTGTTTCGATTTCTCAGGATTGTACTCTGTGATTTTTGCACGATTATCATAAGCCCAAGATGCACGAGGAAGTACCGATGCGGCTGTTTCAGCAGTACCATAATAAATCGATTCCATTAAACGTTCATTATTTATGGCATAAGCAATAGCTTGGCGAACTTTAAGATCATTGAGTGGAGGCTTACTAGTATTAAAGGCTAAATAAGCGATATTCATACCTGAGCGCAATGTTAATCTTAACCGAGGATCATCACGTAAAACTTTTAATTGGCTAGCCGCAGGATAGGCTAAAACATCACATTCGCCTGTTAACAGTTTAGATATACGGCCTGTACCTCCAGCTCCCATATCAATAACAACTTGTTGCATTTTAGGCTGACCTTTCCAATAGTCGTTATTTCTAAATAAACGAACAAATTGTCCCGGTTGATATTCATCTAGAAAGAAAGGGCCCGTACCTACTGGTTTCCAATCAAGTTGTGTCTGGTTGCCCGATTTCTCTAAGCTTTGTGCATATTCAGCGGAAAGAATAGGGGCGTAATGTGTTGCTAAATGCCATAAAAAAGAGGCATCAGGCTCTTTTAAACTAAATTCGACTGTGTATTGACCCAACTTTTTAACTGATTGGATATTGTCGGCAAAACTTAAGCTATCAAAATAGGGATATTTTCCACCATTGACTTGATTATAAGGATTTTGTGGGTTGATCATCCGTTCAAAACTAAAAATCACATCATCTGCTGTGAGTTTTCGTGTAGGTGTAAACCACGATGTTTGTTGAAACGAGATATTTTTACGCAAATAAAAGCGGTATGTTGCGCCATTATCTAGCGATTCCCAACGAGCGGCTATTTCAGGAATAAGACGATAAGTGTAAGGGTCAACATCTAAAAGACGATCATAAAGTTGCGCGGCAAGGGGATCGATGATTAATCCACTACTTGATAATTGTGGATTAAAGGTATTCACACTGCCATCAACACAATAAACAAAGCCATTTTGATTAATTGGAGTTGGCTCTTGTTTTATCGATAGCGCTTGTGTTTTTGGTGCTACATCTGCGATACAAGTTGCACTTGTTAAGCTAACTAGCAGAGTACCAATAAGTAAAATAGGGCGCATAATAATGTCTTTTAGAGAAACGATTTTGCTATTGTAACTTAAAAAACTTTCTATCCCCAAATAGTCAAAAAAACAAAGTGAGAAAAATTCTCAACAAAAAGCTTTACAAATGCTAATGATAAAGATTATCATCCGTATTGTCCTTCAGCGGTAAGAGGTTTTCCGCAGAAGGCACGACATTGCTCACATTGCTTCCAGTATTTTTTTACTAGCCAGCTCGGGTGCTGGCTTTTTTTTTGCCTCTTTTTAAAAACACGTCTCGGAAAATAAAAAAATGATTATTAATCATTGCGTTACGTTGTTATTTGGTGCTTTTTAATCAATCCTCTAAATTGATCGTAGCTTAACTTCAGTTTTTCAGCAGCTTCTTTTTGATTATATAAACTCTCTTTCAACGCATTGCTCACTAATATTTTTTCCATTTCATTTTGCCATTGTCGCAAATCAAGAGGTAAATCAGGTGGTGAAAAAGACGAAATCTTTTTTTCTAATGGTGATTGTTTCGATATCGGTGTTTGCAAGCCTGCAAAAGGGTTAATAATAATATTGTCTAATTCTCTATCGCTGGTTCCGTGGCGATAAACCGAACGCTCCACAACATTTTTTAGCTCACGAATATTACCAGGCCATGAATAGTCTAAAAGAATTTGGCATGCGTTATCACTAAAACCAGGAAAAAAAGGTAATCCCAATTCTTGGCACATTGAAATCGCGAAGTTTTCAGCAAGTAACATAATATCAGCTCGGCGTTCCCTTAGCGGGGGTAATCTGATGACATCAAAAGCTAATCTATCCAGTAAATCCGCGCGAAATTTACCTTCTTCAGCCATTGCAGGTAAATCTGCATTTGTAGCACAGATAAGCCTAACATCCACATGCAAAGATTGACTGCCACCAACACGCTCTAAATGACCATATTCAATAACTCGTAATAATTTTTCTTGTACAAGCATTGGTGCTGTTGCCAGTTCATCAAGAAAAAGAGAGCCACCATCAGCACGTTCAAAACGCCCTTGATGACGATTTTTAGCACCAGTGAAAGCACCAGCTTCATGACCAAAAAGTTCAGAATCGAGCAAGTTATCATTAAGCGCAGAGCAGTTGATAGAAATAAAAGGGCCTTGCCACCAAGGCGCAAGGTAGTGTAATCGATGAGCGATTAACTCTTTACCTGTACCTCGTTCACCAATAATTAATACTGGCTTTTTTAATTGAGCAAGTGCTGATGTTTGTTCTAAAACATCAATAAATTGACTATCAACACCGATTATTGTCTCTAAATTCTCATTCATTGGTTAAATTCACCATAGTAAGGTATTTTTTACCAGCTTATCAGGTGTTCGAAAAATAGGCGAACAATATAAATTAACTATTATTAATAGGTTAGGTGAACTTTAAAAGTTGGCACGTTAATTGTATTAACTAAAGTAAGCCGGGCGTTATGATTAGATGACGCCATTTAATGAAATATTTAACATTACTAATTAGCATAGCTATTAAGGATGACATCATGGGTATATTTTCACGTTTTGCTGACATTATTAATGCCAATATCGCTTCTTTATTAGATAAAGCGGAAGATCCTGAAAAAATGATCCGCCTAATGATCCAAGAAATGGAAGATATGTTAGTTGAGATCCGTACAACATCTGCACGTACTTTAGCTGAAAAGAAAGGATTAGAGCGTCGTATTGAACAAGCGGAAAAACAGATTAAAGATTGGCAAGATAAAGCTGAACTAGCTCTGATTAAAGACAAAGAAGATTTAGCGCGTGCAGCATTAATTGAAAAACAACGTGTTGCTTCAGTTAATGATACGCTAAAACATGAGTTGATTATCATTGATGAAACCTTGACTCGTTTGAAAGGTGAAATCAGTGAATTAGAAAATAAATTGACAGAAACTCGAGCTAAACAACAGTCTTTAGTTGTTCGCCATCAAGCAGCAAATTCATCTTGTCAAGTTCGTCGTCAATTAGACAGCGGTAAAATGGATGCAGCAATGGCGCGTTTTGAACAATTTGAGCGCCGTATTGATCATATGGAAGGTGAAGCACAAAGCTACGGGTTAGGTAAAGAGAAATCATTAGACCAACAGTTTGCTGAATTAAAAGCTGATGATGAAATTAGCGCGCAATTAGCGGCATTAAAAGCTAAAATCAATATCAATAAAGAGTAACAGCAAGCGTAATAACCATCTTATAAAGGATATGTAATGGGCTATATATTTCTGGGAATACCACTGACCATTTTTATTTTATTTGTTCTCCCTATCTGGCTGTGGTTGCATTACAGCAATCAGAAAGGTGGAGGGAATGTTCAGTTAACCCAACAAGAAATGCAGCGACTGAGCGCGCTGGTGGATAAGGCTCAGCAAATGCAGGAACGCATTAAGACGCTAGAACAAATACTTGATGCAGAACATCCTAACTGGAGGCAATCATAATGACGGTACAAAGCAAACAATTGTATCGCTTGCCACAAGAGGGCGTGATCCGTGGCGTATGCGCAGGCCTTGCCCATTATTTTAATATTCCTGTTTTACTTGTCAGGGTTATTGCGGTGATTGCACTCTTTGCTGGATTTTTTGGCTTAACGATTGTTGCTTATCTTGTTTTGAGTTTCTTTATGGAGCCTGCGCCTGCTAATTATCAACAAGGTGATGAGCAACAGGAGAGTTTAAAAGAAATTTTAAGCGGTGTTGATAATCAATTAATGCAAGGTGAAAAACGTTTACAGCAAATGGAACGATATATTACTTCTTCCAGCTATCAGTTAAATAAACGCTTTCGCGATCTGTAATATTTTCACCATTTAATCCGATAAGACGCTCCGATTTAGGAGCGTCTTTCGTTAAGTCGGTCTATTTTCTACTAAATGTATTATAAATGAGCAAAATTCCTGATTGAGGAGAGTGCTGTGAATATCAATCAAGCTTATATCTCGCTAAAAACAAATAAACTCACCTACTTTGCCAAAAAAGGGTTAACATTTGGGTTAATGTTATTGACTTTATTTGGGCCGGCCGCAATAACTGGCAGTATAATAAAACGCGTAAGTAGCAAACCGTTACGTTGGTTGGTTCTATTGATAGCAGAGCCTGTTATTAAAGCAGGTTTAAATAAGCTATCGCGTCAAATGTCTTGGGAGAAACATGAAACGCCTACAAAATGAACTTACAGCTTTTATTAATCGTGGTGTTGATAGGCACCTTCGCTTAGCGGTAACTGGATTAAGCCGAAGTGGTAAAACGGCATTTATTACTTCTTTAGTTAATCAACTTATTAATGTGCATACTGGTGCGCGTTTACCGTTATTTTCAGCGGCACGAGATAAGCAACTATTGGGTGTAAAACGTATTCCTCAGCATAATTTAAATATCCCCCGATTTACTTATGACGAAGGAATGGAATCGCTTTATCACACACCTCCAAGTTGGCCGGTTCCAACCAAAGGAGTGAGTGAAATTCGTTTACAATTACGTTATCGCTCAAATGAGTCATTAACACGTTTTATCAAAGAAACATCTTCGCTTTATTTAGAGATTGTGGATTACCCTGGCGAATGGTTATTAGATTTACCGATGCTTGAGCAAGATTATTTTGAATGGTCAGAGCAAATGAATAAGGTAAATCGCCAAAGAAGATTGCCAGAACAAAATTGGCAAACACAACTTAAAAAATGCGATCCCTTTGCACCTGCTGATGAAACATTATTAGCGGATATTGCCTCTGCTTACACTGACTATTTATTAGCATGTAAAAAAGAAGGGCTTCATTTTATTCAACCGGGGCGTTTTGTTTTACCTGGTGAATTAGCCGGTGCGCCTGTTTTGCAGTTTTTTCCTTGGCCTGATTTACAACAGCATGATATTGCTAAACTAAAGAATGCTGATAAACGGACTAATATTGGCATGCTAAAGCAACGATATGAATATTATGGCCAGCATGTGGTAAAAGGTTTTTATCGAGATCATTTCCAAGGATTTGATAGACAAATTGTTTTAGTGGATTGCCTACAACCTTTAAATCAAGGTGCTGATGTTTTTAATGATATGCGCCAAGCATTAACACAATTAATGCGCAGTTTTCATTATGGAAAAAGAACCTTACTTAGACGCTTATTTTCACCTTGCATTGATAAGTTATTATTTGCAGCGACTAAAGCTGATCATATTACAGTTGATCAGCACGAAAATTTAGTTTCATTGCTTCAACAACTTATTCAAGATGCTAAACAAAATGCTATTTTTGAAGGGATCAGCATTGATTGTATGGGGCTTGCCTCTATAGCTGCAACTGAAAGTGGCATTGTGGATCACCATGGTGAAAAAATTCCAGCATTAAAAGGTTTTCGTTTAAGTGATAACAAACCTTTGGTGTATTTCCCTGGTGAAGTTCCTAAACGATTGCCTGAAAAAGAATTTTGGGAAAAACAAGGGTTTAGTTTCGAATCTTTTAGACCACAACAAATATCAAGAGATAGCGCAGTTCCTCATATTCGCATGGATAGTGCAATGGAATTCTTGTTAGGGGATAAATTAAAATGAATGAGCCATTAAAATCACGAATTGATTTTAAAGAGCCCATACTTCAAGATGAAGTAAGCTTAAAAAAAGGTATTGATTTTCAGGAAAATGAAGCATTTTTACCTATTGATCCTCAAGTAGATGAAGAAAACGAAGGGCAGTTAGAAGGTGATATCCAATCTATTTTAAAACCTAAAAAAAGTGTATGGAAACGCTTAATCACAGTTGCAAGTACTATTTTAGGGATTAGTGTTATCGCTCAAACAGGGCAATGGATTTATGAGTCTTGGATAAACTCTGATTGGATTGCATTAGGTGCAGCAAGTGCGGGGGGATTAATTGTTATTGCAGGAATTGGCTCTGTAATAACAGAATGGCGTCGTATTTATCGCTTACGTCAAAGAGCAAATGAAAGAGATAGAGCAAAAGAATTACTTTATAGTCATGCGATGGGTAATGGTCGACCTTTTTGTGAGAAATTGGCTAAACAAGCGGGTATTCATTCACAACATCCTGCACTAATTCGTTGGCAGAGTGCATTACATGATACGCATAATGACAAGGAAGTATTAGAGCTTTATAGTCAATTAGTTCAACCTATTTTAGATAAACAAGCGAGAGCTGAAATTAGTCGCTCTGCTGCAGAATCAACATTAATGATAGCAGTAAGTCCGCTAGCGATGGTCGATATGGCTTTTATTGGTTGGCGTAACATTCGTTTAATTAATCGTATCGCTGAAATTTATGGTATAGAGCTAGGGTACTATAGTCGCTTAAAATTATTTCGCCTTGTATTAGTCAATATTGCATTTGCAGGGGCTACTGAACTAGTAAGAGAAGTCGGGATGGATTGGCTTTCTCAAGATCTCGCCGCACGACTATCAACACGAGCAGCTCAAGGAATTGGCGCTGGTTTATTAACGGCACGTTTAGGGCTCAAGGCAATGGAATTATGTCGACCGCTGCCTTGGATCGATGATAATAAACCTAAGTTGGGTGA
Source organism: Proteus sp. G2669 (assembly GCF_009915245.1). Taxonomy (NCBI): domain Bacteria; kingdom Pseudomonadati; phylum Pseudomonadota; class Gammaproteobacteria; order Enterobacterales; family Morganellaceae; genus Proteus; species Proteus sp. G2669. The sequence continues at coordinate 383,191 of NZ_JAABLX010000055.1, read as the reverse complement.
TTTTAGAAAAGAGCTTATAGGAAAATTAAAAAATACAATTAGTGGCAAGAAAAAAGAATAAAATAAAATTCCTAATGTTGAGTTATTTTAAATAAAAAACCGTAGAGTTATTTCTACGGTTTTTTTGTATAAAAATTTAGCAAAAAATAGTTTGTATAAAATCATGCAAGTGGCTTAGGTGTCGATATTTTATATCTAAACAAATAAATTCATACTATAAAGTACTATCTATATTTTATTTATTATAGTGTAATTATTTCAAATGAAATTAGATAAATAAAATATCTTTAAAAAGAGTAAAAACATCCAAAAAGAAAAGAGGTTATAACCCATTGTTTTTATTTGAAAATACATGCATCTCTAGTTAAAAACTCGTAATTTCTATAAAAATATTCCCTTTTTGATAGAAAATAGTATTGAGTTTAGTGTGATAAATGGCGTTAAATATCACGGTAAGAAGTTTACCACAGAAATATTATCTCAATATATTTGTAAAATTTACTTTGTAGATAAATTTCTATTAAAAAATAGAGATGGTTTTTTATTTATAAAAAATAGGAAAAGAGTTAACAAATAATACTTTTAATCAGGTTGAAAAATGAAAGAAATACAGATGTCAGTAATAAAAAAACTCTCGAAGAAAAGACGCCAACTTTATCTTAGCTCTGCTCTTAATGTTTCAAATATTGATAAACAATTGAGTATTTTGATCCCTATTCTTAGTGAAACAATTGATGAAATTAAAAAAAAGCAGTATCAAAAACAATCTAAACCATTTCAAATAAAAGAAACATCAGAATTTTTTGAATATCTGAGAGAGACAGATAAAAAAGAACAGGCAATCAGTGCTCTAGAGTATCTTCTTTTTTGTTTTGATAATGGCTGTAAAACCATTAAGAAAGTAATACGCCGGGAATTAGGCCCCTTAATAAAAGATATCGAATATCTTATTGATTTTGAGCTGAAAAAAATAATAAAAAACTCTTCATTTTCATTATTTGATTTTTTTAAAGCATAAATAATTCAGGTATTAAAATCAAAATACAAGCTTATCTGTGTAAAAATAAATGCTAGTGGTGTCAACTTTTGCTGACAAGGCTCTTTATTTGGTTGATATTTATGTATAATATCTAGAATAAGTTCAGGGTCACTCAGTATTAAGAAGGTTTATAATGCGTTTAGAGATCACTTGTGAAGATCGCATCGGGTTAACCCGTGAATTATTGGATCTACTAGTATTAAAAAATATTGACTTACGTGGAATTGAAATATTTCCAATAGGTCTTATCTACCTGAATTTTTCACAGATTGATTTTGATATATTTCAACCGCTAATGGCGGAAATACGGCGAATAAATGGTGTTATTGATGTGCGGACAGTTGCATTTATGCCATCAGAACAAGAGCATCGAGCCATGTGGACACTGCTTGAATCTGTGCCAGTTCCGGTTTTTTCTATTAATATTAAAGGCCAAATAAAATTACAAAATCCGGCAACTCGCCAACTGTTTGAATTGGATGCTAACGATAATAGTGAAAAATCATTCAATCAACTAATCCCTAATTTTAATATTCATCGTTGGTTAGAACAAAAAGATCCTTCTGCTGAAATTATTCCAATCAATTTAAAAAAACAAAATTTTGATATGGAAATAGTACCAATAAAACTTGCAGATGATAACCAATCTAACCATTGTGTTGGTGCGCTTATTTTATTGAAATATCGAGATGTTGTTCACGATCATTCAAAATTAATTGTCAGTGATAATCATGAATTTGAGAAAATTATTGCTGTTAGTTCTCAAATGAAACAACTTGTTGAACGTGCAAAAAAAATGGCAAAAATGGATGCGCCACTGTTATTGGTAGGTGATACCGGTACAGGAAAAGATTTATTTGCTAAAGCCTGTCATTTCCTTAGTTCCCGTGCTAGAAATCCTTTTTTGGGACTCAATTGTGCTTCAATGCCTGATGATGTCGTAGAAAGTGAGTTATTTGGTTATGCGGCAGGGGCTTACCCTAATGCTGTTGAAGGAAAAAAAGGCTTCTTCGAGCAGGCCGACAGAGGAACCGTTTTACTTGATGAAATTGGCGAAATGTCTCCTCAAATGCAAATTAAGCTTCTACGCTTTTTAAATGACGGGACATTTCGTCGTGTAGGTGAGGAGCACGAGGTTAATGTCAATGTTCGCATTATTTGTGCAACGCAGAAAAATTTGTGGGAACTGGTACAAAAAGGGTTGTTTAGAGAAGATCTTTATTATCGCCTGAATGTATTAACGTTAACTCTACCTCCGTTGCGAGAAAGAAAAGCCGATATTATGCCGTTAGCGATGCATTTTATTAACCAATATTGCATTGAGCAGCAAGCAACTAAACCTGTAATATCACCGGAGTTATCAGTTTATTTAACACAGTATGGTTGGCCTGGTAATGTTCGCCAATTAAGAAATACTGTTTATCAAGCAATGGCGCAATTAGTAGGAAACACTCTGCGAATTCAGGATATTACTTTACCTGAGCATACAGATGAAACTCTATTTGATGTGGATTTATTAGAAGGCTCATTAGATGAAATGACAAAACGCTTTGAGGCTTCAATTTTAACGCGCTTATATCGTGATTATCCAAGCACTCGGAAACTTGCAAAACGTTTAGGTATTTCTCATACAGCGATTGCCAATAAACTGAGAGAATATAATTTAACAAATAAAAAGACCGAAAAGTCTGAAGGTTAATTTGGTTGTAGGATTTTCTGCATAAAAAAGACGAGCGTAATGCTCGTCTTTTTTTTTATAATGAATATTATTTTAGTGCATTTAATGCATTATCATAATTTGGTTCAGTTGTGATTTCATCAACTAACTGGGTGTAGAGAACAGTATTGTTTTCATCTAACACAATCACTGCGCGGCTAGTTAAGCCTGCTAATGGGCCTGATGTAATTGCAACACCGTAATTTTCTTTGAATTCAGCACCGCGCATTGTAGATAATGTTACAACATTATCTAAACCTTCAGCGCCACAGAAACGCGCTTGGGCAAAAGGTAAGTCAGCTGAAATACATAAAACAACCGTGTTATTTAGTTCATTTGCAACTTTATTAAATTGACGAACACTCGCAGCACAAACTCCAGTATCTACGCTTGGGAAAATGTTTAGAACTTTACGTTTACCTGCAAAGCTTGTTAAAGAGATGTCATTAAGATCTTTACCTACGAGAGAGAAATCAGCAGCTTTTTGACCTACTGTTGGGAATTTACCAGCCAGAGTCACTGCATTTCCTTGTAAAGTAACTTGATGTGCCATTGTTGTTCTCCTTTATTAGTTGTCAGACTAATTGTTATTAATACTAAATTATTAACGAAAAATCTTGTTAATGCTTAACCATTATTAAAATTTGCCACTGTTTGCATAGTGACCATGAAAAACATAAAAATTTATAAAATATTTGTAATCAGTGATTGTGCCTTTTTATCAGGCTCTTATAATTATGCAGTTCATTCTCATACAGATTACAGGACGAAACAGACATGCGCAAAATATTCGTCATCTCATGTGCACTTGTCGTTCAAGGATTACTCGTATCGCAGGTAAATGCGGCGGTAGTGCCAGCAGGAACGATACTCGATAAAAAACAAGAAGTGGTTAGACATTTAAAAGATGAACCAGCGTCACTTGATCCTATTAATGCCGTGGGGTTAACTGAAGCTCAGGTGCAACGTGATTTATTTGAAGGATTGACGATAGAAGATGAACATGGACGAGCTATTCCAGGTGTCGCTCAGAGTTGGCGTACTGAAGATAATCGTGTATGGATCTTTACTTTGCGTGATAATGCGAAATGGTCTAATGGAGAAAAAGTCACTGCAACTGATTTCGTTTACAGTTGGCAACGATTAGTTGATCCTAAAAATCTTTCTCCTTTTGCATGGTATGCTTCGCTCGCTTCTATTGAAAATGCTCAAAAAATTATTGATGGAAAATTAAAACCAAGCTCATTGGGTGTAGAAGCAATAGATGAAAAAACGTTAAAGGTGACGTTAGAGCGACCTGTTTCTTATTTTCCAAGTTTGACAACGAATTTTTCTTTATATCCAGTTCCTCGCCATAGCATTGAAAAATATGGTGCTGGTTGGATCAAAGTTGGTAATTTGGTTGGAAATGGTGCTTTTGTTTTAACAAACAGAGTGGTTAATGAAAAAATTGTATTAACACCTAATCCTTATTATTGGGATCATAAAAATACAGTATTAACAAAAGTCACGTTTGTACCGATAAACCATGAATCACATGCAACTAAACGCTATTTAGCAGGTGATATCGATATAACAGAGTCATTTCCTAAAAATTTATACCACAAACTAATGAAAGATATTCCTAATGAGGTTTATATACCCGATCAATTAGGAACATATTATTATGCTTTTAATACTCAATCAGGGCCAACAAAAGATATTCGTGTACGTAAAGCATTGGCAATGGCAATAGACAGAAAAATCATTACCGATAAAGTGTTAGGCACAGGTGAAAAGCCAGCAAATCGTTTTACACCAGATGTTACGGCTAATTTTACCCCTGAATCAACTATTTATGATGAATATAATCAAGATGAATTAGATAGCCAAGCCAAGATATTGTTAGCGGCAGCGGGATATGGGCCTCATAATCCATTAAAATTATCATTGTTATACAATAATTCGGAAAATCATCAGAAAATTGCCATTGCAGTCGCTTCTATGTGGAAGAAAAAGCTAGGGGTTAAAGTTGAGCTACGTAATCAAGAATGGAAAACGTATATAGACAGCCGAAACTCAGGGGATTTTGATGTGATAAGAGCATCATGGGTGGGTGATTATAATGAACCTTCTACTTTCTTAAGTTTATTAGGCTCTAAACATGCGGGTAATATACCTAAGTATCAAAATAAGCAATATGATGAAATTTTGACATTGTCAGGTATGGCGATTGATGCAAATGAAAGAAATAGTCTATATAACCGAGCAGAACAAATTATCGCAGAGGATGCACCAATAGCACCTATTTATCAATATACTAATGGGCGATTGATAAAACCTTGGTTGAAGGGTTATCCTATTGAGAATCCTGAAGATGTCGCTTATAGCCATACACTTTATATATTAAAGCATTAAGATAGTAATGAATAGATTACTTGAAAATAGCCATCAGTGAACTCTGGCTGTGTAAAAGAATAAGAGAAAATAGATAATGCCTCAAAGTTAATACCCTTGCTTTGAGGTATTTTTTTATTAAAAAATAAATAAAAAGCTAAACAGTTATCGTTTCAGTTTTAATCTTGAATAAATAGAGGAGTGTATAAAATAAGATGGCTATAAATGAAAAAGAACCCCTTTAAAAAGGGGCGTAGCAAAATAAAGCAGGTTAATTTATTGTCTGGATATAAATTATATTTTTAATGCCCTATTTGCACGCTTTTTATTGTATCGAACTGTTACAGCAATTAATAATATATGTATAAAAAAAGTCCCTCTGTTATAAAAACAGAAGGAGACTCAAAAGGAATAAACATTGCAGAAGAGATGTTAATACATTTTTGCTACTTTGTTTTGACTAATTGTGCAATGTGTTCGATGTTAAATATTATATTTCATATTATTTATAGGTATAACCCCTTAAAGACAATAAAAATTGATGAGTTTATTGTTATATTTAAGCCTTTTATAGGTAAAACCACCTCTTAGCAATCTATAAATTGTTAAATTAAATTATAGTTTATAAGGGGGGGTTAAAAGCGATAACCTAAAGATAATTGTATGCTATTTAATTCAATATGGCGTTTATTTGCAGTGGTATCGGAATAAAGATAACCAAAGTTAATTGCGACCTCTTTTATGGGGTTATAATCGATGCCTATTTGACCAATAACACTTGTTGTATCCACTCTATGCGTGTCTGTGGTATTTATTTCAGGGTGAAATTTATCTTCTTGATACTTTAATTTATTGGGCCCCATTTGGGCATAAACAGAAAACTTAGGCGTTATTCTATAAGTAGGGCCGATTAATAGAGCTGTGGTTTTAGTTTTATATTGTTTTATTGATGGAGTGATAAAACGAGGATCTTTAAAGGGTTCTTTATAATTTGAATTTAAATAGAGTAGAGAAATTAATAAACCCCAAGCATTTTCTGTTTCATAACGATAATTGATTATAGGGCCTTTGGCGGTATCTCCTTTTAGTTTTCCGTAAATATAGCCACTATAGACAGTATGTGATTCATTGTAAGCATATAATGCAGAAGAGTAAGGTAAAATTAAGCTAATTAAAATAAGTATTAATTTATTCATTATAGAGGTTCTATGTTGATGTGAAGAGCTCTATTTTTAGTAAATTCAAACACAATTTCAATGTTAATTGATTGAAATTACTCTTAAAAAAAATTAGCAGACTTATCTTTAATACATAATAAAAAATGAGATCACATAAATAGCTTATTAATAAGTTTTATTAATTTGTTAATAAGAAACTATCAGAAGAATAATATCAATAGATAAATGACTCACAATAGCGAATACGGTCTATTGTGAGTTTAAATTAAGTAAAAAATTATTTCTTATCGACAATTTCTACCAGTGTATATTTTACGCTAGGTGCATCAGCTGGTGGATTAGGAATATCTGTAACATTTACTTTTAATGTGTATTCAGTACCTGCTTTATATTCAAAACCTTCAATGTTCTGATAGAAAAGGGACCATTCGCCTGAAGGGAGCTCTTTCACCTTCATGCATTTCATTGGTGCAACACCGACACAATCATAAAGTTGTGAATCGACTAGAAGTGTTTTTGTTATATCAGAAGTAGAGGCAGTATTAGCACTTTCAGTCGATGTTGCATCATTGCATCCAGCTAAAAGCAAAAATAAAGGAATAGCGAGAAATTTTTTCATATTGATGACCTTATTTTTAGGTTGCAATAAATGTATAAGATAATATTTAGTATACACTAGGGATCTAATTATTATAAATTACAGTAGATAAAATTTTTCCTATAAATAAAGTAAGTTACCTATAGATATTTCTAGTATTAATATACTAATGTAATTATCCGAATTGGATTTAGTGTAATAATCCTAAAGTGGAGAATATAAATAGAAGTTTTAGATTAATTATACAAAAATAGTGTTGATATACAGTGAGCTAGAAAAAAGTATAAAATAAAACATTGAAAAATAATTAGATAAAGAGACGATAAATTAATCTATTGCGACTAAAGCAAGCGTACGGAGGAAACTAAATGAAAACAATTAATGACTCTATTTTGCAAGATTCAGATGCAATTTACACCGCGCAACTTGATGGTCATGGTGGAGTAATAGAAATAACAGCAGATACAATCGCTACAAACGATAATCCTTATTGGATACATTTGGACTATCGTAAGCCACAAAGTGCGAAATGGATAGAGGAAACAGAAGCACTTCCACCTATTGCCAAAGATGTATTATTAGCAGAGAACATCAGACCAAAAGCACAAAGGATTGGTGAAGGTGTCGTCATCAATTTGCAAACAATTAATAATAATCCTAATGATAGACCTGATGAACTAGTCGCATTCAGAATTTATATTAACAGCCAAACAATTGTTTCGAGTCGTCATCGTCGAGTTAATTCAGTGGATTCTGTTATTCATACCTTAGAGTTAGGCAGTGGACCTGAAAGCAGTGGTGATTGGCTTATAACTATGGCAGATGCTGTTACTGATGAAATAGGTGAATTTGTTGAAACTTTGCATGACCAATTAATTGAACTCGAAGATATGATCCTTGATCAACAAATACCAGCAAGAGGTGAACTCGCATTATTAAGAAAACAGTTAATAGTTTTGCGTCGCTACATGGCTCCGCAACGAGATGTATTTTCTAGGCTTTCTATCGAAAAATTACCATGGATGAGTGATAGCGATAGAGTCACAATGCTCGAAATATCAGAAAGACTTTCTCGACGTTTAGAGGATTTGGACAGTAGTATTTCTCGTACAGCGGTGATCGCTGATGAAATAACATCAATGATGGCAGATGCGATGAATAGACGTACTTACACTATGTCATTAATGGCGATGTTATTTTTACCAACGACATTTCTAACAGGGCTATTTGGTGTCAATTTAGGCGGAATTCCTGGAAATGAATTCCCTTATGGTTTTGCCATTTTTTGTTTATCTCTCTTTGTTTTGATTGTGATTGTTACTTGGTGGTTAAAGCGTAGTAGATGGTTGTAAAAATTCAGCAAATTAATCGTAACTAAATGGATTTAAAAAAGAATTCTCTAACCCTGTTTGAGATATATCAATTTTTTAAAATAGAACATCTGGCATTATAACTCTCGCAGGTGAATACAACGTTGAGCGATGAACGTTGTGCTCCATAATTGTAGTTTTTCTCATATTGAGTTCTTAATACAGAATAATTGACCATTATTACACCGATGTTTATTAACATCGGTTTTTTTTTGCTCAAATTTATTATTGGTGATTATTTGGTCATAAAAGTCCTAAGCCTTGAAAACAAGACTTAGGATTAGGATATCGTGTTTTATTTCACTTCAATAATATCGAGTTTATTTTGGCTAAAGTCGGGACGTTCATCATCTTCTTCTTGGAACATCACGGGTACGGTTGGAATATCATCTTTATCAAAAGCTAAATCGCCACCATTAATGACTTCATCCCCATGTTTGATATTAGCAAAATCAAATAATTGAGTATCACATAAGTGTGATGGAACAATATTCTGTGTTGCTCTAAACATAGTTTCAATACGTCCAGGGTAACGCTTATCCCAATCTCTTAGCATCTCTTTAATAACTTGACGTTGTAGATTAGGCTGTGAACCACAAAGATTACACGGGATAATTGGGAACTGTTTTGCTTGTGCAAAACGCTCAATATCTTTTTCACGAGCATAAGCAAGAGGGCGAATAACGATTTGTTTACCATCATCACTCATTAATTTAGGTGGCATACCTTTAAGTTTTCCACCATAAAACATATTTAAGAATAATGTTTCTAAAATATCATCACGATGATGTCCTAGCGCAATCTTAGTAGCACCCAACTCTGTCGCTGTACGATACAAAATACCACGACGTAAACGAGAGCATAAAGAGCAGGTTGTTTTACCTTCAGGAATAATATCTTTGACAATTCCATAGGTATTTTCTTCAACAATTCTATATTCCACACCGAGCTCATTTAAATACTCTGGTAAAATATGCTCAGGAAATCCAGGTTGTTTTTGGTCTAAATTCACGGCAATAAGTGAAAAATTAATTGGCGCACTTTTTTGCAGATTCATTAAGATAGAAAGTAGAGTGTAACTATCTTTACCACCAGAAAGGCAGACCATGATTTTATCGCCATCTTCTATCATATTAAAGTCAGCGATAGCTTGCCCAACATCGCGGCGTAAGCGTTTTTGTAGTTTGTTGAAATTATACTGTTCTTTTGGAATGCTCATTTTTACGGTTCTATATCGTTGCTGATTATTCTGTAACTTGCTAACCAAAGCTTTGTTTTCTATCTCGAACGTTGAATGATTTAAAAGCTATATAAATCAATAAAATGTTTTATAACTCATTTGATGAGTGGTTTGGAAAACAAAGTTATTTATGGCAAGAAAATGGATAAGTCGCTAATGATAGCAGATGGCAGGGTAGTTTCGATATAGATAACTACAGTTAAGCGATTTCAAGGTAGTAAAAAGTAAGAAGTAATAGCCTTATAGAAATGGATAAGGCTATTGTAATTTTAAATAGATATTCCCTGTATATTAAGATCTTCGCGTAAAATCGAGTTTTTTCTACGTTCAGCAGTCAATTGTGTTAGATCGTTATCAGAGACTAAAATTAAGGCGTCTTGAGGACAATATTCAACACAGGCAGGCCCTTGTTCTCTATGATTACATAAATCACATTTGATGATATCAACTTGGAAATGTTGGCCAAGATCTAAAAATGAAGTTGGGGAGGTGTTGTTTTTTCTCTCAAGCTCAATGGCGCCAAAAGGGCAAGCTAAAAGACAGGCTCTACATCCAATACAATTTTCAGGGTGTGTTTCAACAAAGTTTTCACCACGTACTAATGCTTGTGTTTGGCAAGCTTGTGCACAAGGTGCATCTTCACATTGATGGCAAACAGAAGCAGTAAACTGATGCATTAATTTAATAATATGTATTCTAGGATGAAAATTCTTTTTATTGAGAAAATCATTTCCATCTTTTTCTGATGTGTGACCGACTGAACAAACGACTTCGCACGTCTTACAGCCAATACATTTTTTAGAATCAATAACAATTTGGCTATTCATCTCAATACCTATCTATAAGGATATGTATTTTATGATATATCGATAATGGGAGTGTTTTAATAATATTAATCAAATTTATATTAAATAAATGAGGTTAAATAATAATAAAATAAAAATTGCCTTTAAAACTAAAATAGAATGAGAATGAATATTATTTAATAAAATAATAGGAGTAGAATTTTACAAATATACGTAAATAATCGTATATTAAAAAATGGCAATCTTATTCTGATTGCCATCTCTTTAATAAGGATTGTTATTAAAAATCAGGATGATAATGTTGCTAGTTTAGTCGCGAATCCCATAAAGAAAAGCCCAATAACACCATTGCCTAATTTTGCAATATTTTTACGTGAGCCAAAGAAGCGGGCAAGGGCTACACCACCAAATATTAGAAAAGAGAGATAAATAAAGCTAAACGCTTCAAGCATGGAAGCAAGAATTAAATAAGATAATCCAGTATGTGCATAATTAAAATCTATAAACTGAACAAAAAATGAAATATAAAATAGAATCGCTTTAGGATTGGTCATGCTTAATGTAAGCGCTTTTCTGAAAACGTGTTTCTGTACTGTCGTTGTTTGTTCTGAATATACTTTTTTGGAGAAAAAAGTTGCATGGATAATCTTTATTCCTAAATAAAGGAGGTAAAAAGCACCTAAAAAACGGACAATAGTAAAGAGTACAGGAGAGGCTTTTATAACAGATGCGACACCAATAAAGGCGAGAAAAATTAAAATAGCATCACCTAAAAAGACACCGAATGCAGCACGATAGCCATCCCTGACGCCCCCTGATGCGCTTGTTTTTAGCACATAAAGTGTATTAGGGCCAGGAACCAGGATAATAAAAAACATGCCTGCAAGGTATGTCCAGATATTGAGTACACCAAATTGTTCAAGCCACACGTTAACCCCCAAAATCTTACTTTCTCTGTATTACTTAATGAATGGTTATTATATAAAGAGAATCAGTATTATTTAAACGTATATTTTTATCTATATTGAGAATAAATGTTTGATATTTACTGCCTACTGTGTGAGAAACAGACCTTTTTTATTGTTTCAAAACAGGTTGCTACATCGTTTTGTTTTTTATGCATTGCGTCTTGCTAAGAAAGAGTTAGGGTTTAATTATATATAGATTTTCCATAAAGGTAAGCTATGACAATTTCTCAAGTAGGTAAAATAAAGTTACCTTCCACAAAGTGTTTTCAATCATCATTTCAATCTGTTATTACTGATGTCACTGAGCAACTTTCTCAATTGTTAAAAGAAAGGTTACATAGCATATATGTTTATGGCAGTGTGGCCAATGGATGCGCAACAGAGGGAATATCAGACTTAGATATTTGCTTAATTTTAAATCATGAAATAAACGAAAGCGAAATTCACCTGTTAGATAATGCAAGAGCAATATTAGAAAAACAACACTCTATTGTCAGCAAAATTGATTTCGATATTGGTGTTTTAAGCGAGGTATTGGCGCCTAACAATTTATACAGTTGGGGCTATTGGTTAAAACATCACTGTCGTTGTATTTTTGGTGATGATTTAACTCAATATTTTTTACCATTCTCACCATCAAGAAAAATTGCCTTGGCAATAAATGGTGATTTTGTACAAGTTATAGATAGCTATATTAAACAGATAGATGAAAGGCAGTTGGCTATTGAAAAACATCACTTACAAAGGGCAATAGCGCGTAAACTTATTCGCTCAACAAATATTTTACGTAGTGAAAAAGATGAATATTGGCCTGAAATACTAGAAGACTTTGTAAAAATAGTAGAAGCAAATTATCCAGATCAACAAAAAAGTATTAATTATCTTTTATCTAAAAGCATAAACCCAATCGATGATATAAATGTGTTTATACAAAAAGCAAAGCTATTTACTCATTGGTTAGAAGTCGAGTGTTTAAAGAAAGATAAAGAGGATAGCCTGAAAAACTAAGGCGGTTTTTATTCTTTTAAAGAAGCATTTTTCTTTTGTAAAAAATCTAGATCTCTTAAGTCAACTAGACTATATTTGGCTGTGTTTTTATACAGCATCTTGTGTTATTCAATTACGGTAAGGAAAATGTGATGTTAAAAGTGATTGCTGAAGATTTTATTAAAACAGAAGCGATAGAAATTGTTTTACCTCTTTATCGTGAGCTTGTTGAAGCGACTAAAAAAGAGCCTCTTTGTATTAGCTATAATTTATATGTTGATGAAAAAGATCCAGGCCACTTTGTCTTTGTTGAACAATGGCCAGATCATGCTGCGCTTGATACACATTGTGCTAGTGAACATTTTCAGCGGCTAGTTCCGATGATCAATGCATATAAAAAAGCTGAGCCTAAATTTTTGCTTATGGCAGATGCTTTTGATGAAAATTAAAAGTAATAAACCTTGTCTCAATTATAGTGAATACACTAAATTTTAAGAAATAAAACAAGAGAGATGATGATGTTAGCGAAATATATATCTCAAATTGTAAACCAAGAAGATAATTATCAAATTTTAAGTACTCAGAAACTTTGGGATAACTTAGCAGAAATAACCAGAGCAACTCATAGCTGGTTATTTCCTGATGGTGTCATCTTGAAATGCACAGAAGAGATAGAAACAGAGTTCTATGATAATGACGCTCAATGTCCCGAACATTGGATCACTTGGGAAATTGTAGAATCGAATAACAAAATTATCTCTCCTTGTCGGAAAGAATTTTTTAATTTATGTCAGCAAAGTTTTTGGTTAAAAATGCAACTTGCTAATAATATATAAACATAAAATAAACTTTACTCTAGGCCTGTTTTATCTCTAGATTAATATACATTTCTATTGAGTTCATATATGGAAAATTTAAAGAGTAATCAAGAATATTTAGATAGAACTTTTACTAAACTTGATATTAATGAATTGGCACTTAGCAATGTTATTTTTGAGGAATGTGAATTTCACCAGTGTAATTTTTTATCTGCTGAGCTATTGCATTGCAAGTTTGTACATTGCTTATTTGAACAATGTAATTTAAGTTTAGCTAATTTTCCTAATACTCGATTTTCTAATACTGAATTTGTTGAATGTAAACTTGTTGGTATTGATTGGACAAAAGCGCATTGGCCAAAATTCGATCTTTATTCTCAACTCAGTTTTAAAAATAGCATTTTAAGCGGATGTAACTTTTTTGGATTAAAACTGAGCGAATCTATTTTTGAAGAGTGTAGATTACATGATGTGGATTTTAGAAATGCGGAGCTTCAAAGATCACTTATGGTTGGTTCTGATTTTTCTAATAGTTTGTTTATGCAAACAAATTTAGAAGGGGTTGATTTTACTCATTCGCATTCTTTTGATATTGATATTCGGCAAAATAAAATGACGAAAGCAATTTTTTCTAAAATAGAAGCACTCGATTTACTTAAATATCTTGATATTAAATTGATCGATTAATCACCATAGAGAGTTAAGTGATATTTAATTTGAGGTTACTTCGTAGCATAAATATTTAAATTATTTAAAATAAAAGCCATATTGTATTAATAATAAAATATATTTACTTTAGTTGGCAGTTAAGTTTTTTACTTTTAATAAATAATAAAATATTAATAATAGATGGAAAATAAAAAATCTAATTAAAATTTAAAATAAGTTTTTTTATAATTTATAGACTTAATATTCCCTTAATAATAGAGAAAAATAAGGTAAGTTTGTTGTTGAGACAGATGGTCTTTTAATTATCAATTTAACCATAATAATTTCTTTATAAAAATAAATTAATAACGTATTATTTATAAATAAAATTTATTGAGTATTAAACTCAGTTTAATAAGAGAGCTAAATTCTAGTTTAGTTCCTTTTTTCTATCCTTTGCTTTATATAGAGAATAAAAATGAATCGTAATTTATTTCTATCCACTTCGTTGTTAGCTATTTCTACACTTTCTTTTAATGTACAAGCCGCGTTAGATAATACTTTATCATTAGGTTATGCTCAAAGTTCAATTAAATTGAATGATGATAAAATAGATGATAATCCTAAAGGGGTTAACTTTAAGTATAACCATGAATTTGATAATGAGTGGGGGGTTATTGGATCACTGACGTATACAAAATTAACCTATAATTATTATAGTCGTTGGGGAAAAATTGGTTCAAGTGAAATTGACTATGTTTCATTAACGGCTGGCCCTAGTTATCGTTTTAATGACTATTTTAGTGCATATGGTTTAATTGGTCTTGGTCACGTTAGTCAAGAAGATAAATATTATTATGTTAATGATACATACAGCAAAACGTCCATGGCTTATGGATTAGGTTTGCAAATTAATCCAATCCCAAACGTAGCAATTGATGCATCTTATGAATATTCAAAATTTGATAATGCAAAATTCGGTACTTGGGTATTAGGTGTCGGTTATCGTTTCTAATATTAAGCTGATAAATAATATTTTTAAAAGGTCACATTATGTGGCCTTTTAAAAATCACATCATAAAATTAGAATTAACATTCCATTTAACACTTTATTCTAAATTTAAATACTTTTCATTTGTTTCTATTTCAGTTTAAATATCATTTTTTGTCTATTTGTTAAAATATAATATTTATTATTAATTTATAAATAACAATATATTTATTTTCTTCAATTTTTTATTTATTATTTAAGTGTGAATTTCACTTTATAACACTAAATTAATTTTAATGCTAATTATATTTTGGTGTTTTATTTTATTGTAGAATTTAATTTATCGGGAAATATAATGAAATATAAATTATTTATTTCAATGATTATGATTGTTTTGTCAACACTATCTTTTAGTACATCGGCAACATTGAAAAATACATTTTCTTTAGGTTATGCACAAAGTCAATTAAAAATGGATAGTAATAATGTAACTGATACGCCTAAAGGTATTAATGTTAAATATAATTATAAATTAATGAATGATTGGGGCATGTTTGGCTCATTTACATATAATAAAGAAAAGTATTCTTTTGATATTAATGATAGTAAAGGGAATATAAATTATAATTATTACTTATTCTCTATAGGCCCAAGTTATCGTTTTAATGAATATATAAATTTATATGGTTTGATTGGTATTAGCTCAATTAACATGAAATTAAACTGTGAAAATAACTCTGGTAATATTCATTTCAATAAGATATCAAATAGTTATGGTGCGGGCTTACAATATAACCCGGTTGCAAAACTTGCTATTGATGCATCTTACGAATACTCAAAGTTAAATAATATCGAATTTGGTACATGGGTGATCGGGCTTGGTTATCGATTCTAATTTTATTACGATTAATTATAAAAAATAGATAAATTTTCTTTTTGATAAAAAGGGTTGGTAATATGTTTATCAACCTTTATTTGAAAAATATAAGTTCATCGCTATAACTTAACATACAAAAAAATTATAATTTTTAATTATTCTTATTCAGATATAATAAATCATATTAAAAAATAATTTTTATTAGGAAATTATATGCTAACTATAATAAAAGCAGAACCTTCACACTATGATGAAATGATTACAGTTTGGGAGTCATCGGTTAGAGCTACGCATGCATTTCTATCTGAAAATATTATTTTATCTCTTAAAAAAATATTGTAGAAAAGTATTTTCCTATGCTTAATACCTATATTGCGATAGACAATAATAATGTTATTCATGGGATCTTGGGTGTGGCAGAAAATAAATTAGAAATGCTCTTTGTTGATGCAAATTCTAGAGGGAATGGTTGTGGTAAATTGCTTACAACTTTTGCGATAAATACATTGCATATTGATGAGTTAGATGTAAACGAGCAAAATCCTCAAGCAATTGGTTTTTATCTTTATATTGGATTTGAGCAAGTAGGGCGCTCTGAAGTAGATGGGCAAGGAAATCCTTTTCCATTATTGCATTTAAGATTAAATAAAAGTAAGTATAAATACTGAGAAAAATATTAAAGATATAAAATAGAAGAGACAGTGAAAATTATTATTATTTATCTTATATAAATAATAATTATCCACTTAAATTTGATTTATATCGTAATAACACTCATGATTTAATGAAATAATTTTTTCATAAATTAATAAATAATATAATAGTGGAATTATTATGAAAAAAAATTTAGTGATTATTTTATCTTTATTCACCCTATCGGCTTGCTCTGAGTCACAAGAAAATAGAGTGATTGAATATTGCATGGATACATTGAATATTTATAGCACAGTAACAAACGAGCAGTGTCTGTGTTTTTATAATGAAGCGCGTGATAAATTTTCTTCAACTGAAATTGATAGAATGATCAAATCACCACCAATAAGACAAGATAGTACGCTCACAAGAGAAGGTACAATGTTTTTAACTATTGCTCATTCATCAAAATGCTTTGAGTGAATTACCCATATCAAAGGTAAAAATAGGTGAAAGGTACTAATTGCTTATGCTTATATTGCTTATGCTTATATAGTGTTTTTCATTTTCTATACCATTATTACCAAAGATATTGCATAAAGGGTAAATAAGCAAAAACTAAAGCGATGAACATAAACAAAAGACGAAATAATATTTTTTGTGTTTTTATTGTGGCATAGAGCATGACGATAATAACTGCTACGCAGATATACCAGTAAAATGCTCCAAAGAAAGCTAAGGCAAAAATAGCATCAATAATAAAGTGACTATCACTCATTTATTTCTCTCTGACATAAAAAATCACCTACTAAAACATAAGCAGGTGAAGATAAAGGTAATTATCAGGTGCGCAGTAAAACCGCGTTCTTCAGGGGGCGGATATCAAGATTTCCAAATAATATGGAACATAGGCTGTAATGGATCGCGACTAATTAGGACACGACCAAAAATATCATCAATATCGGAATCGTCATCAGGTGCAAGACCAATAATCACTTCGCTAAAGCGAGCAGGTGTAACAGGAAGGCCGACAATAAACTGCCAATCATTACCTAATGGAACCACTTCAGCTGCGCCTCTTTCTTCAAATTGCAGGTTAAACAGCAATTGATCTGCAACATCCAAATTATCGACTGCTTGAGCTAAAAATAAATCATAAGCTTGTTCTAGCGCTTCATCTTCACTAATTAAGGTTGGTTCATTCATGGTAATGCCTGTTTATTATTCCAATAATTATCGCGTTGTTTGTATGATATTTTTGCTCATTTAGCAAAATATATTGTTACCATTCTGATTATAACAGAGGGCTAAAGAAATAGCAGATACGCTCTAATACACGATTTAAGAATGGTCGTTTTTCCCATTCATCCATAGTTAATTCTGTAGAGCGAGCAATATAATCATACTGAACAATGCTTAAATCACTTCCAAAACCTTCATCATCAATAACAACGGTAATTTCAAAATTTAACCACAAACTACGCATATCAAGATTTACTGAACCTACCATACTGAGTTGCCCATCAACCATGACGCTTTTGGTATGTAATAAGCCATCTTCAAACTGAAAGACTTTCACACCTGCTTCAAGCATTTCTGTAAAAAATGCACGACTTGCCCAACGCACAAGAAAAGAGTCATTACTACGAGGCACTATAATACTTACCTCAACACCACGCATTGCTGCGGTTGAGATGGCATGTGCAAGATCGTCACTAGGTACAAAATAAGGTGTTGTGAGTACTAATTCTTTTCTTGCAGAATAAATAGCTGTGATTAAGGATTGTTGAATAAGCTCATCAGGAAACCCTGGGCCTGATGCGATAACCTGTGTTGTGTGACCACTTTCTTGTTCACAAGGCATGATATTATCATCAGGCGGTGGTGGTAAGTGACGTTCTCCGGTTTCCATTTCCCAATCAAAGGCATAAATCATCCCTAAAGTGGTTGAAACAGGGCCTTCCATTCTTACCATAATATCAATCCATTGACCGACGCCTGAATCTTGTTTGAAATAACGAGGATCAACCATATTCATACTTCCTGTGTAGGAAATATAGTTATCAATTAAGACGATTTTTCGATGCTGGCGCAAATCCATACGGCGCAAGAAAAAACGGAATAAATTAACATGCAATGATTCGACAAACTCAATACCTGCCGCCCTCATCACATCAGGGCCTTTAGTTCGAAAGAAATTCCAACTACCAGCTGAGTCAACCATGATCCTACATTTTACGCCACGTTTAGCCGCTCTAATTAATGCCTCGGTGACTTCATCAACTAAACCACCTGATTGCCAAATATAAAAGACCATTTCAATGTTGTCGCGTGCATTGTTAATATCACGTGTAATCGAATTGAGAGAATCTTCACAGGTTGTTAAAAGTTCAATTTTGTTACCTTTAACCCCTTTAATGCCCTGGCGTTTAGCCGTTAATTGGAAAAGAGGCGTTGCAACATCACTCGTACTTGTCGCAAAGATATGCTTGCATTTTCTTAAGTCTTCAAGCCATGCAACAACAGAAGGCCACATTTGTTTAGCATGCTCAACGCGTCGTTTACCAAGATGTAATTCACCAAAGGCAAAATAAGCGATAACCCCAACTAGTGGCAGGATATAAATGATTAATAACCATGTCATGGTTGATGTGACGGGTCGTCGGTGCATTAGGACACGAAATGTGACCCCCGCAATTAATAGCCAATAGAAGAAAAAGGTTAGCCAACTTAATACAGTATAAAATGTTGTCATAGTAGAGCTATTTTCCGTTGAAAATGAATTGCATGAATGAGCAAAAGGCAATTTACTAAAAATAGTTCATTATTTTTGTTATTTGCCGAATGTTGTTATTAAATCAGGATTATTATCTCTGTCAAATCTCTTTATTGAGAGATAAGCATTAAATAAGCGATAAGATACAACCCATTATTTATTTTTTCTTTGTGAGAAATGCTCAAAGAATGGATGAAATTCAAGCAAATTATAAATCGCCCCTTGGATCACAAAATGAACGTCTTATAATACACCACTTATTCGAAAAAATAGGTGCTGATAGCATGAGACACAGTAGGAATGAAGTTGCACGTTGGCGAATGATGAGACAGGTATTACGTAAACGTCGTCGATGGTTAGAAGGGCAATCTCGTCGTAATTTCCGAATTTATAAACTGCGTAAACTTGATACTTCTAAAAAACATAGAGCGCTTTTGTTTGTTCAACACATAGAATGGAACTCATAATTCCACTTTTTAACACTTTATATCAATCATTTTGCTAAACGTTATTGAATATGATTGCTATTTGCATTTAAACTAGGGGCATTATTTTTTCTTTAGGTGAAATAAGATCAGTTATGCGTTGGAAGCTTTGGGTATTCATATCACTCTGTCTGCATGCCTCACTTGTTGCGGCAGCGATGTTGTATGTTGTAGAAGATAAGCCAGTTACACCTGAGCCTATCTCTATACAAATGTTAGCATTTGCTGCAGATGAGCCTGCTGGCGAACCAGAACCTGTGGTTGAAGAAGTCACACCTCCAGAGCCTGAACCGGTTGTCGAGCCTGAACCCGAACCAGAGCCTGAGCCTATTCCAGATGTGAAGCCTGTTATCGAAAAACCAATAGAGAAAAAACCAGAACCAAAACCGAAACCTAAGCCAAAACCAGTGGACAAACCTAAACCGCCTGTTGAGCGACCACAACCTTTAGTTGTTAATAAAGGTAATGATCTCAAAAATCTTAACCCGACGGCAAAGCCAAGTGATAAAGGTGACGAAAAACCAGTTGCAGTGGCAAGTAGCGGTGAAGGCAAAGCACCTAATGCAGTACGTCAAGGTTTACCTGAATATCCACCACGAGCACGCGCTGTGGGGATGGAAGGTTCAATTAAAGTTCGTTTTGATGTTGATGCTGATGGAAGAGTTGATAATGTAGAAATTATTTCAGCTGATCCTAAAAATGTGTTTGAGCGCGAAGTAAAAAGAGCGATGCGCCAATGGCGTTATGAAAAAATTCCTTATAAAGGAAAAGTGGTTCTGATTGAGTTCAAAATGACAGGAATATCAGCAAGCTAATTTTTATAAAATTAGTGGTTAAACAAAGTGATATCATTATTTGATACCAGATAAATAAAAGGCACTTTAATAAGTGCCTTTTTAGTATTTAATTTTTAATGTTTTCACGCTATTCGCCGTAATCGAATTGTCGTAATAGCTTTTTATTCCATTGTGCTTGTTAGCGTGAAGTGCGCTTTACCTTCAGGTAAGCGACGAGCTGAATTGTTCTCGTCAACAGCAACGTAGGTAAATACAGCCTCTGTTGCACGATAGCGTTGGCCGACAGGTTCTGTGGCGACTTTCTTAACCCAGACTTCAATATTAACAGTAATTGAAGAGTTGCCAGTTTTTAAGCAACGTGCGTAGCAACAGACGACATCGCCAACAGCAACAGGTTTAAGAAAGGTAATGCCCGTTACGCTTACAGTAACGACACGACCTAACGCAATTTCTTTTGCTAAAATTGCACCACCAATGTCCATTTGAGACATTAACCAGCCACCGAAAATATCACCATTGGCGTTAGTATCAGCAGGCATGGCAAGGGTACGTAAAACGAGCTCACCATTAGGCAAAGATTGTTGTTCAGTCATGGGGAATAATGTATCTATTAATGTTGAAACCAAGGAGATATTTACTCGTTATACTTCAAGCCGTAGCGTTACTCGTAGTAACTCATTTATTTGTCGCCTAGCTGTACTTGAGTTATTTAGAGTTCACATCTCCCAATAAAATAAAAATGATTATTCAGATTTTGAATGAGCATCATGTGATGTCGGTTTAGATGCTTGTTTTGTCATATCATCTGATAATAGGTTTTCACCATTTTGCGGGGCTTCTTCTTCAGTTTGTTCTTCTGGTAAACGATTATTCCAGATATAAACTACACTGGCGATAGTAAAGATAAAGGTCAAAATGGTTAAACCGAAGACTTTAAAATTAACCCAAGTCTCTTCTGGTAAAGAGAATGCCACGTAGATATTACCTAAGGCACAAGCAAAAAAGAAAATCACCCAAGCTATATTTACTTTTTTCCAATTAGCCGCAGGCATGGCAAGCTCTTTACCTAACATTCTTTCCATCAATGTTTTAGGTGTAAATAGTTGCATACCAATTAATACAACGGCAAAAATGGCATATATGGCCGTGACTTTCCATTTAATAAAATCAGCTGAATGGAAGAAGATAGTTAATGAGCCAAAAATAGTGACAACAATAGCCGTAATGAGTGGTGCTTTTTCAACTTTATGGAAAATAAGCCACGTCAAGCCGACTGAAATCCACGTAGCGACAATTAATGCACCTGAAGCGTAGAAAATATCTTGCCATTTATAGAAGATAAAAAACACTAATAGTGGAGCGAAATCAAGTAATTGCTTAAGCCAGCCATTTTTCATAACAAATAGGAACCTATGGTAATTAAATTCATAAACTAGGCTATTCTAATGCAAAGCGACAGGAAATGGGTAAACAATTGCATATCTTTAATTATGAAGTGCTGATTTATATAAAAAACACGGTTTTCCTCTGAAATAACTCAATGAAAAATCAACATAATTGCATTTAGGGGGAATTAAAATTAAAGCTTGAGTTATGAAAGGGGATTTTAATATCACTCTAGTATATGATTCAGTAACTCATCAACATTATCGCTACTTTTTGATGAATGCATAGATAAAAAAGTATTTCTGATAAGAGGAAATCAATGAACGGAAAAAGAATAATAAAATGGATGCCAGGATTAGGCTTATTGTTTAATTATAAGCGTGATTATTTTGGCTATGACTTAAAAGCAGGGCTTTCTGTTGCCGCCGTTGCATTGCCAGTCGCAATTGCTTATACCGAATTATTAGGGATTAACCCAATTGTTGGATTATATGCCTGTATTTTTCCGATGATTATTTATGCGTTATTTGGCACATCGCGGCAGTTAATTACAGGGCCTGATGCCGCAACCTGTGCTGTTATTGCTGCCGTTGTTATTCCATTATCTGCTGGTGACGAGAATGCTAGATGGCAACTTGCAATTATTATGACGGCAATGACGGGATTTTGGTGTATTTTAGCCAGCCATTTTCGGTTAGGGGCTTTTACTGATTTTCTATCTCGACCTATTTTACAAGGACTTTTAAATGGTGTCGCGATCACCATTATGGTTGGGCAAATCAGCAAAGTATTTGGTTTTGATACTTCCCCCGATCACCTAATTGAAAAATTAATTGAAGTTCCATTTCGATTAATGGATGCGCATTTACCCACAGTGTTAATGTCTGCAATAATATTAGCACTCTTATTAGGCATTCGTTATTTTCGTAGTCGATGGCCAGCCCCTTTAATTGCGATGGTCGTGATGACGTATTTAAGTTGGCAATTTGATTTAGCAAGCTTTGGTATTGCTATCGTAGATAAAGATGCAGGAAATGTTGATCTGTTTTTACCTGTTGTATCTATGACGGGATTCCATCCTGGTGTCTTGAGAGAATTGTTAGTTCCATCTATAAACTTGGCAGTTATTAGCTTCGTGAGTTTTATGATGACGGCCCGCAGTTTTGCCAGTAAGAACGGTTATGATGTCGATGCAGATCAAGAGTTAAAAGCGTTAGGTATTGCCAATATTGCGGCAGCGCTTTCTCAAGGATTTGCGGTTAGTGCGGCAAGTAGTCGTACTGCAGTCAATGACTCTGTTGGTGGGAAAACGCAGTTAGTTTCTATTATCGCAGCACTGGTTATTCTGCTAGTACTATTATTTATGACTGATTTTCTCGCCTATATTCCATTATCTTCATTAGGCATAGTCTTGATTTTTTCTTCATGGTCTTTACTAAGTATTCGTCATATTTGGTCTTATCGTAAACGTAATAAACAAGCATTTACCTTGGCATCATTCACCTTATTAGCTGTGTTATTGGCAGGGCTAATTAATGGTATCGGTTTTGCCGTTTTATTAGGTTTGTTACAATTTTTACGTATTGTTTTTCGTCCAAGCGATCAATTATTGGGTGTTGATGAACAGGGTATGGTTCACTCAATGAATAAAGATAATGGCATTGAGCCTATTGATGGCTTAATGATGTATCGGTTTAATTCACCACTGACTTATTTTAATGTGGGCTATTTTAAAAAACGGGTACTTCAACTTGTTGATAATGCACCTCAACGACCAGCATGGTTAGCGGTAGATGCAGCTGTAAGCTTTACCTATGACGATGTCAGTGTGTTTGCTGCTATTGATGAACTAATACGAGAATTGCGAATAAAAGGCGTTAAATTAGTTTTAGCTGGGCGCAGAACAGAATTAAATCGTTGGATTGAACGTAATAAGATTTCACTCAATGAAGATGATTTGATTATTGCTCCCGATCTTTATTTTGTGATCCGACTTTATCAAAGCCGACAACAAATTAAAGAGAAGCAAAAAGAAGCAAGAAAAGAGGCATTAAAGCAAGAAGCTGAGAATAGCGAAGACTCGATATTAGAAGTGCCAATAGAGAGCCATGCATCAACACATTAAGCATTTTGGTTAAGTTTTACCAGTGGTGATGAATACAAAGTAAAATCCCGTGATAAGTTGTTAGCTTATACACGGGATTTTTTATCGGTAAATTTTGTAGATAGCTATGCTTTGAACAAATTAGCGAGTTTGTTGTGTTGTGTATTTGTTTTCAACCAACATAAACAAACGAAATAGGTAAATAATCATCCACGCTGAAGCCATATTTTTCAAAAGATAGAATAAGAAATTATGGACAAGATCAGGTAGTTGAATTGTAAGATTACTTACAAAACCAATACCAAACTGCAATAAGATCCAAATGCCTAATGCAGGAATAAGTGATCCTGATTCACTAAATCCAATTTTCCAACCTAAACGTATTGCACTTCCCATATTTTGTTGGCGCACTAAAACAACGGGGGCTAATGCAAAACCAATGAGCAAAATGATGCCAGGAATAATCATCACCATAAAACCAGCGCTAATTAAAATAGAGCACAGGACAATCAGTAAAAACATTTTTGGTAAGCGAGGTAAGCAGGCGTTAAATGTTTGCCCTAAGGTGACATTATGACCTGCAGAGATTGCCATAGCGAACATCAATAAGGTGAGAACCAAGATGCTTTGCTGTAATGTTTCGAATGCATACAGTGATAATACTTTTTTGGCAACACCCACGACACTGTTTGACATTGCTTCTAACTCGGCAGGAGAAGCAGAAGAAAGTTGTGTATTTTTAAAATTAGCCACAAATTCAATCATCAATTGGTATTCTTGAGGATTAGGGCCAATTAAGACATGAACTATTGCTAAAACAACAGCAAGGATAGCGGAAAGGGTAACAATACTACGTCGTTCATTCTTATAAAAATTAAGACTGTCTCGATAGATTGTGCGTGCCGTGGTAGGCATGAAACTGCTCCTATAAAAATAGACTGTGTCAATGCGCGCTATTGTACCTTTTACAACAGCAAAAAGGGATATTTTCTATCAAACCGCTTATTAAGCTTATTTCTTGATCTTGATAGTCACTGCACACTCATTATTTAAATTAAACCAAACATTATTTTAACATAAAAATAACCTTATTTTTAAATGTGTCTTTTTAGGATATTTTTTATTCAAAAAATATTACTAATAATAAATTTAATTATAAGAAAAAATTGTATTAATGGGTAATTTGATGTGGATCAATTATAAATAATCATATTGATAAATAATAAAAAGAGAAATAACACTTTCTGCAAAAATAATTCCAAAGTTGTGATCGGTATTAGATCATAATTATCAATAAATGGTTATATTTTTAGCGGAGATTTTACTTATTACAGGAATGGGTTAAATAATGAAAAAACTTTCTGCGCTTATTTTAGCGGCTGCAACTCTTGCGCCTTCTATTTCTTTCGCTCACCAAGCGGGTGATTTCTTATTCCGTGCAGGTACTGCAACTGTTCGTCCTAATGCAGGCTCTGATAATGTATTAGATATTGGTCATTTTGAAGCTAATAATAATACCCAATTAGGTTTAACTTTCGGGTATATGATCACTGATAATATTGGTGTTGAATTATTAGCAGCGACTCCTTTTGAGCACAAAGTATCATTAACAAACTTTGGTGAAATTGCGACAGTTAAACATTTACCACCAACATTAATGGCACAATATTACTTTGGTAATGGTGAAGATAAATTACGTCCTTATTTAGGTGCAGGTCTTAACTTTACTACTTTCTTTGATGAAAAATTCAATTCAGCGGGTAAAGATGCTGGTTTATCTGACTTAGACCTCAAGGATTCATGGGGCTTTGCAGCACAAGCTGGTTTAGATTATAACCTCGATAAAAACTGGATGTTGAATGCGTCTGTTTGGTGGATGAATATCGAAACGGATGTTAAATTTAAAGCGGGTGATGATAGACAATCAATCAGTACACGTTTAGACCCATTTGTATTTATGTTTGGTGTGGGCTACCGTTTCTAATTATTCTTTCTTTAAAAGAATATCTCATAATGAAAAGCGAAGATTATCTTCGCTTTTTTTATGTTTTAAATTCACAAGACAACACTCATTTTTAGATTATCAAAAGATATCATTTTATTGTTAATACTTAAAATAAGAGTCATTTTTAAATAATGTTAAATAAATAAAGGTGTATTTAAAATGGAACATTTTATATTTAAATATCTTCTAAGTTGCATTTAATATACATCTTAATGCTTGGATATAAATAAATTAAAAATTATTTATTTATATTTATTAATAATAAATAGCATTGTAATTGATAAAATTGGGTATTTTATAGATGTATTTAAAATACATCTTTATATTTAATTTTAGTAAAAGTGCGTTATCTATCAATGGATAGATAAAATCTATAGAGAAATAAAAAGGATTAGCAAGGTCTCACACTGATAATAACAAAGCGGTTGGTTTTTGAATGAAAAATGATTAGCAATTCTTTTGTTTTGCTCTTTTTGTGAGCTATTTTTAAAGCTCGACAAAAGCAGGCTATTTTTGATTAATTTTAGTTTTTTGCAAAATTTGATCTGAATTATGATAATCGCTACAAATAAACATAAACTTATAAACGAAAAAAGACCACCGAAGTGGTCTAAACGTAAAGCTAAAGAAAGACTAGAATAAAAAAGGGATCAGCGAACAACCATAGAGTTGATAACGCCTTTTACGCCTGTAACTTTGCGTGTTGTTTCAATGGCACGATTAGCATCCGCTTGAGAAGAAACGAAACCACTTAATTGAACTTTACCTTTAAAAGTTTCAACGCTAATTTGTGTTGAATTAAGATTTTTTTCACCGATTAGTGCTGTTTTAACTTTGGTGGTGATCACGGAGTCATCAAAATAACCCCCAGTACCTTCTGACGTTGCAGTTGGAGAACATGCAGACAACGTAAATGCCATCAGTAATGCCGCCATGACAGCAGAGATTTTTGCCCATAGTTTCATTATCAAACTCCTTATACATTGCGTAATTGATTGAGTATTTCTGAAAAGAAAACATAAAGCGCTTTATAAAGTATGTGCAAAAAATAAAATATTGCCAAATTTTTATAGGTATTAATTGTGTTACTTTAACTGGAGAAAGAAGAGGGATTGCGCCATTTCATGCAGACTAAGCCCAAAAACGGGCTTTCAAAAGCGAGAGTCAATAAATGATGAATTAAGAGTAATCCGCTTAGAAAAATAGCAAACTATTCTCCTAAAGCGGATTGATTACGATAGTTATGCGAGTGTAGCCGCTTTCATTTCTTTGACAAATTGAGTAAGCGCTTTAAGCATCACTTCAGGTTGATGAAGATTTTTCTCAATAATTTGTACAACGGCTGATCCTGAAATCGCACCCGCGGCACCATTTGCAATAGCCTCTTTGACTTGTTTTGGCTCTGAAATACCAAATCCTTGTAATGCAGGTGGTGCATTATAAGTTTTTAATTTGTCAGTAAGGTGTGTTAGCGATTGTTCAGCACGTTTATCTGTTCCTGTTACGCCAGCTCTTGAGAGTAAATAGGTATAGCCTTTACCTGAGATGGCTAATTCTTGTAAAAGCTCATCATCAGCGTTAGGCGGGCAAATAAAGATAGGATCGATATTCACTCGCTGGGCTGCTTCTCGGAACTCTTTTGATTCACGTAAGGGCACATCACCAATTAAGACCGAATCGACACCAGCTTGTTGGCATTTACCATAAAAATTATCAATCCCATTACTAAAAACAAGGTTGGCATAAACTAATAGACCAATAGGAATATTAGGATGTTTTTTACGTACATTGGTTAATAGCGCAAAGCAATCAGTGGGGGTTACGCCAACATTGAGGGCACGTAAATTAGCACCTTGAATAGTAGGACCATCTGCAAGAGGATCTGAAAAAGGAATACCAATCTCTAAAGCATCTGCACCACCTTCAATTAACGCATCAATAATTTGTAGTGATAGCTCAGGAGAAGGATCACCTAATGTTACAAAGGGAACAAATGCACCTTGTTGTTTTTGTGCTAATGCATCAAAGCAGTTTTGATAACGGCTCATTAGATTTCTCCTCTTGCTGCTAAAATATCGTTTACAGTAAAAATGTCTTTATCGCCACGGCCTGATAAGTTCACAATCAGTAATTGCTCTTTATCAGGATTTTGAGCAATTAATTTAAGTGCGTAAGCTAGAGCATGAGAGGATTCTAATGCTGGAATAATACCTTCTCGGCGTGAGAGTGCTTTAAATGCTTCTATGGCTTCATCATCTGTAACAGAAACATAATCAGCACGACCAATGCTATTTAGATGTGCGTGCTGAGGCCCGACAGATGGGAAGTCAAGACCTGCTGAAATTGAATATGACTCTTCAATTTGCCCTTCATCTGTCTGCATAATAGGGGATTTCATCCCAAAATAGATCCCTAATTTACCATGTTTTAGTGGTGCGCCATGTTCACCCGTTTCAATGCCTTTACCTGCAGGTTCAACACCAATTAGCTGTACTGACGTTTCAGGAATAAATGAAGCAAATAACCCGATAGCATTTGAACCACCACCAATACAGGCAATAGCTGCATCGGGTAGACGGCCTTCACGCTCTAGGATCTGTGCTTTAGCTTCATCACCAATCATACGTTGGAATTCGCGTACAATTGTTGGGTAAGGATGGGGGCCTGCTGCGGTTCCTAGTAAATAGTGAGCGCGATCGTAACAACCAGACCAGTCGCGTAATGCTTCATTACAGGCATCTTTTAGGGTAGATGAGCCACTATGAACAGGAATAACTTCAGCACCCATTAAGCGCATACGAAAGACGTTAGGTGATTGACGTTCAACGTCTTTTGCACCCATATAGATACGACACTTCATATTAAGTAGTGCGCAGGCCAAAGCAGTTGCAACACCATGTTGACCAGCACCCGTTTCCGCAATTATTTCGGTTTTCCCCATACGTTTTGCCAGTAATGCTTGACCTAATACTTGGTTAGTTTTATGAGCGCCACCATGCAGTAAATCTTCACGTTTTAGATATAAACGAGTTCGCGTGCCTTCTGTTAAATTACGGCAAAGGGTTAATGCTGTTGGTCTACCTGCATAATTTTTTAATAAATCTTGGAATTCTTGCTGAAATGACGGATCGTTTTGTGCATCAATAAAAGCTTGTTCGAGTTGATCCAATGCAGGAATTAAGATTTCAGGTACATATTGGCCACCAAATTCGCCAAAGTAGGGGTTAAGTTTTCTCATTGTGATGTCATCCTGTTTAAAATTTTATCTTTGTGAAATTTAGTTTCGCTGTAATTGTGCAAATACTTGATCCAGACGTTGTGCATCTTTTATGCCAGGAGCTGATTCTACTCCTGAGTTAAAATCAAGCCCGATACAGCCTGTTTTAACTGCATCCAAACAGTTTTCACTATTAAGACCGCCTGCAAGTAATGCTTTTTCACGTATTGTGTTTGGAATTTTTTGCCAATTAAACGTTGTTCCTGTACCGCCTGTGCCGTTATCAAGTACATATTTATTAACGTGTAAAACAGGAGGAATATCACTGTGGATTGCCATGTTTATTGCTTGCCAAATCTCACAGCTAGGCTGAATTTTTTGTCTAAGTTGCTCAATAAACTGAGCATCTTCTTGCCCATGTAATTGAATGGCAGATAAATTAAGTTTTTCAGCATAGTCACAAATAAGTGCAATGGGCTGGTTTTGAAAAACACCTACAAATGCTAAGGGAGCTTGTGTTATCAGCTCTTGGGCTTGTGACAATGTCACTTTACGCGGGGATTTCTCTGCGAAAATCAATCCTGCATAATAGGCACCGGCTTGATAAACCGCTTTTACATCTTGTGTACGAGTTAACCCGCACACTTTATGCTTTCCCAAAACGAGTGCTCTTACTGCTTGGTCAATATTTTCTTGTGACATTAAGGCACTACCTACCAAAAAACCATTAGCATATTGGCTTAGCTCTTGAACTTGCTGGTGGGTATGAATACCTGACTCGCTGATCACGATGGTATCTTCAGGTAATCCTTGGCTTAATTGCGGAGTACGTGCTAAATCAATAGAGAGATCACGCAAGTCGCGATTATTAATACCAATAACTTTGGCATTAAGCTTAATTGCTCGTTGACGCTCTTCTTCTGTGCTGACTTCGGTCAATACACCCATATTTAATTGATGAGCAACCGTTGATAGCGCGCGATATTGTTCATCGTCTAAGACAGAGAGCATTAATAAAATCGCATCTGCTTGATAAAAACGTGCTAAATAGATTTGGTAATCATCAATAATAAAATCTTTGCACAAAACGGGCTGATGTACGGCTTGACTGACTTGACGTAAATAATCAAAGTTTCCTTGAAAATACTTTTCATCAGTTAATACCGAAATTGCCGCAGCATAAGGCTGATAAATTTTTGCAATTGTAGCGGGATCAAAATCAGCACGAATTAATCCTTTTGAGGGCGATGCTTTTTTACACTCTAAAATAAAAACAGTATTAGGTTGAGTTAATGCCTGATAAAACGAGCGTGTTGATGGCACTATTTGATGCACAAATTCTGATAATGGTTGGCTTGCTTTACGTGCAATCAGATATTCTGCTTTATCTTTTACAATGGCGTTTAATACAGTCATGTTTTTATCCTCTTGCTGCTAATGCGGTGACACGATTTATTGCTTTACCGCTATAAATGGTGTGCATAGCAACTTCAGTATTCATTTTTAAATCTTCTTGCCCATGTAAACGCATTAATAAAGCGACATTAGCTGCGACAGATTCGGTATGTGCTCTTTTTCCTTCACCTTGCAGTAAACTTGCCAATAATTGGCGGTTAACTTCAGGTGTACCACCTTCTAAATCGGCCATTGAACAAGGACGAAGACCAAAATCACTTGGTGTGAGTTCATAACGTGTAATTTCACCATTACGTAATTCAGCGACTTGAGTCGGTGCATGTAACGACACTTCATCCATACCACCACTGTGTACCACGGCAGCGCGTTCATAACCCAATACTTTTAGCGTGTCTGCAATAGGCATTAATAACTCAGGGCTATAAACACCAATTAATGCCAATGGTGGGCGAGCTGGATTAATCAAGGGACCTAATACGTTAAATAAGGTGCGTGTTTTTAGTTGTTGGCGCACAGGGGCTGCAAAACGAAAACCACTGTGATACTGCGGTGCGAATAAAAAGCAAAGTCCCACTTCATCTAATAATTGACGTGCATCATCCGCACTTCTGTCTAATGGAATACCAAAAGCAGCGAGTAAGTCTGATGAGCCTGAGCGACTAGATACGCTACGATTACCGTGTTTCGCCACTTTGATACCGACTTCTGCCGCTACGAATGCGCTAGCTGTTGAGATATTGATGCTGTTCGCGCCGTCGCCACCAGTGCCAACAATATCGCAAAAGGTGTAATCAGGACGAGGAAATGGCAGTGCATTTTCAAGTAATGCTCGTACAGCACCAGCAATTTCTTGTGGATGTTCACCACGCATTTTCATGCTAATTAATACAGCAGCTAATTGTGATTCTGTTAATTCACCACGGATAATCGCGCTAAACAGGGTTTGGCTTTCTTCTAATGTTAACTGCTGTGCGCTAAATAATTTGTTGAAGATAGTTTCCATTTTATTTGTCTCCTTTAGGAGTTAATGCCCATGCGATTGTTTGTTCTAAGAGTTGTGCACCTTTGGTGGTTAAAATTGATTCTGGGTGAAACTGAAAACCACAAGTTTTATGTTGACGGTGGCGCACCGCCATAACAGTGTTATCGCACCAAGCATTAATAATAAGTTGTTCTGGAACGTGTTCTCCTGAAAGCGAATGATAACGAGCAACGGGTAAAGGATTAGGTAAATTCACAAACATTTCGCTGTTATCATGTTCAGCCAATGTCGCTTTACCGTGTAAGATCTCTCCACATGAAGAAACTTTGCCACCGTAAGCTTCAATGATGGCTTGATGACCTAAACAGATACCAACAACAGGTAATGTTGTACCTAGTACACGTTTCAACAATTCAGGCATACAGCCTGCTTGTGAAGGTGCACCTGGCCCTGGGGATAACAGTAAAATCGGGTTATCGAGTTCGCATAGTTTTTGTTCAATAAAATCAGCAGTGACGCTATTGCGATAAATGACAACGTTATTGCCAAGGCTACGTAATTGATCGACAAGGTTATAAGTAAAAGAGTCGATGTTATCGAGAAGTAAGATCGTTGCCATTAGCAAGCCTCCTGTATTTGTATTTCTGTATGAGCTTGTAAAATGGCATTGATTACAGCTTGTGATTTATTGCGGGTTTCTTCCGCTTCCATTTTGGGATCTGAGTCGAGCACAATTCCGGCTCCGACTTGAATTGTGGCAATATTATTTTCAACATAAGCGGAGCGAATAACTATGCAAGTATCAAAATCACCGGTACCAGTAAAATAACCAATGGCTCCACCATAGCTACCACGTTTTGTTTTTTCATAACGAGCAATTAATTGCATAGCACTGACTTTAGGGGCACCTGATAGTGTTCCCATATTCATACATGCTTGGTAAGCATGGAAAATATCTAAGTCATCACGTAATTTTCCAACCACTCTAGATACTAAATGCATTACAAAAGCATAACGATCAACTTTTGTTAGCTCTGCAACATAGCGGCTGCCTGCTTGGCAAATACGTGCTAAATCATTACGCGCCAAATCAACTAACATTAAATGCTCTGAAAGTTCTTTGGTGTCAGTACGCATTTCTAGCTCAATGCGGCTGTCTAAATCTGCATTAATTGAACCATCAGCATTGCGTCCTCTAGGACGAGTTCCTGCAATTGGGTAGATTTCAATTTGGCGATCACTGGTTTGATATTTCAGTGCACTTTCTGGTGATGCACCAAAAACAGTGAATAGAGCATCTTGCATATAAAACAGATACGGGCTTGGGTTTTTCTGTTTCAACACTTGATATGCGGCAAGTGGTGAAGGGCAAGCTATTTGAAAACGACGTGATGGTACGACTTGGAAAATATCACCACGACGAATATAAGTTTTCATTGCCTCAACGATATCACCATAGCCTTTATCGTCCATATTGGTGTGTATTGTTGAACCTTCCGCTGTTAAAGCGTGGCGAATAGGGTGTTTTAATGGTTGTTTAGCCAGTGAAATTAATTCAGTTTGTCGTAAAGCGAGACGTTGGCATTCTGTTTTATCATCAGTAAATGCAATGGAAACCAACTGACTATCTTTATTTTGATGGTCGATCACGATTAATTGTTCGGCTAAATAAAAGCAATAATCAGGGCAAGAAAAATCACTTTCTAATTCAGGAATAGATTCAAACCCGCAGACTAAGTCATACGCAAATAAGCCACCAATAAAGATAAAGTTTGCATCTTTAGTGTCTTTATTAACAAGAAAGAAACGCAACGCATCAAATACGCTAGCTGATTTTAATTTGCTTTCTTCATCGGTCTCTTGTGAAGGTGTAGCAAAAGTAAAAACACACTGTTTGTCGCTCTCTGACGTTAAATTAGCTTTTTCTTTTAGTGCGATTTTTAATGCGGGCAATAACGCTTGTCCATTAACACTTAGTGCATCAATAGTGACTTGATTTTTTACTGCACTGATGCGTAATGCACTATCAACAATTAATAAGCTTTTTAGGTTTGCTTTAGTGTCGATTTGTGCGGATTCTAGCAATAATGTGTAATGTTGATTTTCACATAATGTATTGAAAAGCAAAGCTGGTTCGCTGTGATAAGGCAGTGGCGTTGCCTTGGTATTAAATGAGAATGCAAGTGATGTATTCATTGTTATCGCTCTATATTATTTTCTTTATTTACTGTTTTTAAAGCATAAAAAAACCCGCGTAGGCGGGTTTTAGATATCACTGACGTTAAGCCGGAGATCAAACCGCCCATAAAAGAGTGTTGCGCCACCAAAGAGCGATAAGATGTTGATTGATATTCATAAGATCTCCTTACAGCTAACGACAAATAAACAGAAAGTGAACTAGCTCGTGTTGCGTACTAGTTAACTGGATTGCGTTAGGTTCGTCAAGTACTTTATGGCATACTCTTTAAAAATTATTATCTTGCTAAGGTGAAAAGGGAGACGTGATGACTGAAGGGCTATCTGATTTAAGAGTGATTTATGATTTACACAGCCACACTACCGCGTCAGATGGCGAGCTTTCACCAGAAGAACTGGTTGATAGAGCGATAGAGCGTCAAATTAATGTTTTAGCGATTACGGATCACGATACAACAGCGGCAATTACACCTGCTAAGCATTATATTGCAGAAAAAAATCTGCCTCTTACTCTGATATCAGGTGTCGAAATATCGACTTTGTGGGAGAATATAGAAATCCATATTGTTGGATTAAATATGGATATCGACCATAACGCAATGAAATCGCTCCTTTCATCACAAAGCCAATGTCGTGAAACACGTGCGATAATGATAGGTGAGCGATTAGAAAAAGCAGGTATTGCCAATGCTTTTGAAGGCGCTAAAGCGCTAGCGCATGGTGGGCAAATAACAAGAGGGCACTTTGCCCGATTTTTAGTGAATGACGGACATGTTGCCTCAGTTAATAAAGTATTTAAACGTTATTTAGCGAAAGGAAAAACAGGCTATGTACCCCCGCAATGGTGCTCAATAGGTGACGCGGTCACAGCAATTCATGCTGCTGGTGGTGTTGCAGTGTTAGCACATCCGGGTCGATATGGTCTATCTTCTAAATGGTTAAAACGATTAACACTTTATTTTAAACAACAAGGTGGTGATGCAATCGAAGTGGCACAATGCCAACAACCACCACAAGAACGAGAACAACACGCGGCATTAGCTCAATCTTATGAGTTAAAAGCTTCGTTAGGTTCTGATTTTCATCGTCCTTGCTCGTGGATAGAGTTGGGGCGTAATTTATGGTTACCCGGTGGCGTTGAACCAGTTTGGTCGCTATGGCAGGAGTAACATCAGAAATTCGTTGAGGGATGTATGAGCCAACTTTTTTATATTCACCCTGATAATCCGCAGGCTCGTTTAATTGAACAAAGTGCTGATATTTTACGCAAAGGCGGAGTGGTGATTTATCCAACAGATTCTGGCTATGCTATTGGCTGTTGTTTAGAAAACAAAGATGCAATGACGCGGATTTGTCGTATTCGTCAATTAGATAAAAACCATAATTTCACACTGATGTGTCGTGATCTGTCAGAAATCGCTAATTACGCTTATGTTGATAACGTGGTATTTCGTTTAATAAAAAATAATACCCCAGGTAATTACACCTTTATCTTAAAAGCGACTAAAGATGTACCAAAGCGTTTGATGAATGATAAACGTAAAACGATTGGCTTACGTGTTCCTTCTAACCCTATTGCATTAGCATTGTTAGAAAATATTGGTGAGCCATTGATGTCAACTAGCCTGATTTTACCAGGTAATGATTTTGCCGAGTCTGATCCTGAAGAAATCAACGATTTATTAAGCAAACAAGTTGATTTAGTGATCCATGGTGGCTATTTAGGTCAAAAACCTACAACAGTAATTGATTTAACAGAAGATAGCCCAGTGATAATCCGAGAAGGTACCGGAGATATTACTCCATTTCAGTAAATGATTTGGTCGATTAAACTAAATATCGATTCGATAGATGCATAGTGAAGAAATTTATCGTGAGATAAAGAGATAAAAGGTGAAGGGATTTATCGCTTGTGTTAAATTTATACATTGCGATAAAAATCACGGTGCTTGTTTTTAACATCGGTTATGTCAATGAGCGTTTTCGTTGATGCGTTAATATGCATACAAAAGAAGCAGTTAAAACCGTCATGCTATTTTATCGAAACTATTTATCACAATGTTGATGTGAAAATCATCAACATTGTTCACTATTGAATCAATAAACCTGTGTTTATTAGTGAATTTAATAAACATGGGTTATTTTTTACTTAATTGATTTTTAAAAATTAATTCTATTTTTATGACGCCTGTGAAGGCGACACATGAGGTTGTTTCATGAGCGATAAATCGCAACGTACTGAAAAATTACAAAAAATCCTTGCTCGTTCTGGCCACGGCTCTCGTCGTGAGATTGAAGGTTACCTTCAAGAAGGACGTATCAGCATTGATGGTACAAAAGCAAAATTAGGTGATCGTATTGATGTCACCACAACAGCAAAAATCCGCTTAGATGGTCGTATTTTAAATATTCGCGAAGCCCAAAAAGATGTTTGTCGAGTGTTAGCGTACTACAAACCTGAAGGTGAACTGTGTACTCGTAGTGATCCACAAGGCCGTCCTACCGTTTTCCAACGTCTTCCACGTCTTAACAGTGCTCGCTGGATCGCTGTTGGTCGTCTTGATGTGAATACCAGTGGATTATTGCTATTTACAACAGATGGTGAATTAGCTAACCGTTTAATGCACCCAAGCCGAGAAGTGGAACGTGAATATGCGGTTCGTGTTTTCGGTGAAATTGATGATGCTAAAATTCGTCAATTAACTCGTGGTGTGCAATTAGAAGATGGCCCAGCGTCATTCCGCTCTGTTTCTTATCGTGGTGGTGAAGGGATTAACCAATGGTACAACGTTTCACTGACAGAAGGCCGTAACCGTGAAGTTCGCCGTATGTGGGAAGCGGTTGGTGTTCAAGTAAGCCGTCTTATTCGTGTTCGCTATGGTGATATTGATTTACCTAAAGGTCTACCACGCGGTGGCTGGGTAGAGCTTGGGTTAGAGCAGATTAACTACTTGCGTCAACTGGTTGAGTTAAATGATGAAACAGTAACAAAAGTAGCGGTAGAAAAAGACCAACGTCGAATTAAAGCAAATCAAATTCGTCGTGCGGTTAAGCGTCATACTAAAATATCAGCTCGCACCTCTACATCACCTGCAAAAAGAGCGTCAAGTCGTCGTCAGTCAACTGGAAATAATAAGTAGTTTTTGAATAATTATTTATTATTTTAAATTAAAATATCATATTTCATTAAGAGGCAGCCAATAAACATTGGGTGCCTCTTTTTTGATAGCTTTCTTTTTTCTATAAATAAAACTATGATGCATAGATTAATAAGATAAGAAGTCATTTTTATTAAAATAATATTTTGTTTGTATATTTTACAATAAGGTATACGCGATATATGCATCGTTTTTTTTATTTAACAACAATGTTATGTGCGACTACTCTTACTACGGGTTGTGAGCCAGAAGCTAACTCAAATTCACAATCTGGCGTGTTTTATATCAGTAACAATAAAACCGTACCGTTAGTCTTTCAAATTGATGAAAATTCTTTTTGGCTTAATACAGGTGAAGTAAAAGAAATAAAATTAGAGAATGGAAAACATGTATTAGTT
The DNA here is from genome assembly GCF_009915245.1 of Proteus sp. G2669. Classification (NCBI taxonomy): domain Bacteria; kingdom Pseudomonadati; phylum Pseudomonadota; class Gammaproteobacteria; order Enterobacterales; family Morganellaceae; genus Proteus; species Proteus sp. G2669. The sequence goes on along the minus strand of NZ_JAABLX010000055.1, from coordinate 346,025 downwards.
GATGCTGATGGAGAAAAGAAAATTTTTATGATTTATCCTGGCAATCATGGGGGGATAATTAATCCATCTAGGGATATCTACTATAGTTTTACCTCTGCTTTTTCACCTAAAGGAAATGACGAACACTTATACTTAACAACTCGTTCCATTTGGATTGATGGACAGCTTGTGAGTGGGGCTATTAATAGCTCTGATGCCACATTCATTGATAATAATATCTTCCAGTGTGAAATTCCTTTAAATAAACCTATTACAACGTATTTATCTGATTGGGATAATAAGAGAATGGGAAATGTATTAACTAAGTGTTTTTCCCAATCCGAATTTCAAGATTTTTTATCAAAAAAACCATATGACATTCATGTTTATTCTGATCTATCTTTATTAGAAGCGCATAAGGAACAAAATAAATATAACTGGATAAATAATGAGAACACGCGAACAGATGATTTTATACCGACAATAAGTAATATTACGTTTAATAATAGTGAGATGCTTAAAGAAGCTAAAAATATTTATAAAATAACCAATTCCTATTTAACTTCTCGTGATCCAAGTGAAAAGATAAATTACTATAATCAATATCATTTTCATGTAATGGCAATGGCTATGGTTTATAGTCAGCAGATACAAAATGATATATTTGATGATAAAGAAGCTTATTTCAAACTGATAAATGAAACAGGGCGTATATTTGGTGCAGGTATATTAAGTGAACCTGCTTTAATATAAATAATTATTCACTTTTTATGTGATTAAAAAGACAATAGGTAATTATTACCAATCTATACCTTTTTGTGCTTTTATCCCACTATCAAAAGCATGTTTGATAGGACGCATTTCTGTCACTGTATCAGCTAACTCAATTAATTTTCTATGGCAGCCTCTTCCTGTAATAATAACGTTTTGGTGTGCAGGGCGAGAGCTAATTGCTGAAATAACCTCATCTAATGGTAAATAGTTAAAGCTAATCATATAAGTTATTTCATCAAGGATAACTAAATCATACTCTGGGTTATTAAGCAGTTTGAGTGCATATTGCCATGTATTTAAGCAAGCCGTTGTATCGGCACTTTTATCTTGAGTTTCCCAAGTAAAGCCTGTCTCCATGACATAAAAAGGCACACCAAATTGCTCTAATAAATTACGTTCACCGTTTTCCCAAGTTCCTTTAATAAACTGCACAACACCGACCTTTTTTTGATGACCAACAGCACGTGTTGCTGTACCCATCGCTGCTGTCGTTTTACCTTTACCATTACCTGTAAAGATCATCAAAATACCTTGTTCTCGTTGAGCTTGCTCAATTCGGGTATCTACTTTCTCTTTTAAGCGTTGTTGGCGTTTTTGGTGTTGTGCATCATTCATTTTTGACCTCGAATTTACGTTATTCAGCAGGGCCTGCTTTACGGCCTGGTTGGGCATCTAAAGATTGTCCTTTCACATCAATGCTGTCATCACTCATCAGGTAGAGATATAACGGCATCAAGTCTTTAGGTGTTTTTAGCTTTTGTGCATTTTCATCAGGAAATGCACTGGCTCTCATTGCGGTACGAGTGCCACCAGGATTAATGCAGTTAATTCGTAAGGTGCTGTCGTTATATTCTTCATTGAGTACCTGCATAAAGCCTTCTGTTGCGAATTTGGAAACAGAATAAGCACCCCAACCGTAACGACCTTGGCGACCCACGCTGGATGTGGTGAGAATAAGACTTGCATGAGGGGCTTTTAGCATTAAAGGTAGCAGTGCTTTGGTCAGCATGAATGTCGCATTGACGTTAACTTGCATAACATCATGCCAAAGGTTACTTGGTTGATTAATGATAGGTTCAACAACACCTAGCAGACCTGCATTTTGTAGCACACCATCAAGGTGAGGAAAGCGTTTAACAAGTGTATCAGCAAATTGCTGAAAATCGTTTTCCGTTGCTGTAAGTAAATCAAGGGGATACAACATGGGTTGTTGTCCACCTGATGTAATGATTTCTTCTTGAACATCTTCAAGTTTTGATAAAGTACGGCCTAATAAGATAAGTGTTGCGCCATATTGCGCATAAGTTAGTGCGGCTTCTTTTCCTATGCCATCACCAGCACCAGTTACTAGAATAATTTTATCTTTTAGCACGCTATGATCCGGTTGATATTGCAACATATTGATATCCTGTCTAGTAAAAAGTAAATAAAGTGTAACGTCTTATTTGTCTAGCGACCAGTTTAGTCTGGTTTTTTGTTTACAATTTATAGCTGATTTTTTTATGGTGTTACCCATAATTATGCCTTTGTGACTAGCGCTAAAGCAGAATTTCGTTAAACTAGGCATATTGGTTTTAGTCAGTGTTATTAACCTTAAAAAGAGGTCTTTGTGGAGTATATTTTACAATATGGACTGTTTTTAGCAGAGATTGCCACAGTTGTCGTGGCTATTATCGCTATTGTGTTGTTTTTTATTGTTATTGGAAATAAGAAGCAAAATCGAAAAGGCACGTTAAAAGTGACAGATCTTGCTGAAGCTTATGAAGAAAAACAGCGAGTAATGCAACAAGCGAGAATGGACGATGCTGAATTAAAGGTCTGGTACAAAGCGTTTAAAAAACAGCAGAAAAAAGAAAATAAACAAAGTAAAAACAATGCGAAAGAAGGTAAGAAAGGCGTTGTAAAACCTTGTTTATATGTTCTTGATTTCAATGGTAGCATGGATGCTCATGAAGTGGGTGCATTACGTGAAGAGATCAGTGCCATTCTTTCTGTTGCCCAAACTGGTGATGAAGTTTTACTCCGTTTAGAAAGCCCTGGTGGCATGGTTCACGGATATGGACTAGCAGCCGCGCAATTAACACGTTTAAAAGAAAAAGATATTAAACTTACTGCAGTTGTCGATAAAGTTGCGGCAAGTGGTGGGTATATGATGGCCTGTGTGGCTGATAAAATCGTCGCAGCACCTTTTGCGATTATTGGCTCAATTGGTGTCGTTGCTCAAATCCCTAATATTCACCGATTGCTTAAGAAAAACGACATTGATGTTGAGTTACATACTGCTGGTGAATATAAACGTACATTAACTTTATTGGGTGAAAACACAGAAGAAGGTCGTGAGAAATTTAAACAAGATTTAAATGAAACACACCTGTTATTTAAAGCTTTTGTACATAAATATCGCCCTCAACTTGATATTGATAGTGTCGCTACTGGAGAATATTGGTATGGCACAGAAGCATTGAATAAAGGCTTAATTGATGAAGTTGGTGTGAGTGATGATTGGTTAATTAATCACATTAACGACTATGAAGTCTTTTCTGTTCGATATGTTCTTAAAAAGAAAATGGTTGAACGTGTTACAAGTGGTGCAATGGAAAGCGTTGATAAATTGATGATGCGCTGGGTTCAAAGAAGTAAGAAACCATTGCTATAACCCAACCGAGTACACAAAGTTAAGTTTTATTAGCGATACCGAGAATTTAAAACCTAAAGCTTGGTATCGCTGCCATTTTCCCTTCTTGTTCATCAATACTTCTTGAATTCTTCACACAGATATTTTGATGCTTTATTGGCAAATCGTATTGCTATAAGGCAAAAAAAAGCCAGTGAAGTATTCACTGGCAATCAAAGAAATAATTGATATTGCTTAACAACAACAGGGTAAATATTTCCTCTTTCTAGGAAGTATCAATATAACGGTAAAAACAAAATAAAAATAATTGATATTACTGATTGTATTAATAGGTGAGTGTAATCCTAAATATAAGAGAATAATAAACAGCCTCCACTTTTTTGCATTTTTATTCTTTAAAGGTGATTTTTTATGCCAGCTATTTTTATTGGAAAAACAATAACTGGCAAGTAACGTCTCTTTCTCGATAGTGAGATTAAGTGTGAAATAATCCTAATGGCGATTATTCTAAATGATACTTATCTGATAGCACATGTGCTAAATGCTTAAACATATTAAAAGCTGCAGTGCTTTTTGCCGTAGGTAAACCTTGCTCATCTAAAAAAAATTCACCTTTAAATACGAGGACATTACCTTTTTGTTCAACAGAATCTGCATGCATACCTTGTAAATAATCTTCATGTTCGCATATGATTTTATTCGCTTTTTCAAGTAGCATCTCTGTTGTAATAGGTGTAGTTTGTGTTGACATAATCTGTGCTCCTTAGAAAAATAATTTGTTGCGCCTCACTTTTTATCAGGTAGAGTGTGGCATTTTTAAAAGCTTAGCTACGCTATATGTAGCAAATATAATTTGCCCGTTGCCCGATCAAAGCAGTGAGGTGATTAAAATACCTCAAAAAAAGTAATGAGTTTTGAGCTCAAACAAAAGCTTTGAATAAAAACAGGTTGATATATTGCAAAACTAACGCAATATAAAAAAGAGATTTTAAACATTTTTTTAGTTGAGGGTATTAAACAATACCGTCATAACAAAGTTTAATTAGGTAAAGGTAATTATGGGTAAAGCTCTTGTAATCGTGGAGTCCCCGGCAAAAGCCAAAACGATCAATAAATATCTTGGCAATGACTACGTAGTTAAATCTAGCGTGGGTCACATTCGTGATTTGCCCAAGAGTGGTTCTGGCAGCCAGAAGAGCGAAAACTCATCCGCCACGAAAGGCGTGAAAAAAGTTAAAAAGGATGAGAAATCAGCCTTAGTCAGCCGTATGGGAATCGATCCTTATAATGGGTGGAATGCGAACTATCAAATTCTACCCGGCAAAGAAAAGGTTGTGGCTGAACTAAAAGCATTGGCTGATAAAGCTGATCATGTCTATCTCGCAACGGACCTTGACCGCGAAGGAGAAGCTATCGCGTGGCATTTACGCGAAGTTATCGGCGGTGATGATGAAAGATTTAGTCGAGTGGTTTTTAACGAAATCACGAAAAATGCCATTACACAAGCTTTCCAAACTCCAGGTGAGTTAAATATAGACCGCGTTAACGCGCAACAAGCACGTCGTTTTATGGATCGTGTTGTGGGCTATATGGTTTCACCTTTACTTTGGAAAAAAGTCGCTCGTGGATTATCTGCGGGTCGAGTGCAATCTGTAGCTGTTCGTCTATTGGTTGAACGTGAACGTGAAATTAAAGCCTTTGTTCCTGAAGAATATTGGCAGTTACACGCATCATTATTAACACCTGATGAACAACCATTGCGTATGGAAGTCACGCATTATAATGATAAAGCCTTCAATCCTGTTTCATCTGATGAAACGCAGGTTGCGGTTAATGCATTAAAAAATGCAACCTTCACAGTAAAAGATCGTGAAGATAGACCAACATCAAGCAAGCCAAGCGCACCACTTATCACATCAACTTTACAACAAGCGGCCAGTACGCGTTTAAGTTTTGGTGTGAAAAAGACAATGATGCTAGCTCAACGCCTTTATGAAGCTGGTTATATTACCTATATGCGTACTGACTCGACTAACTTAAGTCAGGATGCAATTCAAATGGCGCGTGATTATATTAGCGAGCAATTTGGTGCTAAGTATTTGCCGAAAGAACCAAATGTTTATTCGAGCAAAGAAAATTCGCAAGAAGCGCACGAAGCTATTCGTCCTTCGGATATCAATGTTATCTCAGAATCTTTAAAAGATATGGATAACGATGCCAAACGATTATATCAACTAATTTGGAATCAATTTGTGGCGTGTCAAATGACACCAGCAAAATATGATTCAACGACATTAACTGTCGAATCAGGTGATTATAAATTACGTGCTAAAGGCCGTACTTTACGTTTTGCGGGTTGGACGAAAGTGATGCCTGCAATGCGTAATAAAGATGAAGATAAAACGTTGCCGGCTGTTGATGTAGGGGCGAAACTGGCTTTAGCTGAATTAGAACCGACTCAACACTTTACTAAGCCACCAGCACGTTTTAGCGAAGCGACTTTAGTTAAAGAATTAGAAAAACGCGGTATTGGCCGTCCTTCAACTTATGCGTCTATTATTTCCACTATTCAAGATCGTGGTTATGTAAAAGTTGAAAACCGCCGTTTTTATGCAGAAAAAATGGGTGAAATTGTCACAGATCGCTTAGAAGAGAATTTTAGCGATTTAATGAATTACGATTTCACTGCGCAAATGGAAGATCACCTCGACCATGTTGCAAACAACGAAGAAAATTGGAAAGCGGTATTAGATGCATTCTTTACTGATTTTAGTCAGCAATTAGAAGTTGCTGAAAAAGATCCAGAAGAAGGAGGAATGCGACCAAATCCAATGGTAATCACTTCTATTGAGTGCCCAACTTGTTCTCGCCATATGGGAATTAGAACGGCGACAACAGGGGTATTCTTGGGATGTTCAGGTTACGCATTACCGCCCAAAGAACGTTGTAAACAGACTATTAACCTTATTCCTGAAGATGAATTATTGAATATTCTGGAAGGGGAAGATGCAGAAACTAACGCATTACGAGCTCGTCGCCGTTGCCCGAAATGTGGTACTGCAATGGACAGTTACCTGATTGACACGCATCGTAAATTACATGTTTGTGGTAATAACCCTGCATGTGATGGTTATGACGTCGAAGAGGGTGAATTCCGCTTAAAAGGTTACGAAGGGCCTGTTATTGAGTGTGATAAATGTGGCTCTGAAATGCACCTGAAAATGGGGCGTTTTGGTAAATACATGGGTTGCACTAATGATGAATGTAAAAATACCCGTAAAATCTTAAAAAGTGGTGAAATTGCGCCACCGAAGGAAGATCCTGTACCGCTTCCTGAGTTACCATGTGAAAAATCTGATGCGTATTTTGTCTTACGTGATGGTGCCGCGGGTGTATTCTTAGCCGCAAATACCTTCCCTAAATCAAGAGAAACGCGCGCACCAAAAGTAGAAGAATTGGTTCGCTTTAAAGACAGATTAGCAGAGAAAATGCGTTATTTAGCTGAAGCACCTGTGGCTGATCCAGAAGGAAATCCAACGATTGTGCGGTTTAGTCGTAAAACTAAACAACAATATGTTTCTTCTGAAAAAGATGGCAAAGCAACGGGTTGGTCTGCGTTTTATGTCGATGGTAAATGGGTTGAAAAAACCAAATAACATTGGCATTGCGTGATAAATAAAAAAGCGACTAATGAGAGTTAGTCGCTTTTTTTGCATGAAGAAGATATGCTAATTAATGTACATTGAAACAGTGTAAGTGGTTAATTTCTATTTGTCTGATATTTTACTTTGCTAATAATAAGACGGAGATACTATGAAACTGATGCCTTTGTTACTCTCTGGTTTACTCTTCACCTCAGTGGCGAGTGCAGCCACATTAGATGTCACGTTAAAAGAAGCACTTCCTACAGGTGCCGGTAACGATATTGGTGTTGTTACTATCACTGAAACCGATTATGGACTGTTATTTACGCCAAAATTGACAGGATTAACACCTGGTGTGCATGGTTTTCATATTCATGCTAATGGCTCTTGTGAGCCAGATATGAAAGAGGGTAAACCTGTTCCTGCTTTAAAAGCCGGTGGTCATTTAGATCCGGAAAAAACCGGTGTTCACTTGGGACCTTATAATAAAGAAGGGCACTTAGGTGATTTACCTGGATTGGTTGTTAATGATAAAGGCGTTGCTGATTACGCAGTATTAGCGCCAAAACTGACTAAACTTGAGCAAGTGAAAGATAAAGCCATAATGGTGCATGTCGGTGGTGATAACTATTCAGATAATCCAGAAGCACTTGGCGGTGGTGGTGCAAGAATGGCATGCGGTGTTATTAAATAATCTAAGGCCATTATTGTTCTGAAATAAAAGCTGACATCGAGTCAGCTTTTTTTATGCTTATTTATAGCTTATAACTATTCGATATAACAAAACCTAAATAACCCTATTAATTACGTTAGACCGAAATGAAATAAGTGATATAGTGGTTATATATTACATCTTTATTATTCTTTTTAGTTATATGAATATAAATAGAATAACGGAATAATAAGTCTTTTGTTGAAGGGATAGCCTCTCTATGAAATTACAACAGTTGCGTTATATCGTTGAAGTGGTGAATAACGATTTAAATGTATCAACCACGGCAGAGCGTTTGTATACATCTCAACCGGGGATAAGTAAGCAGATCCGCATGTTAGAAGATGAATTAGGTATACAAATATTTTCTCGTAGTGGTAAACATTTAACGCATGTGACACCCGCAGGTGAAGAGATTGTTAGGCTGTCTAGAGAAATATTGTCGAAAACAGAAGCCATTCGATCTGCAGCTGGTGAACATACTTATCCAGACAGAGGTTCGCTGTCTATTGCAACAACACATACTCAAGCTCGTTATGTATTGCCACCTGTGATAAAAGGCTTTATTGAGCGCTACCCTGATGTTTCTTTACATATGAATCAAGGTTCACCAACACAAATAGCTGAAGATGTTTGCAGAGGTAAAAGTGATTTCGCTATTGCGACAGAGTCACTGCATCTTTATAACGATTTAGTGATGCTACCTTGTTATCGTTGGAACCGTATTGTGGTGGTTCCTAAAGATCATCCTTTAGCACAAAAAAGAGAAGTCACACTGAAAGAACTTTCTTGTTACGACATCGTGACTTATACCCAAGGTTTTACAGGACGTTCTGATCTCGATGATGCTTTTGGCAAAGTAGGTTTAAAACCTAAAATTGTTTTCACTGCAACAGATGCTGATGTCATTAAAACGTATGTAAGATTACATTTAGGTATTGGTGTAATTGCTAGTATGGCGTTTGATCCTGTGCTAGACAGTGATTTAGTGGCGATTGATATGCGTGATAAATTTAGCTATAGCACCACTAAAATTGCATTCCGTCGCAGTGGTTTCTTACGTGGTTACATGTATGACTTTATGTGGCGTTTCGCTCCACATTTAACTCGTAATTTAATTGAACAAGCCGTTACATTGCGAACACATGAAGAAATTGAAGAGCTATTTAAAGATATTGAATTGCCATTAGTGTAATACTGAAAGGCGGGTAATTCCCGCCTTCAAGCGTAATCATCAATCTTAACCCCGTATAACTTATTTCAAATAAAAATCTCCACTAAAGAAAGCGTCTGACTTTGTAATGCTTAGTTGACGATACTTATTTAAAAAATCATAAAATTGTTGATTAATTTTCGGATCATCCAGTGCGTTAGCATCAAAGATAGAGGTGATCGTGCTGTACTCTAAAGACACAGTAAATTTACGTCCAATACAACTAGCAAGAAGCATTTTTGCAGATTTATATGAAAAACGTAAGCTCAGGATTTTTAACTTAGGTACAAAAATAAGATGGTTATTATGATTAAGGATCTCGGTCACTCCTGCAATGGTTATTGTTTGATAACTATCTAATGATTGTCGTAATCCAATTTCTATTTTTTGGCCTTGAGTACGTAAAAAATCAATAAATTCACCTAAAGCAGGTGAAGTGGCATTAATTGCTGTACCAAGTAATAACTGAATAAAAGCTTGAGCAACAGAAAAATCAAATGTCTGTTTATGGAGTTTTTTTGTTTCCACCTTATTGTGCCCTAAAAGGGGAAGATGATTCAGCGTTTCTAACCAATGTTCAGGACGATAATAGGCTTCATTGTCTTCTTTTTTTAATGCGGCCAGATGGTTCGCTATGATAGAAATAAGTCCAATTTGAATATTTTTAAGTTGTGACATTTTTTCTATTTCGAATTCTTCAAACAATTTTGGTGAGGCGATGATAAATTGCACCAGACCTTCAGTATCTTTTAGATTTTGAGAATGTAATGAGTTTATCGATAAAGTTTGCGGAAAAGGAGGTTTGATAGGTTCAGCAAAGTAACGATCGGCACTTATTATATTCTTTAGTAACTCAGATTGTTTATTATTCATAAATATTATCCTTTCACAGTTATACCTCCGTTATTAAATCCTAATTAGATGAAAAGCTTGAGACTAAAATTTATTAACACCATGATAGCCATAACATTACGTTAACAAATTGTGTGATCCTTAAGCGAAATTATGAGTTATATGATATGTTTAATAGATAACCTTACCTATTTTGATGGTTTAAACATGCTGTCAGTATAAAAATAAGAAGGAGGAGCTATGTCGTTACACTTGAAAAAAGAGAGCCATTCCACGCTCTTAGTTGGATCTCGTGAATATGAGTATTACCGCCTTACTGAAGTTGCTCGTCAATTAGGCGATATTACCCGTCTTCCTAAATCTCTGAAGGTACTGTTAGAAAATTTAGTACGTTATCTCGATAATGATACGGTTGTTGAAGATGATATTAAGGCGTTAGTTGATTGGCAAAAAACAGCCCATGCATCTCGTGAAATAGCTTATCGACCAGCAAGAGTTTTAATGCAAGACTTTACAGGTGTGCCTGCTGTTGTTGACTTAGCTGCAATGCGAGAAGCCGTAAAATCATTAGGCGGACAGGTGGAAAAGGTCAATCCATTATCGCCCGTTGATTTAGTTATTGATCACTCTGTGATGGTTGATGAATACGCAAGTAAAAATGCATTTGCTGAAAACGTTGAAATAGAAATGGAACGTAACTATGAACGTTACCTTTTCTTGCGTTGGGGGCAGCAATCGTTTGAACGTTTTCGTGTTGTGCCACCAGGAACAGGGATTTGCCATCAGGTAAACCTTGAGTATTTAGGTAAAGCTATCTGGCCTGAAGAAAAAGATGGCCGTTATGTAGCTTATCCAGATACCTTAGTAGGAACAGATTCTCACACCACCATGATTAATGGTCTTGGTGTTTTAGGCTGGGGGGTTGGAGGTATTGAAGCTGAAGCTGCAATGTTAGGTCAGCCTATTTCAATGCTTATTCCTGATGTTGTTGGTTTTAAACTGACAGGCAAACTACGAGAAGGTATTACAGCAACAGATCTTGTACTTACTGTCACCCAAATGCTACGAGCCCATGGTGTAGTAGGAAAATTTGTTGAGTTTTACGGAGATGGTTTAGCCTCATTACCTTTAGCTGATCGGGCAACGATAGCGAATATGTCGCCAGAATACGGAGCAACATGTGGCTTTTTCCCAATAGACAATATTACGCTTGATTATTTGCGTTTAACTGGGCGAGAAGAGCAAGAAATCGCTTTAGTTGAAGCTTATAGTAAAGAGCAAGGTTTATGGCGTCATGCTGGTGATGAGCCTATCTTTACCTCTACATTATCTCTTGACATGGGAACAGTTGAAGCAAGTCTAGCTGGGCCTAAACGTCCTCAAGATAGAGTGAATTTAGCAAGTGTTCCTAATGCATTTAAAGCGGCAGTAGATCTTGAAACCAATAAGAAACCACTGGCGCAGTTACCTCAAGTAAAAATTGATGATTACCCTGAATTTGAGTTAACTGATGGTGCTGTCGTGATTGCAGCGATCACATCTTGTACTAATACTTCAAACCCGAATGTCTTAATGGCCGCGGGGTTACTGGCTAAAAATGCGGTAGAAAAGGGATTACAGCGTAAACCTTGGGTAAAATCTTCTTTAGCCCCCGGCTCTAAAGTGGTCACAGATTACCTTAATTTAGCGGGATTAACGCCTTATCTTGATGAGTTAGGTTTTAATCTTGTGGGTTATGGTTGCACGACTTGTATTGGTAATTCTGGGCCTTTATTAGCACCGATTGAAAGCGCAATTAAAGACAATGATTTAACTATTGCAGCGGTATTATCAGGTAACCGTAACTTTGAAGGTCGAATTCATCCTTTAGTAAAAACTAACTGGTTAGCTTCGCCTCCGCTGGTGGTTGCTTATGCATTGTCAGGGAATATGAGTATCGATCTTACTAAAGAATCTTTAGGTAAAGATAAGCAGGGTAACCCTGTTTACTTAAAAGATATTTGGCCTGACAGTAAAGCAATTGCAGATGCGGTTGAAAAAGTGAAAACAGAGATGTTCCATAAAGAGTACTCTGCGGTGTTTGAAGGAGATGAGACGTGGAAATCACTGAAAACACAAAATACGCCAGTGTATACTTGGCAGGCAGATTCTACTTATATTCGTCATCCTCCTTTCTTTAAAGGAATGACAAAAACGCCAGCACCAATTAACGATATTCACCAAGCCAGTATCTTGGCAATTTTAGGTGATTCGGTAACAACTGACCATATTTCACCTGCTGGAAATATTAAAGCTGATAGTCCCGCTGGACGTTATTTGCGTGAGCATGGGGTAGAACCGAAAGATTTTAACTCCTACGGCTCTCGACGTGGTAACCATGAAGTTATGATGCGAGGCACCTTTGCCAATATTCGTATTCGTAATGAAATGGTACCGGGAATTGAAGGTGGTTTTACCAAACATATTCCAACGGGGGAAACGTTAGCAATTTATGATGCTGCAATGCGTTACCAGCAAGAAAATACCCCATTGGCGATCATTGCAGGAAGTGAGTATGGTTCAGGCTCTAGCCGTGACTGGGCAGCAAAAGGAACGCGTTTATTAGGTGTTCGTGTCGTGATTTCGGGTTCTTTTGAGCGTATTCATCGTTCTAACTTGATTGGTATGGGAGTTTTACCGTTAGAATTCCCAGCAGGTGTTACACGTCAAACATTAGGATTAAAAGGTGATGAGAAAATTGAGATCACTGGGCTTAATGCATTAACACCAGGTCAAGATGTCGCGGTTAATATTACTTTTGCGGATAATCGCACTGAAACTATTATGGCGCGTTGCCGTATTGATACACAAACCGAACTCGCTTATTTCCAACATGGTGGCATATTACATTATGTTATTCGTAATATGCTTTAATTAGGTCTTATTGATATCGCTAAACGCCTCATTATAAAAATGGGGCGTTTTTTTAGGTTGCTTAAGTGGCGTCTGCCATAAAAAAGCTAATAAATTTTTACCAACCCTGAACTGCACCACCATTAAAAATGGTTTCGGCGGCTATTGCAACTTCGGGGGATTGATAAGCCTTGATAAAATCACGCACATTATTAGCGTCTTTGTTGTCTTCTCTTGCCACTATAATATTGGTGTAAGGCGAGTTTTTATCTTCAATAAAAATACTGTCTTTTGTCGGAGATAAATTAATTTGTTGGATGTAAGTGGTGCTAATAATGGCAACGGTGACTTTCGGATCGTTTAACACTCGTGGTAACTGTGCGCCTTCTAGCTCCATAATTTTTAATTTAAGAGGATTATCAATAATATCGATGGCAGTAGGTAACAAGCCACTATTTGGTTTTAATGTGATAAGTTTTTCTTTATCTAATAACAGTAAAGCTCGGCCCAAGTTGGTTGGATCGTTAGGAACTGCAATGGTATCGCCAGATTTTAATTCAGAAGGGTGTTTGATTTTTGTTGAATAGCCGGCCATAGGAAAAACAAAGGTATTGCCCACAGCCACTAAATTATAACCCCGAGATTGATTATCTTGAGCAAGAAAAGGGCGATGCTGAAAAACATTCGCATCTAATTCTTTATTTGCTGTGGGATCATTAGGTAATAATGAGCCACTAAAACCCACTAATTCAACCTCTAAACCATATTTTTCTTTAGCGACTTTTTTGGCAATTTCTGCCACATCTTGTTCAGCGCCATTGATCACACCAACTTTGATTGAATAGCTGTTTTTATCGCTATTATCACAGCCTGTTAATAATGTTCCCACTAATAATAGCGCGCCGAAAATCCTACCAGAAAAATGTAATGGCATAATGTTTTCCTATCAAAATTTATTTATTAATAAATAACTTAGAATCAGATAGATAGTCAATGAAATCGCATATGACAAATTTTCACATGATATAATTTAATGACGAATGATCTGTAAAAAAGAAGGAAATATAAGCAAAGAAAAATAGATAAAGAATGAATTTACAAGGTAATAGAATAAAAAGAGCTAAATAAAAATCCGAGCAACTTAGACTCGGATTTGAAAATTATTAATGCTGTGCTGTTACTTTATTATTGCGCTTTCTTAAATAAAAGATGGCCCATTTTATCGGCTTTGGTATCAAGATAATGTGCATTACTTGGATTACGTCCGACAATCAGAGGAACTCGCTCGATAACATTAATACCTGCGGCTTTCATGATTTCAATTTTTTTCGGATTATTGGTTAATAACCGCACCTCATGAACACCTAATAGATTATACATGTCAGCACAAAGGGTAAAATCGCGTTCGTCAGCTTTAAAACCTAATTCGAGGTTTGCTTCAACAGTATCTAACCCTTTATCTTGTAATGCATAAGCTCTTATTTTATTTAGTAAGCCAATATTACGGCCTTCTTGGCGATGATAAAGTAAGACACCACGACCCGCTTTGCTTATTTGTGAAAGTGCAGCTTCAAGTTGGAAACCACAATCACAACGCAAACTAAATAAGGCATCACCCGTTAAGCATTCTGAATGAATACGAGATAATACAGGCTCTGAGCCTGAGATATCGCCATAGACTAGGGCGACGTGATCTTTACCTGTTGCGATTTCTTCAAAACCGACCATTAAAAACTCACCAAAAGGAGTAGGTAGTTTTGCTTCTGCGATACGTCTTAATTTCATTATTTTTGACTCATAATTTCAGGTGAAACTCTCGTTCAAGATTATACACTTTATAACGAGAACAAAGAGAAATAAAACACTGAAATGTTTCCATGTCTGATAGGCAAGGAAATGGGATAACACACACTTATAAATTCACACCACTACAAATTATCAGATTTTGAGCCTTATTGCATAATGATTTATTGCTAAACGAGCATCGTTTATACTGATAAACTTTAAAGATAAACGAAAGACAGTGTTTGTATTTGAGAAGGGTCGATATATTGAATAAGAAGATAACAAGATTAATTTCATTAGGCAGTATATTACTCTTAATCATACCTAGTGTAGTGTTAATGCTGGGTTGGCAATGGCAACCGACTGATCACCCTTTAGGGGGAATTAGCACATTGTGGATAGCAGATAGTGCAGCGAAACCTTGGGGAACTATTAGTATTATTGTGTTTTTGGCATTACTGTTTATGGTTTTGAAATTAAAACGTAATAATTTTATTCAATTAGCGGTGATAATTGTTGCGACCTTAGCCGTTGGGCAATTAGTTAAGGTTGCAGTTAAAAATACAGTCAAAGAACCTCGTCCTTATGTTGTTTGGGTCAGTGACAATTTACACATTACACCAGAGGCATTTTATCAAGTTCCCAGATCAGCGCGGGAACAATTACTCCAAAATGGATTGGCAAATTCCCCTATGATCCCCGAATGGCAACTTAAACATTGGAAAGCGGAAACGGGTTATGCTTTTCCATCCGGGCATAGCTTATTTGCAGCAACACTCGGCTTGTTTGTTTTTGTCCTTTTTATGTTGCGCGGTCATTATTTTTTAGCAACACTCGGGTTATTATGGGGAATCGATGTCACTGTAGGGCGTATTGTGTTGGGAATGCACTGGGCATCTGATGTGATTGTGGGTATTCTTATAAGTACTATGCTGGTTTGGTGTGCATTTAAGGTGATTGAGCGACGTTTATTACTCAAATCCTGACGATAGCCTTTATTTTTGAGATACAGAATGTCTTTTTCAGTATTTATGTGAAAAAATATACGAAAATCAGTTGATTCTAAGAAATGACTTTCTTTGTGCGCAGTGAAAATGCTACCTTTATCTGTCCACTAAAGAAAAGAGAATAAAAAAGGAAATAATGTGAAAAAAGTCCTACTTTTTATTTTGGTTATTCTTGTTTTTGCCATCGTGGTCATTGCCATGACTTTAGGCTCAAATAACGATCAGGTAGTCACATTCAATTACCTTATTGCTCAAGGGGAATATCGTATTTCTACCTTGTTAGCCACACTGTTTGGTGTCGGCTTTGTTCTTGGTTGGATTGTGAGTGGTGTTTTCTATTTGCGCGCCCGTTTATCACTAGGCCGAGCAAAACGTAAAATTAAACGTCTTGAAAGCGCTCAAACCAAACAAGAAAGCCAAGAAAGTCGCCCAACGGTTGCTTCTGCTACGAAATAAGGACGATAGCTGATGCTAGAATTGCTGTTTCTGTTATTACCTGTCGCGGCAGCTTACGGCTGGTATATGGGGCGTCGTGGCGCCCAACAGGATAAACAGCAGAATGCCGATCGCCTGTCACGAGAATACGTGGCGGGTGTTAACTTCTTACTTTCGGATCAACAAGATAAAGCTGTTGATCTCTTCCTTGAAATGCTTAAAGAAGATAGTTCTGCTTTTGAAGCACATCTTACGTTAGGCAATCTTTTCCGTTCTCGTGGTGAAGTTGAACGCGCAATTCGTATTCATCAATCCTTAATGGAAAGTGCAGCGCTTTCTTTTGATCAACGTCTCCTAGCTGTTCAACAACTTGGCCGTGACTATGTTGCTGCGGGAGTTTACGATCGAGCTGAAAATATGTTTCAGCAACTTATTGATGAGCAAGAGTTTCGCCAAAGCGCGTTACAATCTTTGCTGGCTATTTACCAGTTAACAAGTGATTGGGGCAAAGCCATCGAAACAGCTGAAAAATTAGTAAAATTAGGTCAGCATGAATTAAAAGAACAAATATCACATTTTTACTGTGAGTTGGCACTTCAAGAAATGAGTAGTGATAATCTTGATAGTGCACTTAGTTTTCTACAAAAAGCAGGCCAAGCAGATCCCCTCTGTGCTCGTGTTTCAATTATGTATGGTCGTATTTATATTGCTCGTGATGAGAAACAAAAAGCCATTGAAGTGCTGATGAAAGTTATCGAGCAAGATAAAGAGATGGTAAGTGAAACATTACCTATGCTTTTTGAATGTTTTCAGACGCAAGAAGATAATTCTCGTTGGGAGGCGTATTTACGCCAATGTGTTGATAGTAATAGCGGTGCTATTGCTGAACTCTACCTTGCAGATATCATTGAAGCCAAAGAAGGTATTGAAGCTGCTCAGCTTTATATTAACCGCCAATTAGAACGCCATCCTACAATGCGACTTTTCTATCGCTTAATGCGTTATCATTTAGCTGAAGCAGAAGAAGGTCGAGCCAAAGAAAGTCTTATTTTATTGCGTTATATGGTTGGTGAACAAATTCGTACCAAACCAGATTATCGTTGCCATAAATGTGGTTTTACCTCTCATGCATTATATTGGCATTGTCCATCCTGTCGTTCATGGGATACCGTTAAACCTATTCGCGGTTTAGATGGTCAGTGACGATGTCACTTTTTTAATAGTCTCTTTATAAATAAAGGCCCTAAAATGTCATTTCATTGTGATAAAAAATCGCCCGAGTTCACCTGCGCGCCCGTTATTGTGGCATTAGACTATGAAGATCAAAAAAGTGCATTAGATTTTGCACAACGTATCGATCCCTCATCTTGCCGTTTAAAAATTGGTAAAGAGATGTTTACCCGTTTTGGCCCTCAATTTGTTACGCAGTTACAAAAAGACGGTTTTGACATTTTCTTGGATCTAAAATTTCATGATATTCCCAATACCGTTGCAAGAGCCGTTGCAGCTGCGGCTGATTTAGGTGTATGGATGGTGAACGTACATGCAAGTGGTGGCAGTCGCATGATGCGTGCAGCTAAAGAAAGCCTTGTATCCTATGGCAAAGATGCACCACTTTTAACAGCAGTAACAGTGTTAACGAGTATGGATCAGTCCGATTTGATTGAGTTGGGTATAACATTAACACCCGCAGAACAAGCCGAGCGCTTGGCGTTGCTGACAAAATCTTGTGGCCTTGATGGTGTTGTGTGCTCTGCACATGAAGCTACACGTTTTAAACAAGTTTGTGGTGATGATTTCTTATTAGTGACACCAGGTATTCGCCCTGCAGGAAGTGATGTTGGTGATCAGCGTCGAGTCATGACGCCAGAACAAGCCATTGCAGCAGGGGTTGATTATATGGTGATTGGACGTCCTATTACACGTAGTGATAATCCTCTTGAAACGTTGCAACAAATTAATCGTTCTATACTCTAAATAACTCAAGATGTAGCTAAGTGACAATACACTGCATCTTAATAGTATGACGAATATATACAAGGTATGTAATTAACATGGATAATAACTCTCGTTTGGTTTATTCCACAGATGCGGGTCGCATTAAAGAAGAAGAACAAAAGCCTGTACGTCCTGTCGGTGATGGTATTGTGCGTATTCAGCGTCAAACTAGTGGGCGTAAAGGTAAAGGTGTTTGTGTTGTTTCAGGTATCGATCTGGATGATGCAGAGCTGGCCAAACTTGCCGCTGAACTAAAGAAAAAATGTGGCTGTGGTGGTAGTGTAAAAGACGGTTTAATTGAGATCCAAGGTGACAAACGTGATTTAATTAAATCGCTATTAGAAGCCAAAGGAATGAAAGTTAAACTGGCTGGTGGCTGATTTAGCTAGCTAGATAGCAATGAAATGAATAAGGGTGCGCTGATTTTCTATTGAGATTAGCGCATTTTTTATTGTTATTAATAGATGTCTTTTTAAAGGTGTTTTATGAAAGCATATTTGATGATTGTAACGTTGTTGTATTCTTCTGTGCTTTTGGCAGAAAGCAAAATAGATAAAGTGATTGTCCATGATAAATATTGTTCTTCACCAGAGCAGACAATGGATGAAATTTACGAGCATGGGGCAATAACCAACTGTATTTATACTGGGCTTTCAATCACTGATGCGTATAAAAAATATGTCAGCGAACACGATGAAGCTTATCTTGAAAAAGTCATTAGAGTGAATAATAACATCCAAAAAGAGTACACAAATGATGCCGTTTCTGTGGACTATAATTGGGAAAACCCCAAAAAATTAATAATAGAACAGCAGTTTGCAGGTGGTTTTACCGAAATTTTGTTAGAAGAAGATCAGAAGGGCACTAAAATAACCATCACAGGTCATCCTGATTAAGTATTAGTCAAACAGAGAACACCATAAGCAAGATTATAGGTGACAATGTCACCTACTTGTTTATATTTCATTCTATTCTTTCTCTTCGATTTTTAGATATTTCACAGGCACGGAAAGCGTTAACCATACACCATTATCAGCCTGATAAAATTCAAAACCTTCACTAAACATTTTTTCACTATCAACAATTAAAACAACGGCTTTTCCATGACGATTGCCGACATTCACGGCTGTTTTATAATCTTGTGATAAATGAACATATTGGCGACCATTCGGTATTAAACCTTGATTAAAAATACTGTCGATAAAACGAGTTGCTGTACCGTGATAAAGTATTTTAGGAGGAGTAATAGCTTGGTAATCAACCGTAGTCTTAAGAGAGTGCCCTTGAACGGCACGAATAAAAAGCCCATTTTCTGAAATAGCGAAACGCTTTTTATCATTCGTTTTAACTACATCGTTAATCAGTTCAAGGGTTAGTTGCGTGCCTTTTTTCTGCGCTAACAAGATCAGTTGTGATATTTCACCCCATCCTTGCTCATCAAGTGATAAACCAATACTTTCAGGGGAGTGTCGTAATATATAGCTTAAAAAACGGCTAATCTGCACTTTATCTTTCATTAATTCAATCCATTTGTTATTTACTAAATTTATGGTCTGAGTGTTTTATTTCCTTAATACCATAAAAATATTCCCTTTTTATTCCCTTTAAATTTCTAGTGTTATGTCTAGCAAAGATAATAGGCATAAAAAAACTGATGGCTCAAAATGAACCATCAGCTTTATTGTATACCGACTACAGACTAATTAGATAGGGCGAGCAACGATATTACGAGTTTCAAGTTTTACATCTTCGATGCGAACAGGAATGATATCATTGAGTTTATAAGCACTTTCACCTTTCACAATCACTGTACCCGTTTCTTGACTGCATTGAATTTCATCACGCACAGCATGTAAGAAAGGAGCCGGAATAAAGGCTACTGCGCCATTTTCAACTAAGCGAACGCGAATACCACCACGTGTAATATCGATAATTTCAGCGTTAAATGGTGTTTCAGTACCCGCAAAAGGTTTTAAGAAACGTGCATATAACCAATCACCCACATCTCGTTCAGCCATACGATTAGCACGACGGCGTTCTGCAATACGAATACCATCTTCTTCTTGTGGCTTTTCAGCAGGCTCTTTACTGATAATCGCTTTTAGTAAACGGTGATTTAAAATATCACTATATTTACGGATCGGTGATGTCCATGTTGCGTAAGCTTCCAGTCCTAAACCAAAGTGTGGGCCTGGCTCTGATTTGATTTCAGCAAAGTTTTGGTAACGACGAATACGGCTATCAAGGAATTGATTAGGTTGGTTATCTAGCTCACGACGTAATTGACAGAAACCTTCAAGGGTTAACAAACTTTCAGAAGTGGTTTCAATGCCATTATCTTTTAAAGTTTGTACAACTTGATCGATATAAAGTGGATCAAAACCAGTGTGAACGTTATAAACACCGAAGCCTAAGTTTTTCGCCAGCACTTTAGCTGCACAGATATTGGCTGTGATCATTGCTTCTTCGACAATGCGATTTGCAATACGACGATTTTCAGCCACGATATCTAACACATTACCACCTTCATCGAGAATAAAGCGGTAATCAGGGCGTTCTTTAAAGACCAGAGCATGTTTCTCACGCCATTCATGACGTTTTTCACACATCTCTTTTAATAACATTACTTGTTCATGAACGATGTCATTCTCTGGTTTCCAATCGCTGTTAGCGCCTTCTAACCAATCTGAAATATGGTCGTAAACCAGTTTGGATTTTGATTCTACCCATGCAGAATAGAAGTGAATATCTTCATGTAATGCACCATCTTGGGCAATGCTGACTTGACAGACTAATGCAGGGCGCTTTTCATTAGGGCGTAATGAGCAAATGTTATCAGATAGCTCACGAGGCAACATTGGGATGTTAAAGCCCGGCAGATAGTTAGTTAGAGCGCGTTGTGCCGCAATTTTATCTAATTCACTATTCGGCAAAATATAAGCCGTAGGATCGGCAATGGCGATAAATAGCGTTAATTGACCGTTCTCTTCTTTACGAATAAAGAGTGCGTCATCCATGTCTTCTGTTGATGCACTATCAATAGTGACAAAGGAGAGAGAAGTCAGATCTTCACGAGGTAATGCATCATGTAATGTAAGTGCTTCGTTGCCCATTTCTGGTGCATCGCGCTCAAGTTGATGACGCATTAAGGTTACCCACCAAGGGGCAAAGTGATCGTCTTTATCTGTAATATAGTCGGTGATTTCTGCCTGAAAACCTTTATCACCTTTATTAAGTGGGTGACGGCGCATAACCGCAACAGCCCAATCTTGATTGACAAAGTTATGGGTTAAACCTTGAGCTGGACGGCAAGGAATTGCATCTTTTAGTAGAGGATGGTCTGGTATTATCCACAGACGGTTATCACCCTCTTTTCTTTGAATACGGCCGACAAAACGAGTTAAAAAGGGCTCAACTAATTCTTCAGGTTCAACTGATTCTTTGTCGTTATTGGTATGAACAGCAGCAATTACACGGTCACCGTGCATCACTTTTTTCATTTGCGGAGGGGGAATAAAATAGCTTTTCTGACCATCAACTTCAAGGAAGCCAAAGCCTTTATCTGTTCCCTTTACAAGGCCTTCCACGCGCGGTGTTTGGGCATGGAGTTGCTGTTTTAGCTGTGCAAGCAGCGGATTGTCTTGAAACATATTTTTCCGGAAAGTCGGCAGTTTTAATAATAAAAGTGGGCAATAGTTTTATTCGATTGTGCGTAGCGACGCAAGTAATATTGCATCAGAAAAACAGACAAATCGGCAAATTTTTATTCAGGATCTGTTTTTTCTTTAAATTCACACAGATCTTCAATAATACAAGAGCCACACCGTGGTTTTCGTGCAATACAGGTATAACGACCATGAAGAATAAGCCAGTGATGGCAATCAACTTTAAATTCTGCCGGAACAACCTTTAATAGTTTTTGCTCAACTTCATTGACATTCTTGCCAGGGGCAAAGCCTGTACGATTACTCACTCTAAAGATATGTGTATCGACAGCAATTGTTGGCCAGCCAAATGCAGTATTTAAAACAACATTTGCAGTTTTGCGACCAACACCAGGCAAAGCTTCAAGGGCTTCTCTGTTTTCAGGAACCTCACTGTGATGTTTATCCACCAAGATTTGACAGGTCTTAATCACATTTTCAGCTTTGGTATTATATAGGCCAATGGTTTTAATGTATTTCTTAAGTCCATCCACACCTAAATTCAGGATAGCTTGTGGTGTGTTGGCAACTGGATAAAGTTTAGCAGTTGCCTTATTGACACTCACATCGGTCGCTTGTGCAGAGAGTAACACGGAGATCAATAGTTCAAACGGAGAGTCAAATTTTAGCTCTGTCGTAGGTTGCGGATTGTTATCACGCAACCGAGTTAGAATTTCAATACGTTTTGCTTGATTCATTATGCTCACAAATTAATTTTTAACGATATGACTACCACAGCCTTGTTCTTTTTCATAAGTTTTCATTATCGAAGCGCTGCGCTTTTTCTGTCTTTCATCGATAAGGTATTTTCCCGCTAACATAAAGCCTAAACCGATAAAAGCACCTGGCGGTAAAATGGCAAGTAAGAAGGGGGAATCTAAATGAACTATTTCGATTCTTAATACTTGAGCCCATTCACCTAACAGTAAATCTGCACCGTCAAATAATGTTCCGTTACCTAAAACTTCACGGATCGCGCCTAACACAAAGAGTGCGGCTGTTGCCCCTAATCCCATTGCTAAACCATCAATGGCAGAAGGAAAGACTTCATTTTTAGCAGCGAAGGCTTCAGCACGGCCAATAACAATACAGTTGGTGACTATTAATGGAATAAAGATCCCCAACGATTGGTATAAACCATAGGCGTATGCGTTGATCAGTAATTGCACAGCACTGACGACAGACGCGATTATCATAACATAAATTGGGATACGAATTTCAGAAGGAACCCAACGACGTAAACTTGAAACTGCCACATTGGTGCAAAATAGCACTAATGTTGTCGCAAGTCCTAAGCCTAGCGCGTTAGTTGCTGTAGAGGAAACCGCCAGTAAAGGGCATAGACCAAGTAATTGCACTAGAGCTGAGTTGTTTGTCCATAACCCTTGAGCAAAGAGCGTTTTAATGGAGTTCATATTAATTCGCCTCACAGACAGAGAGAGTTTCTAATTTCTCTGGTAATGATTGTATTAGCCATGCTGTGCGTTTTGATGAGTTAACGACAGCGCGGGGGGTGATCGTCGCACCTGTAAATTGATCAAAATCGCCACCATCTTTTTTTACCGCCCAATGTGGATCGTTTTCACTGGAAATGAATTTATGGCTCAGTGTTGTGATCCAATCGGAAATGCGTGTCTCAATTTTATCACCCAGACCAGGAGTTTCGTTATGTGCGGTTACACGAACACCTAGAACGTTGCCTTTAAAGTCAGCGCCAACAAGAAGTTCAATTGCACCTGAATAGCCATCTGGCGCGGTAGATTCTAAGGCTGCTGCAACGGGTTTACCTTCTAAACGTGCGACATAAAGTTTATGAGGTTTTGAATTTCCCAATTCCGGTGCCGTAAGTAGATAACAATCTTTAGAAAGTTCATTGTCATACATTGCTTGAGGGATCACCTGATCCAATAATTTTTGTTTTTCTATAGCCACTTGCTCTGCAATGGTATCTGCGGTTAAGTGGTACACCACAGCGGTTAAACCTGTTGTACAAGCCGCAAAGACAGTTAATGTTAGCCCATGACGTTTTAAGATATCGATCATCATTTTCTCCTTGGCACATTAATGCCCATAAACACGAGGGCGTGTATAGCTATCGATTAAAGGTACAGCGATATTGGCAAGTAATACTGAAAAGGCAACAGCATCTGGATATCCACCATAAACACGGATAACCCAAACTAATAAACCAATCATTCCCGCATAAATTAAACGACCTTTAGGGGTTGTAGAGGCACTTACAGGATCAGTCGCTATGAAGAAAGCCCCTAACATTGTTGCCCCTGAGAAGATTTGTAATAGGGGTTGCGAGTAACGAGTAGGATCGATCCCCCAACTAATAACCGAACATAAGGCTAACATTGAGATCATCGCAACAGGGATATGCCAGCTAATAATGCGTTTATAGAGTAGAACTAATCCACCTACTAAATAAGCTACATTCACCCACTGCCATCCAATGCCGGCAAACTCACCTTGTAAAATAGGTGTCGCTAACACTTCATCAATAGAATGAGTTAATAATCCAGTTTTAAAACTATCAAGAGGTGTAGCTTGTGTAATGCCATCAACAGAGCGTCTTAAATCTTCAAGTGTTAAGCTTGATGATGTATGACCTGTAAAGAAAATACTTAAACTGTCCATGACATTGTAAGAGACTGCTTGTAATTCAACAGGAGGCATCCACGATGTCATTTGTACTGGGAATGAGATAAGTAAAACTACATAACCTACCATTGCGGGGTTAAATGGATTTTGCCCTAAACCGCCATAAATATGTTTTGCGATAACGACAGCAACAAAGGTACCTAAAACAATGATCCACCATGGTGCCAAAGGCGGAATGCTAATTGCGAGCAATACACCAGTAAGCAGTGCGGAATTATCTTTAAGGTAAAGTAATGGATCTTCTTTTTTGAGTTTTACGCATACAGTTTCAGCCACAAGCGCAACGATGATGGCGAATATAATTTGGTAAATAGTGCCTAAACCAAAAAAATAGATCTGACTGATGATCCCCGGTAATGCCGCTAATGTAACCCATAGCATAACTTGGCTGGTGGATTGTTGATTATGCGTAAAAGGGGAACTCGCAATTTTTAATTTACTGTTGTTATTTTGTATCGGTCTAAATTTCATCTGTGATTAATCCAAGGTAACTTCTTCTTTAGCTCGACGTTGTTCGGCTTCTTTTTTCGCTTTCACTCTGGCAATAGCGGCCGCAACGGCTGCTTTGCGTGGATCGACATCTTCGGCTTCTGCTTTTTCAACAGGAGCTTCAACGGCTGGTATTGCTTGAGAAGCTTGCTGTGTTTTTTTCGCTTTCACTCTGGCAATAGCGGCCGCAACGGCAGCTTTGCGTGGATCGATATCTTCGGCTTCTGCTTTTTCAACAGGAGCTTCAACGGCTGGCGTTGCTTGAGAAGCTTGCTGTGCTTTTTTCGCTTTCGCTCTGGCAATAGCGGCCGCAACGGCAGCTTTGCGTGGATCGACATCTTCGGCTTCTGCTTTTTCAACAGGAGCTTCAACGGTTGGCGTTGCTTGAGAAGCTTGCTGTGCTTTTTTCGCTTTCACACGAGCCAATGCGGCCGCAACAGCTGCTTTGCGTGGATCGACATCTTCGGCTTCTGCTTTTTCAACAGGAGCTTCAACGGTTGACGTTGCTTGAGAAGCTTGCTGTGCTTTTTTCGCTTTCGCTCTGGCAATAGCGGCCGCAACGGCAGCTTTGCGTGGATCGACATCTTCGGCTTCAGCGCTTTCAACAGAAGCTTCAACGGCTGGCGTTGCTTGAGAAGCTTGCTGTGCTTTTTTGGCTTTCACACGAGCCAGTGCGGCAGCAACAGCTGCTTTGCGTGGATCGACATCTTCGGCATCTGCTTTTTCAACAGGAGCTTCAACGGTTGGCGTTGCTTGAGAAGCTTGTTGTGCTTTTTTCGCTTTCGCTCTGGCAATAGCGGCCGCAACGGCAGCTTTGCGTGGATCGACATCTTCGGCTTCTGCGTTTTCAACAGGAGCTTCAACGGTTGGCGTTGCTTGAGAAGCTTGTTGTGCTTTTTTGGCTTTCACACGAGCCAGTGCGGCAGCAACAGCTGCTTTGCGTGGATCAGCATCTTCGTTGTCACTTACTGTATTATCATTTGAGGCTTCTAATGCTTTTTGCTGTGCTAATTTGGCTGCTTGTTTTGCTCTGACTTCTTCTTTACGCTTTCTACGTGCGGCGATAGCAGCTGCGTTATCTGGCTCTTCACCTGCTTTCACAGAAATAATTTTACCGATACTCTGTTTTTCTTTTACACGAGAGAGCGCAGATTGAACTTCATTATGTTCATTATCATCAAGTTTAACCGCCGCACGTTGATGCCTTGCTTCACGCTCAAGTTTTTCACGCTCCATGCGTAATTTTTTGGCTTCAAAACGCGCTTTAGCTTCAGCTGCTCGTTTTGCTTCTGCATCAATTTCACGTATTTCAGCCTTTTCTTGGCGATAGTATTGAACTAACGGAATATTACTTGGGCAAACAAACGCACAAGCACCACATTCAATACAATCAAATAAATTATGCTGTTGTGCTTTCTCATGCTCTTTACCTTTACTAAACCAGTAAAGTTGTTGGGGTAATAAACCACTAGGGCAAGCATCAACACAATGACCACAACGGATACACGCCTCTTCAAGATTATCTGTATCCATTTCTTCAACTGAAGGGATAAGTAGGCAGTTGGTTATCTTAACAACAGGGGCATTTAAGTCAGGTAAGGTAAAGCCCATTAATGGCCCACCCATAATCACCATTTGTTCAGAGCCTGCAACAAATCCCGCTTGTTTTAGCAATGAATAAATAGGGGTACCCAAACGTGCCCAGAAGTTACCCGGTGTTTTGGCACCATTACCAGTGATCGTGACAACACGTTCAATTAAAGGCTCATCATCAATAATGGCACGCTTGATAGCAACAACAGTACCCACGTTTTGCATCAAAACACCAATATCAGATGAACGACCACCTGATGGCACTTCTTTACCTGTTAAGATCTTGGTCAGTTGTTTAGCACCGCCAGAGGGATATTTTGTGGGAATGACACGAATAAAAATTCGTTTCTCATCAGGGACGGCATTTAATGCCAATTTCAATGCTTCAATAGCTTCAGGTTTGTTATCTTCAATACCAATTAACACTTCATCAGGACAGAGAAGGTGAATTAATACCTGACAACCAGCAATCACTTCATCAGCATGCTCTTGCATTAAGCGATCATCCGCTGTGATATAAGGTTCACATTCTGCTGCATTGACAATCAGTGTGTTAACTAAATCACCACCGCCTTTTAATTTTGAAGCAGTCGGGAATCCGGCGCCCCCTAATCCAGCAATACCCGCTTCATGGATACGAGCGAGTAAAGTCTCTTTGCTTTGCGATTGGTAATCAGTGAGCGGGAACTGTTCACGCCATTCATCTTTACCGTCAGATTGAATTCTTACGGCAATTTCAGGTAATCCCGAAGGGTGAGCACTTGGAAAAGGCTCTATAGCAGTGACAGTACCAGAAATAGACGCATGAACAGGGAGTGTTCTGCCAACACCTTTAGTCAAAGGTTGGCCTTTTAAAACATGTTCACCCTCGCTAACACAAAGTTGACCAGGTACGCCTAAGTGTTGATGAATAGGGACAATTACTTCATCAGGCAATTGTGCTATACGCATTGGTGTGCGACTTGACTGTAATTTCATTTCAGGAGGATGAATACCGCCTTTAAAATCCCAGATTTTATCTTTTTTAAATAACGAAAAGAGATTAAACATGAGCGTTATCCTCCGTCTTTAATGACGGTTCATCTTCAGGTGTTTCTTCAGGCTCTGCTGGAATATTTTTAACAGGGATGGTATTTAAATCCCATTTCCAATTTGAGGTTGTTACTTTGACTGGCACTAAGGTAATACAGTCAGTAGGGCAAGGTGGAACGCATAAGTCACATCCAGTACATAAGTCTTCAATAACCGTATGCATTGCGCGTGTTGCACCTACAATGGCATCAACAGGGCAAGCTTGAATGCACTTAGTACATCCTATGCAATTATCTTCATCAATTAAGGCGACTTTTCTAACGGGATTTAATGCTTCTTCGTCACCATCAAGCGGTTGAGGTTCAACACCCATTAGTTCTGCGATTTTTAACATCACTTGTTCGCCACCCGGCGCACACCGGTTAATCATCTCACCATTGTTTGCAACCGCGTCGGCATAAGGGCGACAACCAGGATGTCCACATTGCCCACATTGACTCTGTGGCAAAATAGCATCTATTTTTTCAACAATAGGATCTTCTTCCACTTTAAAACGACGCGCGGAATAGCCCAAAATTAGCCCAAAGATAAGACCTAGCGCACCAAGTACGCCAATTGCTATCCATAAAGAATTCATTACAGTTTCACCAAACCACTAAAACCCATAAAGGCGAGAGACATTAAACCTGCGGTAATTAAACCAATTGATGCACCTTTAAATGGCGCAGGGACATTTGCCACTGCTAACCTTTCTCTAATGGCGGCAAATAATACCATCACAAGAGAAAAACCTACTGCTGCACCAAAACCATAAACAGCCGACTGCATAAACGTGTGTGCTTGATTGATATTTAATAACGCAACGCCTAAGACAGCACAGTTTGTGGTAATTAAAGGTAAGAAGATCCCCAACAAACGATAGAGTGTCGGGCTTGTTTTTCTTACAACCATTTCAGTGAATTGTACAACTACTGCAATAACTAAAATAAAGCTCAGTGTGCGTAAATAAAGTAAGTCCAAAGGAACTAAAATAAAGTTATCCATCAGCCATGAACTAATAGAGGCGAGAGTCATAACAAAGGTCGTCGCAAATCCCATACCGATCGCGGTTTCTAATTTTTTTGATACACCCATAAATGGGCATAAACCTAGGAATTTGACGAGTACAAAGTTATTCACCAATACGGTGCCGACGAATAGAAGCAAGTAATCAGTCATTGTTATGCCAAAATTGTTAAACAGAGAAACAAAAAGCCTCCTGAAATAAAGAGGCTAAACAAGCGTATATAATATCAAGGGTGAAGATACGAAGTTATCGAACTTGTGTGAAAGTTTCACGAACACGTTTAGAGTACTTGATATAAGGCACAAAGCAGACAGTCGAGAAGACAGACCATAGAAGAGATTTTAACGCTGTTTGGTCATCTACAGGCGCAAAGCCAAAGCTTTTGATCGCTAATAGTAAGTTGATAAGTAACCATAAAATAAATAAACGTGGAAAGTTTTTAGCGCGATAAAAAAACTGGCGTAGTAGATATACCGTAAAACCAAACATCACCCACGTGGTTAACGCAGAGAGATACCAACTTGATATTAAATGAAAAGGAAGCTGGTGGAGGATCGAAAAATCCGCAAAATATTTAAGAACGTAGAGAACAGACATCAAGCCAGAGCCAATAATTGATAAGATCATATAAGCCAATGGCGCAAGTAGCCATCCAGTTATAGGCGCCTTTCCTGAAAGGTTATTCTGCGTGTTTGCTTTGAGATCAAATTTCATTAATTAATTATTCCTACTCGTGTGTATAGAACTAAACGAGATATTATCACAAACTTTGTTATTATTTATTTAGCTACAAAAGTGAAAGTGATTTTTATTAATAAAAAAGCAGATAAAAATAGGATAGGGTTATGGCAAATAAACTCAATGTTGGGATTATCGGGTATGGCTATGCAAGTAAAACCTTTCATGCTCCCTTAATTACAACTACCAAAGGCTTAAACCTCAGTGCAATTTCAAGCTCTGATGAAAATAAAGTCAAACAAGATTTTCCTCACATCACGGTTTATGCAGATCCTCAAGCACTTATTAATGATCCTTCAATAGACTTAATTATTATCCCTACACCGAATAATACTCACTATTCGTTAGCTTCACAGGCTTTGGAAAAAGGTAAACATGTTGTTATTGATAAACCGTTTACACTAACACTGGAAGAAGCAGAAAAATTATCTCAACAAGCAACAAATGCCGGTAAGCTACTTTCTGTTTTTCATAATCGTCGTTGGGATTCGGGTTTCTTAACGGTTAAAAAACTTTTAGCAGATAAAACACTCGGTGAGATTAGTGCCTATGAAGCTCATTTTGATCGCTTTCGCCCAACCGTGCGTCAACGTTGGCGAGAAGATGCCGGAATTGGTGGCGGACTTTGGTATGATTTAGCGCCCCATGTTCTTGATCAAGCCGTTTGCCTATTTGGTGAGCCTAAAGCAATTACGGCAGATATTGCTCAATTACGTCCTAATGCAAAAAATGCCGATTACTTTCATGCGTTATTAGAATATGACAATCTTAGAGTTATTCTTCATGCTTCTATGCTAGTCGCATCTCCAACACCTATTTTTGCTATTCATGGAACAAAAGGCAGTTATGTTAAATACGGTTTAGATACTCAAGAAGATGCCTTAAAAGCCGGTTATCTTCCTAATCAAACTTATAATTGGGGAATGGATAATAAAGATGGTGAATTAACAACATTATCAGCATCCGGTGAGTTAGAAACAACCACGCTTGCAACACTCCCTGGTAATTATCCTGCGTATTATCAACAAATTTATCGTGCAATTACATTGGGTGAAGAAAACCCCGTTACGCCAATACAAGCAACTGCCATTATGCGTTTGATTGAAGCGGGCGAAATTTCAAATCGTTTAAAACAAACTATTACGCTATAAGCTAAAGGGAGCGCTAAATCTAATGTCTTGGTGGCAAAAATTAAAACTTGATCCTTTTCTCATGATAATGATTTGTGTGGTAACCCTAGCAACGCTACTACCCGCACAAGGGGATATTAAAGTCCTGTTTCAATATCTAACAACAGGCGCTATTGCGCTACTTTTCTTCTTGCATGGTGCAAAGCTCTCTAGAGAGGCAATACTGGCAGGGCTTGGGCATTGGCGATTACATTTAACCGTATTTGCTAGCACTTTTATTCTTTTCCCTATTTTGGGGCTAGGATTACAAGTGATTGTGCCTGAATGGATGTCACCAACAGTCTATATGGGTTTTTTATACCTTTGTGCTCTTCCTGCAACCGTTCAATCCGCCATTGCTTTTACTTCTGTGGCAGGGGGAAATGTCGCCGCAGCTATTTGTAGTGCATCAGCATCGAGCATTCTAGGTGTTTTTCTTTCACCGGTGCTGGTGGGTTTTTTAATGCAAACGCAAGGCTCAGCAGATGATTTTGATACTGCTGGAGCAATTCAGTCGATTTTACTGCAATTAATGGTGCCTTTTATTATTGGTCATTTATCTCGCCCTTTAATTGGTCGTTGGGTTGATAAGCATAAGAAATTAGTTAATAGAACAGATCGTTCTTCTATTTTGCTGGTGGTTTATGTGGCGTTTAGTGAAGCTGTTGTTGAAGGGATCTGGCATAAAATTGACGGCTGGTCGTTACTAACGATTGCTGTAGTGAGCTGTATTTTATTAGCGATTGTCATTTTTGTGAACGTGTACAGTGCAAGGTTGCTTGGTTTTAATAAAGACGATGAGATCACCATTGTTTTTTGTGGTTCTAAAAAGAGTTTAGCAAATGGTGTACCAATGGCTAACGTGTTATTTCCTGCGGCAACGGTGGGGGTAATGTTATTACCATTAATGATATTCCATCAGATCCAATTAATGGTTTGTGCTGTATTAGCACAGCGCTACGCTAATCAAGCTAAAGAAGCTGAAAAGAAATAACATATTTAAGTTGGATGGATAATTAATAGTATTGTTTAAATATTGATTATGAGCCAAATATAAAAAAGGCATCGATTTGATTATTTATCGATGCTTTTTTTATTCACTATGATCTTTGTTGTTTTCTTTTTTATCTAGCAATGAAGAAGGTTGTGACTTTAACGGAAGAGGTAAACCTAACACAAAGTAAATTAAGAAAACAAAACCTATGTTCAAATAATCTGTTTTATTATTTTTTACCGTTGTCTCTAATTCACAATCAATCGGTTCTAGTTGATCGTTAATATTATATTTACCTTGGTAAAGCTCATTAAGTATGGTTTGTGCTTGTTCAAATTCTTTATCATTAACGAGCAGTTTTACACCTCCGGTTGCTTGAGCATAAACCTGATTGTTCCAAACAATATTTTCATCTAAAAGAATAGCATCAATACCTTCAGATTGGAGAAGTCCTGCTTCAATTGAAGCATCAAGCGGCGATAAGTATTGAGATAATAATTTATAATGACCTCTTGTTGGGTGAATGTTCCACATAATTCTTCCTTAATGATAAATAATCTCTGACGAAGATTAATTTTAGTCTAAGCGTCATTAATGATCCTATCTATTTTTTATGAATATAAAAAAACCATCTGATTAACAGATGGTTTTGATGAAAAAAGCATTAAATATTAACGTAAGCTTACTTTTTTAATTAATGCGTCACGTTCAGCTTGGCTAATAAACGCCATTTTTAAACCATTAATTTGAGTTTGGCGAATTTGCTCTGGTGTTAATCCCGCAGCTGGTGCTGCAACGTTATATTCATGTTTTAATTCAATGCCTTCAACAGCAGGATCGTCTGTATTAAGCGATGCAATAATGCCATGCTCTAAGAAAGTTTTTAGAGGATGTTCTGCTAGTGAATTGATAGTGCTGGTTTGAATGTTTGAGGTTAAGCAAGATTCAATACCAATTTGATGCTCTGCGAGATAATCCATTAAACGAGGATCTTCAATAGCCTTAACACCATGACCGATACGACTTGCGCCTAATTCTTTAATTGCGTGCCAGATACTTTCAGCACCTGCTGCTTCACCGGCATGAACTGTAATATTCCAGCCTGTGTCACGAGCACGATTAAAATGAGGTTGGAATAAGTGACCCGGAAAACCTAATTCATCACCCGCTAAATCGAGCGCAGTAATTTTATCTTGATGTTTCAACAATCCATTTAATTCTTGTTGGCAAGCATCTTCACCAAAAGTACGGCTTAAAATACCGATTAAACGAATATCTACATCGTGTGATTGCAGTGCGCTTTGTACACCATCAACAATGGCTTCTACGACACCTTCAACAGGCAACTGGTGCTTCATTGCCATATAATAAGGAGAGAATCGCAGTTCAGCGTAATCAATACCCGCATTAACCACATCCACCACGTTTTCATAAGCAACACGATGACACGCATCTAAGTCTGCTAAAACTGCTACTCCCCAATCTAATTTTTGTAAGAAACTCACAAGACTTGGCTCATTTTTTGTAATTTGCACATGAGGACGCAAAGCTTCTAATTCATAAGCGGGGAGCGCAATATTGTGTTGTTTTGCTAAATCTAAAATAGTTTGTGGGCGGATATTACCATCTAAATGACGATGTAAATCGGTTAAAGGCAACTGTGTGTCAATCACGTGTTATTTTCCTTTTAATAGAAATAATGAAAATCTATCGTTTATAGTGATTTTCTTATAATCGGGTAAATATAAATGAGTTGCAGATTATTATGACTGATTTTTATTTTATTCACTAATAAATAAACTTAAATTGGTTGTTTTTAAAACTAAAAATGCCATTTTTTCTCAATTTTAAGTTAAAAAATAGAAAGCGAAAAAGAGAGGTGTTTATTTATTAGCTACAATATTCAATGCAATTGACGTGTATTATCAAGATAACTGATACATTAAAAATTAAGCTGAAAACAGAGTTGTCATAATAATTGAAATATCT
Organism: Proteus sp. G2669; assembly: GCF_009915245.1. Taxonomy (NCBI): domain Bacteria; kingdom Pseudomonadati; phylum Pseudomonadota; class Gammaproteobacteria; order Enterobacterales; family Morganellaceae; genus Proteus; species Proteus sp. G2669. The sequence goes on along the minus strand of NZ_JAABLX010000055.1, from coordinate 312,658 downwards.
TATCAATTATTCTGATAGATTTGAAGGTGGAGGTTAAGCAAAAAATAGTTTAAATCTTGATTTTCTTATCACTTTACCCAATGAGTTACTCATTTTATGATTTCTAATACTTTTGAGTAAACGATAGTGAGATGTTTTTATAAATATAAAAAATTATTTATGCTTATATTTTATTCATTAAAATAAAAAACAATATATCTCTTTTATTAAATAAGGAATAAAGAATAGAAAATTGACGCCATAATAAATTGCTGTTTGATGGATATATTTAACAGCAAATAATTATTTACATAATAATTATTTTTAATTAAATCCTAATTGTTTAAAACTTAAGGCGTATAAATATGAATGAGAATTCAAATTTAAATCTTGGAAAGAGAGATAATGCAATACAACACCAATTAGTTTCTAAAATACTACCTCCTTCATCGGCAAATAATCTCACTTATGGATCGCAAGTCGTTACTGGTGATGGTGCAATTGCATTAGATCTAGTTGTTGTAATTGATACCAGTGGTTCAATGGCTGATGAGTCGTTAGATTTGAGTAAAGATATTGATATTGCAATACAAAAAGCGCTGGAAAATTGCCCATCAAAACTTCGGGTAACTTTTTTAGGTATTGAAGGTACATGGGATGATACTAAATTTGATCAATCAGCGAGTGACTACTTAAAAGCATTAGGTGTACCCGAAAGTCGTTTGCAGGCAAGAAAACCCTTTAAAGAAGCTGATGGACGTGATCATGCGGGTAATAAAGAAGATTTATGCCGAGCAGTGATTGATTTAAGTAAATATTTTGATTGGCGTGATGGTGCTCGTCGTGCAGTTTTTGTTTTGGGTGATGAAGGTATGGAAGGTGGCGGAGGTGTATTGACCAACGCAGCAAAGATAAAAAATGATGAAGCGATTGCCGTTGCCCAACAGGAAAAAGTCAAAGTATATACCTACCAAGGAACGCCAGACGATAGTGCAACGAACCTCGATCGTTTCCCAAGTGTGGCTGATAGAGATCGTGTAACAAAAGAGTATGTGCGTTTAGCAGAGCAGACAGGGGGGCGCTCTTATATTTACACTACAGGTATTGCGAATTTCTCTCTAGTGTTACAAGAGATCCTCTGTGATAGTTTAACACTACCAAACATTCCTAAACCGAATGATAAAAAATCTAACTGTGGTCATGTTTGTGAACAATTAACTTCTATTATTTCAACAGTAAATACACTTGCAGGAATAATTAATAAAACCATTGATTCTTGCTGTAAAGATGAATGGGGCAACCGTCATCTTCCAGCTAAAGATTGTGATTGTTAATTAAAATACGAAGAAAAAAACACCCCATTGTGTTTTGACAAATGGGGTGTTTCTATTTACTTATTTATTTTAACAGAAACTTAATTATTGTGCTGGTTGTTGCTCAGGAATTAAGATTTCTTGCTCTTCGATAATCGCTGGATCTTCAGTCATCTCTTCTTGATAACCTTCTTCTGAATAATCAGAATCATCGTAATCGTAAGATGATGCACCCATGCCGAATAACATAGCGGCTAAACCTAACATTTGAGGAGCTTGAGTAACATCCATAAACTCATCAAAAGTATAGGTTTTACCATTCATGGTAAATTTATCAGCAGCATAGTTCAGTTTCAGGCTTAATGCTTTACCATCTTGTGCAAGTAGCATCAGAGGTAATGCATCTTTCTCATCTTGAGAAATTTGATTGATATTTTGCTGTAATTCAGTTTTTAACTGTTCAATATCAGTCGCTGTTGCTGTTTCAATTTCTTTTTTCTCTTCATCAGTTAATGCGGTTTCTTGGTAACGAGCTGCATCAAGGTATTGAGTGGTGTTACGGAACTCAGCTAACATTGGAAGAGATAAATCAATATTGAAATCGATGTTTTTAAACAGATAGTTAAATAATTCTGCTGGTGATTTTTCTTGGCTTTCTAATACTTTAACGTTAAACGCATTTAAGTCTAAGTTAAAGTTTAGTTTACTTACACCGCTTTTATTGGTTAAAGACGCTTCATCGATACGGAAAACTAAGCCTTTCTCCAGTACATCACGAACGGCTTTTTCTACAATATCATCGTTGCCATAATGGTATTTATTCCAAGGTAATAACGAATTGTTATAAACTTTGGTTAATAGCAACATTGCATCAGTATCAGCTTTATCAATTGAATAGCCGAATTTACCTGCACCAAATTCAAGTCCTGCAACATTCAGTGACTTAAAGTAATAAGTTTGAGAAATGTTAAAGAGCTTATCTTTGATATCACTTTTGGTTGTCAGAGAAAAATCTTTCAGTGAAAAATCAGAGGCTTTGTCTTTACTGGTATGTGCAATTTCAGCAAAACTTAATAACTGCTCATTAAATAAATATTGATCGTTGTTAACTTTAGTTCCAGCAACAGAACCTGCAATATTTTTAATTGTGAAAGTTTCTTCGCCATCTTTAGTCACAACAACTTGATCACCTTTTACAGAGGTAGTGAAGTTGGTTGCGGTTTTATCTGATGAGAATTCAATTGTTAATGGTGTCGTTTTAACTGTGCCACCGTTTTCAGCGAAATCGATAGGATTTAGTTTAGCTTCACCTGATACTGCACCATCAAAAGCTAAAGATGTATGGATATCAAAAAGAGATTTATCTTTAGTCAGTTTGAATAATTCTTTAGTTGTATCATTGTTGACCAACGTATTATTCATGGCCGCTAATTTTGGTGCTAAATTAAATTTAGCCAAATCAGAAAGAGGGAATGGGCCGTGATCAATATCAGTAGTGAAGATAATCTCTTCTACTTTTTTATCCTGGTCTTCAACGACTTCACTAGCATCTTTTGAAATCACGACAGCAAAGTCTGCATTAGAGGTGAATACCCCTTTTTTATAGTCACGAATTTCAAGTTTAATATCAGCGCCAAATTGTGCATTTTTAGCAAGTTGCGCTAATTGGACATTAGCTAGTTTCGTTTCTTCCTGTAAGCGACTTTCAATTTTGCTGCCCATGTACCACGACGCACCAGTCCAAACAACACCTAGTGCGACGATAACACCAACAGCGACAAGCGATTTCTTCATAATTCTAGTCCATCCTCTGTGTACATCTGGCGATGTACGTTATAAAGGCTGTTTTGTAACCCTTAAACAACCCGATAAATTGGTGATAAATTTTACTAAATTTAAATATAGATAATCCACATATATACATCGCCACCTATATTAACTGTAAATATAGATTTAGTGGAATAAAATCGCAATCAGAACTTACTTAGTTACTCGCTAACATAATGAGTTTAAAGCAAAATGGATATGATTTATAAGATAATTCAAATAATCATTAAAACTCTCTTTTTTTACTCATTTTTCGATTTAGACAATATTTAATTGTGATGTGATTCTATTTATGATGAATAATAAAGGCTCATAATAAGTATGGATATAAATATGAAAGCTTAAATAATAACATTGGCAATAAAATAAGATTGCTAATCGTACTTTCCCCAAAAAATCAACAGATTTCATTCTGTTATAAATTTCATAAGCTCGCTTTAGCTCTCATATTTATTATTCTGTTTATGGCATGATACTGGTATCCGAGTTATTTACTAGAAAGTGATTCGGAATTAATCAATTATTCTGTGTACTTAAGGAGATTGAAATGGCAGCCACTCGCATTGAAAAAGACTCAATGGGACAAATCGAAGTACCAGCTGACCAGTTATGGGGAGCTCAAACGCAGCGTTCTCTTGAACACTTCCGTATTTCAGTTGAGAAAATGCCTGTTGCACTTATCCATGCGCTTGCTATCACAAAGAAAGCAGCCGCTGGTGTTAACATGGATTTAGGTTTATTACCAAAAGAGCGCGCTGATGCAATTATCGCAGCCGCAGATGAAGTGCTTGCAGGTAAACACCCAACTGAATTCCCATTAGCAATCTGGCAGACCGGTTCTGGCACTCAATCAAACATGAATATGAATGAAGTGTTAGCTAACCGTGGTAGTGAGATACTTGGTGGTATCCGTGGCATGGAGCGCAAAATCCATCCGAATGATGATGTTAATAAAAGTCAAAGTTCAAATGATGTGTTCCCAACTGCCATGCATGTCGCTGCTGTTATTGCATTACGTCAGGATTTATTGCCAGAATTAAAATCACTGCTGAAAGTATTCAAAGAGAAAGCAGAAGCTTTCCATGACATCGTTAAAATTGGTCGTACTCACCTGCAAGATGCGACACCACTGACATTAGGCCAAGAGATCTCTGGTTGGGCTGCTATGCTTGAGCACAACATCAAACATATCGATGACTCTGTTCCTCATGTTTGCGAATTAGCACTGGGTGGTACAGCCGTTGGAACAGGTTTAAATACTCATCCTGAATATGCTGTTCGTGTGGCTAAACGTATCGCTGAATTATCAGGTCAACCATTTGTCACTGCGCCTAATAAATTTGAAGCCTTAGCAACTTGTGATGCATTAGTTCATTCACATGGTGCATTAAAAGGTCTGGCTTCTTCATTAATGAAGATTGCTAATGACGTGCGTTGGTTAGCATCAGGCCCTCGTTGTGGTATTGGCGAAATTGCTATTCCAGAAAATGAGCCAGGTAGTTCCATCATGCCAGGTAAAGTTAACCCAACACAGTGTGAAGCATTAACAATGTTATGTGCTCAAGTAATGGGTAATGACGTTGCTATTAATATTGGTGGTGCGTCAGGTAACTTTGAATTGAACGTTTATCGTCCAATGATCATTGATAACTTCTTACAATCAGTTCGTTTACTGGCTGATGGTATGCGTAGCTTCAATGAGCACTGTGCAATTGGTATTGAACCAAATCGTGAGCGTATCAATAAATTACTGCATGAATCATTAATGCTAGTGACTGCATTAAATACGCATATTGGCTACGATAAAGCAGCTGAAATTGCGAAAAAAGCGCATAAAGAAGGCTTAACGCTGAAAGAATCTGCGCTGAAACTGAACTACCTCACATCGGAAGAATTTGATAGCTGGGTTCGTCCAGAAGATATGGTTGGTAGCATGAAAAAATAAGTGTATATAACACTTATTTAATGCAGAAATTAAATCCCGCTATCATGGCGGGATTTTTAGATCGTTTTGGGACGACAATAATGAATGAAGAAATTATTTTTACTGCAACCGAAGTAAATTGTTACGTTGAAGATGATGTTACTATTATTGGAATAGGGGATGATCCTGTTTCACCTGAGCACTTTGTCATTCTTTCAAGATTTGATGAGGAAGAAGAAGATATTGATAATTCCATCGGTTTAATGACGCATTTATCTGATATAGAAGCCATTAATAGCCTTGAACATATTACATTAACACGAGAGAAAATTATTTTTGTATTAAAGAATAATCTCATGATCTCTATTGATTTGAAAATTGAAGATAATCAATTTGCTCATATTAATGATTATCTCATACAAATTCTTAAAGGAAGTTCAATTAAGCTCATTAATTAACTTTTTAATTGATTATATTTCAAGATATAAATGCATTCTTGGAATAATCAGTTGTAGTTTCTTAGCTTTAGGGCGATGGCGAATTTGAATGTTATCGGCATCATAATCAGGTAATTCGCCAATAATCGGTTTAAAATCGCTCTCTTTATCAATATAGAAAGCCAATAAAGGCAATGGGCAAGCATATTGTACTTGTTTTTGAAGCTCCGAGTACCAAACACGAGCAATAGGTTGTACTTTTACAGGGCGCTTTATTTTTAATTTTGCATTTTCAGGTAATTGAGAAAGGGTGATTATCTCTTTATCAATACGTTCTGCCCATTGTTCACTGGTATATGGCGGAACTGCACGATTGGCTTCACGGCTTTTTTCTAATTGAGCCAGTACGTCATTGCGCGTTAAATTTTTAATAATATTTTTATTTGCCCAACCAAAACGTACAGTATCAGGATCAGACAACAAGGTGAGGGTGCGATAAGCATTTAGCGTAATTAAGCCTTTTAACTGATTATGAACAAAATCAAAACGTTCTTCTTTAGAAATCCCAGATTTTTTAGTCACGATATCAGAAAGCTGTTTTTTTAATGAGTTAATACGTTCAACGTCTTCTTTTACTGACTTAAATTCATTGTTACTGGTACTAAAGCAAAGCACACCAGGTAAACGAATAGCACGCTTACTGCTGATATGCGGTGCATTATCATAAATAAATAGGTTGGCCATTAGTTTTAAGGCAATCTCGCGGGCCTCTTCATCATAACTAGGTGACACCGTCACGTGTATAACATCATCATGTTCTTCTTCTTTCGTTACATCGGGTAATTCAAAAACAGCAGAAGGTAATAATGTTAGTTTTTGTAGCTTTTCTGTCAGAGTATTTATCTCGTTCTCTAACTGCTTAAAACAGAGATTAAATTGTTCAATTAAATCATATTTGCTCATCTTAATATCCTTATTTAGTTACAACATACAATTAGCCTTTATTTAAAACAATACATTAAATTCAGTGAAAAGTACATCGCTTAGCAGAGGGAAATGTCAAAAACACGGTATACTGTTTATTTATACAGTATACCGTAAAAAGGGCATATTAGGATGGTGTTTTTCCTAAAAAGGGATTATTTGATGGTTTTTAAATCAAAGACAGTCTGTTTTTCACTCTGTTGTGCTAATGAATCATGAGTAACATCACAATCTGGTTTTGTTGGTGGGCAGTGTTCTGTAAACGCACTCGTAAGAGATGTAAAAAAGAGAAATAGCAGAGTAACGGATAGTTTTATAATTGGCATAATCGTTGTTCCTTCTTAAAGAATAAGTTTATACCTTAAGAAAGAAGTGCAAAATCGACAACATTAAACCGTATTAATCCGCTTTTGCACTTTATTCATTATCAATGAATTTACTGGGCAACTTTGTTTAAGTGTAATGCTATTAATAAGGCAATTAACATTAAAAGAGCTATAAATAATCCTACACCCAACCAACCGAAACTCACCCAGAATAATCCCCCTAGAGTACCTGCAAGGCTAGAGCCCGCATAGTAAGTAAAAAGATAAAGTGAAGAGGCTTGAGCTCGTCCTCGTTTTGCACGGCGACCAACCCAACTACTTGCGACTGCATGTGCAGCAAAGAAACCTGTTGTTAAGATAAGCATACCGACGAAGATAACTGGCAATGATTCAATTAAGGTAATCAATATACCTATTAACATCATAGAGATACCCGCAATAAATACTTTACCTAAACCATATTTAGTGGTTAGTAATCCCGCTTTTGATGCACTATAAGTGCCACTTAAATAGACAATGGAAATCAATCCCACAGTTGTTTGGCTTAATGAATAGGGGGCATCTAATAAACGATAGCCAATGTAGTTAAATAAAGTGACAAATCCGCCCATTAATAAACCACCTTCGATAAATAACAGAGGTAATCCTTTATCTCTAAAATGCAATTTTGTGGTAATAAGAAGGTTGCGCGGTTTTAATGTGGTAGGTCTAAAGTGCTTTGAAGCAGGTAATATCTTCCAAAAAGTAATCGCAGCAAAAAGGGCAAAAATACCGAGAATAACGACAGATAAACGCCAAGAGTAATAATCACTTAATACCCCAGTAATAACACGACCACTCATTCCACCAATAGAATTACCACTAATATATAACCCCATTGATAGAGCTAAGTAGGCAGGGTGGATCTCTTCGCTTAAATAAGTCATTGCCACCGCAGCAACGCCACTTAATGAAAGCCCCACTAAGGCGCGAGTAATTAAGATGCCTGTCCAACTATTCATTGTTGCACTTAATAATGTAAAAAATGCAGCGCAAAATAATGCAATGACCATGACATTTTTACGCCCAAAAGCGTCTGAAAGTGGACCTGTGATTAATAAACCACATGCCATTAATGCGGTTGAAAGTGAGAGCGCTAGACTACTGGTTGCTGGACTAACAGAAAATTCGTTAGATAACACTGGCAATATGGGTTGCACAAAATAGAGTAAGGCAAATGTCGCTAAACCCACCATAAAAAATGACACTGTCACTTTTATATACAGTGCATCATCACGTTGAATATAGTGTTTTGGGTTAGATTGGCGATGAGCTGGCTTTTCTATACATGATGTATTGTCTGAAATATCAGTGCCTAAGCTCATACTTTTACTGTCTATTTCGTGAGTATCCATATTGATTAAACTTCCATTACTTAAATTTGATTTATGTCAATGTTAGAAATATTTGATTTTTTTGTCTAATATATTAATCATTAGAAATAAGACTTTTAAAGTATCAATGCTAAAGTGAGAGAAATATGAATATTGAATTGAGGCATTTACGTTATTTTATTGCTGTAGCGGAAGAGCTTCATTTTGGCAAAGCAGCAGAAAGATTAAATATTTCTCAACCACCGCTGAGCCAACAAATACAAGCACTTGAAAGTGAAATAGGAGCCAGGCTTTTAGAGCGAACTAATCGTTCTGTTGCACTAACACCAGCAGGTCAAATGTTTTTAAAAGAGTCTTACCAAATTATGGCGCAGGTCAACGCCGCTGCAACACGTGCAGCTAGAATGGAAAAAGGTGAGTTAGGTGAAATATCTATAGGTTTTACATCAACGACACCTTTTATGCATTTAGTAACGTTGAGTTTAAGGCAATTTAGAGAAAATTATCCTGAAGTTGGTATTCATATGCATCAAATGAATACAAAGCAACAAATATCACCATTGCTTACAGGGCGTATTGATCTGGGTATCATGCGAAACACCACGTTACCCGAAAATTTACACCACCAGCTATTGTTTCGAGAGCCTTTTATTTTGGCTGTTTATGAAGGGCATCCATTACTTGCTTACAAAGAAACAGGCGTTAATATTCAAGATATTGGGCAGTATCCTTTTGTTTTCTTTGAAAGAGATGTTGGTACAGCCCTTTATGATGAAATAATTCAATTACTAAGTTTGTCAGGAATTACGCCAACTATTGCACAAGAAGCCGGTGAAGCTATGACGATTTTAGGGTTAGTTGCTGCAGGACTAGGCATCTCAATTGTGACTAAATCTTTTACTCGAATGAAAGTCGATGGTGTGCATTATTTACACTTCGCTAATTCACAAGCATTTTCTGAAGTTTGGTTAGTTTCTCATAAAAAACGCACAATACCCGCGGCAGCAAATCGATTAACGCAATTGTTGTTAAAAAATATCTTAGATCACCAAAAATATTGATTTATCTGTGTTTTTGATCACGCTTTTTATGTAAGTATTGTACAATTATCACAAATTGACGACATAATCGGTAATGAATTATTTGGAGCCTCGAATTAATTATGGCTTCTTAATTAAGGATGACATTCAATGGGGAACCAACCTAGCCACATCGATCACGTGAAACAGTTTAACCTTGGCACAGTCTTTCGTTTGATTGATGAACATGGCCCCATTTCCCGTATTTCACTGTCAAAAAAAGCAGAACTGGCTCCTGCGAGTATTACCAAAATTACGCGGGAATTAGTTGAAGCTCATCTTATTCATGAAACAGAGTTTCCGGATGTGGGATTTCGTGGCCGACCTGCGGTCGGATTAAAATTAGAAAGCCAAGGGTGGCAATTTCTCTGTATCCGAGTCAATAAAGGTAATTTACTTTTTAGTTTAAGAGAACTAGACAGTAAACTTGTTACTGAAGACACGTTTGATTTTCCTAAAGAGAACAGTGATAACTTTCTTACTCATTTTTTACTTGCTATTGATGAATTTTTCGAACGCTATCAATCACATGTTGAAAGGCTGACGGCCATAAGTATTACTATGAATGCGATTATTGATCCCATTAGTGGGGTTATTCATAGTTCTCCTTATTATGATATTAAAGATGTTCCTCTTGCTGATAAAATTCATGAAAAAACAGGCGTTTCTGTTTTCTTACAGCATAGTGTCACGGCCTGGACAATGGCTGAATCTTTATATGGTGCGGCAAAAAACAATACAGATATTTTGCAAATTGTCATTGATGACATTGTTGGTGCCGGAGTGATTAGTAATGGGAGGACATTACATTCTCATAGTCACAGTGCGGTTGAAATTGGGCATACTAAAGTCATCGACTCTGAAAATAGCTGTTATTGTGGGGCGAAAGGATGTTTAGAAACCGAAATTGCTATTCCTCAATTAATTAAAAAAGCTCAATTATTGGCACAAGAAGATCCCACCTCGTTGCTAAACAAATATCCTATTACCATAGAAACATTGTGTGATGCAATATTAGTTGGAGATAAACAAGCCCTTGAAGTCGTGCATTTAGTTGCACAGCGATTAGGTTTTATTCTTTCTGTGATGATTAATATCTTTAATCCACAAAAAATATTAATTGGTTCGCCACTTTGTCGAGCTAAATCTATTCTTTTTCCATTGATTTTAAGTCATGTTCAAAATCAGGCCATGCCTCGTTACGCCCAATCATTAATTATTGAAGAAACAGAATTAAGAAATAAAGGTACTTTACCAGCAGCCTCATTGGTTAAAGAGGCTCTGTACAACGGTTCTTTGTTAATTGAGTTGATGCAAGGCTAAATGAAGTGCAAAAAATCGTAACAGAAGTGTTTTGCAAGCGTAAATACCTCAATTGATCATTAACGAATTCTCTATTTTCGACCAATTAACTAAAAAATTGAGCTACCTCAAGCCACCAGAAACAGTGTTACCCTAAACTCTAATCTCTGTCATTTTTTATGAACCTGATTTATCTGTCATAACGGAAGTAAATTATATGTTAACACGCTTTTTTGTTACGGGGACAGATACCAACGTGGGTAAAACTGTTGTAACCCGAGCACTTCTTCAGTCATTAAATCGTGGCGGGTCAACGGCAGTGGGTTATAAGCCTATTGCAACAGAATTACATGAAACGGCTGATGGTGAGCGTAATCGTGATGCAATGATTATTCATAATTCATCGCCAGTTGAAGTTCGCTACGACGAAATTAATCCTATTTTGCTTGATAATTGTTATGTTAGCGAAAATGAAATTGATTTTAATAAAATTTCAAATGAGCTCGATAATTTAAGTAAAAAAGCAGAGTGTGTTGTTATCGAAGGTAATGGCGGTTGGCGTTATCTACTCGATGATAATACCTTTTATTCTGATTGGGTGGTAAAAGAACAAATTCCAGTTGTTTTGGTTGTTGGTATTCAACCAGGCTGTGTTAATCACTCAATATTAACAGCACAATCTATTATCAACGATGGTTTGAAATTAGTCGGTTGGGTTGCTAACAGAATAAATCCAGGATTACCTTATTATGCGAAAATTGTGGAAAGGCTGTCTCAGCATATTCCTGCGCCGCTGATTGGTGAAATCCCGTATTTATTACGTCCTGAAGAACGTGATCTCTCTTGTTACCTTGATTTAAGTCAGTTGGAAATCGCTGTACCTGCTTAAGAGAGAATATAAATAAGTAACGAAGTGGATTGAGTTGCCTGTTTTTTAACGGAGCCAAACTTGTTACTTTTAAACGCCTGATGAGTAAATTCATTGGGTGTTTTTGTTTTTTCTGAACTTTGCTTAAAACTGGAATAATGATGAAAAAAAACGACAGAATTAAAGTAAATATGGAAAAAAATAAATAAAATGATTTTAAATCAGTAAGATACTCATTCATATTGAATGATAAAGAAAAGGGCGCTAATAATTGCGCCCTTTTTTAATTACAAGTTTTTATCAGCAGTACATTAATGGCGAGTATAGATGATCTTCTTAGTGTCATTCTCGCAAGTGCCTACCACTTTACCTTCTGTTTGTGCAACTTGGTCGTTTTCAACGACAGTTAAAGTAAAGTTAGCTGCGGGCACACCGTTATTAACGATTTTTTGTTGAATAGATTCAACGACTTCATCACAACCTGCATTTGCTGCTAAAGGGGCAAATGCTACGAGGGTTGCCATTACTGCAAAGATATATTTTTTCATATTACATTCTCCTTGTTTTACAACGCAAAACATCACTGTTTTACACGATTTTCTTATGGATTAACAGGGCGCCCAGTATTACTGTCTAAACAACGGCGGGTTTCAGGCTCCCAATAAGCGTAGACATTTGCACTTTTCAGACAAGCATCTCGCTCATCAATGGCTTTATCTACTTTATTAAATTCAATTTTTTCTCGCTGATTGACTTGAGTCCGAAGCTCACGCTTTTGATCCCAGTCTTCTTTCAGTTGTCGAGCTTGTTCTTTATCTAAGACATTGTCATAGCCATTACCATTAATGGTTACATTGGTAGAGGCGGCAATAGAAGAAAAAGAAGACACAGATAAACCAAGAAATAAGGAGAACAATACGGTTCTTACCATTGGTTTCTTAGTTAGTGTATTGATCATAGTTGCTATCCTCTAAAGTTATGTCGCTATTACTGTCAATGACTATTATATCTTAATAATTATAGCTGATGCCTTAATAAAAAATGATTTTTCAGTGCGTTTAGTTTTGACGATGAACACTTAACCCGGCAAATGATTGACTAACGGGCATCATTTCTAAGGTATTAATATTAACATGGGCAGGTAATGTTGCTGTCCAATACACGGCTTCTGCAACATCTTCTGGGGTTAACGCATTTGCATTTGCATACGTTTGTTCAACTTTGTCACTATCACCTTTAAAACGAACTAATGAGAACTCGGTACCACCAACAAGGCCAGGTTCAATATCGGTAACACGTACCTTTTTACCTTGTAGATCAGCTCGTAACCCTAAGCTAAATTGTTTAACAAAAGCTTTAGTTGCCCCATAAACATTACCTCCCATATAAGGCCAGGATGCAGCGGTTGAGCTAATATTAATGATATGGCCTTTGTTTCTTTCCACCATCAAAGGAAGAATGGCACGAGTAACATGAACAAGACCTTTATTATTCGTCTCGATCATCGTATCCCAATCATCGAGACTGGCTTTATCTGCGGTGTTTAAGCCTAACGCTAAACCAGCGTTATTCACTAACACATCGATTTCGCGCCATTTTTCAGGTAATTGAGTGTAAACCTCACTAACGGCTTTTTTATCTGTAACATCTAACTGTAATGGGTAAAATTGCTCACCTAACTCTTTATGTAAGTTATTAAGCTTATCTAAACGGCGAGCAGTACCAATAACTTTGTGTCCATGGCTGATAAAATGACGAGCAATGGCTTCACCAAAGCCAGCAGAAGCACCCGTGATAAAAATAATCATTTAATTACCCTCGATAGTTATAATAATTGAAAGTAAAAGGCTATCACTAAAAAGAGTCAAGTTTAAAAGTAAGGATTGTGATAAATCAGCCTAAAAACAAGGTTCTTTTATGATGTGAAAGATTTTTATCTTTAATAGTAACTTGTATTTTTGTTTTTAACTGACAGAACAAGAGGTGTTTATTTAGTCAATTTTTGATTAAAAAATAAGGGAGACAAAGAGAATGCCTTGTATCACGGAAAAACAAATAAACTAAGTAAAAATAGGGTGATAATAATAATGATACTGCCAATTACGGCTATTACCAAGGTGGGTGATAAAAGAAAACAGAAGTAACACAAAATAAGGGTCACTACGATATGAATCAAATCACTAAACGACTTATATAAAACGACGAAAGTTTTTTTTAATTGAAAGAGAAACGATTTATTCATATCACACCAAAATAAATACAGATTATCTGATTGTGACTCGTTGCTAAACTGAGCCGAAATAATGAAGACCCAGTCTAGCAGAGAATAAGGATAGAAAGGTTATTTTTTACCAACTTGATGGCCAATAACGCCACCTAAAACACCACCGCCAATAGTACCCAATGCACTACCGTCAGTTAAAATAGCGCCACCAATAGCACCTGCACCGGCTCCAATTGCTGTATTACGGTCGCGTTTTGTCATGCTGGAACAGCCAGCAAGAGAAAAAAGTAGAACAGAAGCGACACACAGTGTTCCAATCTTTTTTAGCATGATATTCATTTTTATAAACTCCAAAATAAAGGACAATATAAAGATATCGTTATCGTATTCATACAAGCATCAGAATATTCGGGAACACAAAAAGGGAATAGTCTTAAAATGAGTTGTTATTGATAACACATATTTTAAATGCATTTTATAAAAATAAATTTTATTATCTCTATTATTATTTGATGTTCAGAATAAAGCATCAATGTATTATGTCATTTACATGAGTTAACGTAACAATATGATATTGATAAATAAATTAAAAGCACTCTCTTCACAGTTTGCATCAGGCTATTTTGGTGTTGTATTAGGGATGATTGGTACGGGAATGGCATGGCGCTATGCAGCTAAAGAGCATAATTATCCAGCTTATATTGGTGAAATATTTATTGGTGTGGGTTGCTTGGTTTGGTTAATGCTTACGCTGTTTTTGCTTAGTAAATGGCTATTTCATCGACAAGCAATTCTTAATGAAATTAAACATCCGGTTGCCAGTGGATTTACTAGTTTATTTCCCGCAACGACAGTCTTAGTCTCGATAGGACTAAGCCCATATTTACCTTTATTTTCTTTGATACTGTTTAGCATCGGAGCAATTGCCCAGCTTGGGTATTCCAGTTGGTTGATTGGTTATCAATGGAAGGGTGAATATCCTAAAATGGCGACCACACCAGTGTTATATTTACCAACTGTCGCTAATAACTTTATCTGTGCCATGGCATGTGGTGCATTTGGTTTTAATGATTTGGGTATTTTATTTTTTGGGGCTGGCGTATTTTCGTGGTAAAGTTTAGAACCTGCTATTTTAAAAAGAATACGTAGTGAAGGATTAATGGATGAAAAATCACGGCTATCATTTGGTATTCAATTAGCACCCGCTTTGGTTGCCTGTAGTGCTTATTTGGCTATCAACGACAACCATATCGATTTCTTCGCAAAAATGTTATTAGGTTATGGGTTATTACAACTCTTATTTATGATGAGATTAATTCCTTGGTTTGTGAAACAACCGTTTTCATTACCATTTTGGAGTTTTTCTTTTGGTGTTTCAGCATTAGCAAAAGCCTCATTAAATATGAGCATGACATCTAATAGTCATTTCATGCAGTTATTATCAATGGCTTTATTTGTTTTTGCTAATGCCATTATTTTATTACTTATTTTTCATTCATTATTATGGGTTTTTAAAGGATTGAAACAATTATATAGCCCTTCTAAAGTGGTATGAATATCACTCAAAAAAGGAGAAGAGCCTAAGTAAAAAATTAGGCTCTTTTTGTTTAATACAGGGAATAATCAAAAAAATAAGTTAGAAATCTAATATTATCATGTATTAAATTCTAATAGGCTTCCTGCTTAAAATAGCGACAGTATTACCGATAAACATGGCAGAGTAATATAAAGGAACATAAATCAAACCTAACGCAACCATCATAATACCAATCGATAACATCAATGCCACTGTGGGATCTGGTGATGTTAATTCTAAAAACCCTTTATCTAATCCAGTTAAAAATACTTTTTCTTGTAATCTTGCATATAACCATGAAGCACCTACAAGAACAGAGCCAAACCAAAAACTTAACCAACATAATGCAGAAGTAAAAGACATCATATTACTTTTCATTATTTATTTTCCTTGTCAAATAAAGCACACAATGAGTAATGATATTTTTATAAAGATAAGATTTTAAATTATAGCGATAAATTGAAATAGATAAATACACATATAGGTAAATAACTCATTAATATTTAAAAAATGTGACATTATTAATTATCTATTTATTTTTAAATTTCTTATTAAATATTTCTACGCATAAAGAAATATCATTAATAACAATCACTTTTGAAGATAATTCAGAGTGGTTATTAAAGAAAGCATCTAAACGCTTATCATATTTCTTTGAAAAGCAAAGAAGTTCCCACGTATTCACTAATGTTTCTTTAGGTAATTGGCGCTTAATTCTATTAATAAATAAACGCTTTATTAAGTAATTAACACGTTTCCAATAAGAAATGTCTATTCTAAAAATAACAGTGCAGTCATTAAGAAAGGGTAATAAACGTTTGTCGTAAGCACCTTCAACGACCCATTTATCTGTTTCTCTAATAGCATTTACTTGAGATGTTATAAAATTCTCACTATTTTTATGGAATTCATCTCCAGTCATATCCCAATAAATGGCATCAAACGGATATACAGGTAAAGATAATGCGATAGCGAGTTCTTTAGATAGCGTTGTTTTCCCTGCGCCAGAAGGGCCCATAATGCAAATCTTCATTTCTTTTTCAATAAGTTGCTTTAAGATAAGAAGAGTATAAGGGGAAATAGGGCTAATAACGATGAAAAGAAAACTAGTCAAAAGAAATAAACGTTGGTTGATGGAAAAATATCACCTTTCGCAACAACTATTTGCACCACTAACAGTTATTTTAAAAGAAAGTGAATTAGAGTCACAAGCAAATCGATATTATCGCTTATGGCGACGCGGTTTAATTAAAGAAGATTGGCGCCATGCCACTTTTGAGGCTGGTGTTGTGACGGTGCCTCAATGTAGACATGATGGACGCGTGATTTATCACGATAAAATTTATAACAAAGAGTTAGTGCCATTAGAATACCAAGATCAATGGAAAGCATTTTGAAATTTATAAAGCCAGTAGAGTCAGAATAAAGCTAATTTATTGTTGATTATTAATGAGTTAAGAAATAAAAGGGTAAAAAGACAGGTTTAGGTTAGATATGGATAAAATAAAACAGCAATACTACCAGCAACAGCAAGCTCTCGTTGATGACATACAAAAGGGCATTGCTTTAAATCGAGATTTACTAGTATTAAGGGAATTACTTTTATCCTATAAATACAATGGAATGACTCAAGATATAATGCGAGATTGTTTAAATCAATTACGAGTTATTGAGGATGAAGACACTATTTTAGACTTACTCGATTTTGTCGAAGGTTTTTGTTCCTTAGATTGGAAAATATATCCCTGAAAACTGAAAATATCTGTAGTATTTCTTTTTTTATTGTTTACCTCATATCATCTGTTTTTATCAAAACATAATTTTAGTAAATGCATGAGTTTCTATAATTAGATGTGATGTTTTGAATTATATTTTTTGATCTGATAAATAAAATAGCCTATTGCCAATGGAATAATAAATGGAATAATTAGGATAATGTAAAATATTATCCCACCTCTAGCACCTGAGTTATTAATATATTCATTAAAGGTATATTTTGAAAAATAGTGGAGCAGTATATTATCACTGCATCTTTTAGCAAATGGAAATAACGGAGTACAAAGGCAAGCATAAACAATCATTAAAATAAATTTATCTCCATGATCACTTAATGCATAAATCAAAGGGATAAAAATAAAAAGGCTAAGGAGTAGTTTTCCTAAAAAATCCCAACTTTTAACAAAAAGACGAATAGGGTGATTTTTTCTTTTTATCAATATGTTATGACGTGTTATTTTTTCTTTGGTATAATTTTTACCACTTCTACTCATTGAATTTCCCTGTAAAAGAAAATAAAACAGTCGTTAATTTATCTCTTATTATAAACATAATATACATATATTTTTATATATTAATGAGTTAAATATACAGGCTAGTAGAAACAGATAAAATATCATTAAAAAACCCGCCAACAGAAAACATAGCTGACGGGTATTTTTCAGAAAAATTAGAATGCTTGACGGAAAATCTCAATGATCTCTTTTTCATTACCTTTACGAGGATTAGAGAATGCATTACCGTCTTTAAGTGCCATTTCTGCCATATATGGAAAATCAGACTCTTTCACACCTAATTCACCTAAATGTTGCGGAATACCAATATCCGCAGATAGGCGAGCGATAGCTGCAATAGCGCGCTCTGCTGCATCCATCACTGATAACCCTGTGATATTTTCACCCATAAATTCAGCAATATCAGCAAATTTTTCTGGATTAGCAATCAGGTTATAACGCAGTACATGTGGTAATAGCACCGCATTAGCTACGCCATGAGGCATATCATATAAACCACCTAATTGGTGAGCCATTGCATGAACGTAACCAAGGTTAGCGTTATTAAATGCCATTCCTGCTAAAAGTGAAGCATAAGCCATATTTTCACGAGCTTTTAGGTTTGTCCCCAAGGCTACGGCTTGACGCAAGTTACGAGAAATTAAACGGATTGCTTGAATAGCTGAAGCGTCAGTGACGGGGTTTGCATCTTTAGAAATATAAGCTTCAACTGCGTGAGTTAACGCATCCATACCGGTTGCGGCAGTCAGTCCTGCTGGTTTACCAATCATTAACAGAGGATCGTTAATAGAAACGGAAGGGAGATTACGCCAGCTCACAATAACGAATTTGACTTTAGTTTTTGTGTTGGTCAGAACACAGTGGCGGGTGACTTCACTTGCTGTACCAGCAGTAGTATTTACGGCAATAATAGGTGGCAGTGGATTTGTTAGTGTTTCAATACCTGCATAATTGTAAAGATCACCTTCATGAGTAGCTGCAATACCGATACCTTTACCACAGTCATGTGGACTACCGCCACCTACTGTAATTATCATGTCACATTGTTCTTTACGGAACATTGCAAGACCTTCAAGCACATTAGTGTCTTTTGGGTTAGGCTCTGTGCCATCAAATACGACAACATCAATACCCGCTTCTTTTAGATAACCAATAGTTTTATCTACGGCGCCATCTTTTATTGCTCTTAGGCCTTTATCCGTTACCAGCAGGGCTTTTTTACCCCCCAATAATTTGCAACGTTCGCCAACAACAGAGATAGCACCAGGACCAAAAAAGTTAACATTCGGTACCAAGTAATCAAACATACGATAGCTCATGATAAACCTTCCAATATCAGATTATTATTCAGATAAATTAAAGTATTAGTGCATTCTCACCTCATTGGTTGTTAAGTCAAGAGAGGTAGCTCATCAATGAGGTGAATCGATTCGTTTAACTTTGGTTGGTTTGATATAAGTCAACAGGATATGCTTTCTTTGAGGAAAGGTGATCCATCTAATCTCTGCTAGAGTTTCTAAATATCTTGGCAAAAAAAGGAATATAAGAAGCAATATTAGGAACTTTAAGCTAAAACCAAATAGCTTGAGGTATAAGGTAAAAGGAATGCGTAGACGATAAAACACCCGCAAGCAGGTGTTTTATTATGTTATATGTGGTAAGCGTTGTTTATTCGTCGAAGTACCAATATCCTTGATTGATAAATTCGGTTAATTCTGCAACGAAGGCTGGAACCATCAATGCTTCACCGAGTTCATCTGCTCCAACTTCCGTAAACTGACACAGCGCATCTGCGCCTTTTGTTTCTTTGGTAGCCCAAACTTCTGTATTCACAAAGAAATTATCTTCGATATGTAGGACGCGCAGTCCGCTTAGTCGGATCAATTTTTCACCATCATTCAGCGCGCTTAATACTTCTTCTGGCTGATATGGTGGTTCTGCAGGGGCAATGTCCAGTTCATGGCGTGGAGTGGTAGCAAAACGACCTAACCATTGTTCAAAATCACCAGGTTTATTGATCATTTCAATCATCATGGCGCGTAGGCGTTCAACTTCGTGAGCTTCCATTCTTCCTGCATTGTCGCGTACTGTCAGATTAGGATCGCTATAATTTATTCCACCTAGATCTTGTTCCAGTGCGTAATCTGCAAAACTGCTCAGCAAATCACGGCCATTTGGTCCACGAAAGCCGACAGAATAGTTCATGGTATCTTCGAAAGTGAAGCCATCGTGAGGGAATCCAGGTGGAATATACAGAATATCTCCCGGTGCCATTTCTACATCAATAATGGGCTCAAATGGATCAACATGCAGTAATGCAGGATGAGGGCAGAACTGGCGCATTGGTAGGGCATCACCTACACGCCAGCGACGACGACCCATTCCTTGAATGATAAAAACATCATAGTTATCAATATGTGGTCCGACACCACCTCCGGGTACTGAATAGGAGATCATTAGATCATCAAGACGCCATTCTGGCAACACACGGAATGGTTTCACCAACTCAGCTGACGGCATATGCCAATGGTTGACAGCCTGTACCAGTAGTGACCATCCTTTTTCGCCTAATTCGCTGTAATCTTCAAATGGACCATGGCTTGCCTGCCATTTGTTGTCTGTGAGGCTGACAAGACGACTGTCAACTTCTGGCTCCATTGCCAAACCAGCTAATTCATCTGGAGTAATAGGATCGACAAAATTAGGAAATGCATTTTTCAATACAACAGGTTTTTTTTGCCAGTATTTTTCTAAAAATTCAGGCCAGTTAAGATTCAGTTTGTTAACCATGTGACCACATCTGTGTAAAGGAATAAGCTGGTAATTATAGAAGTAATGTGTGGTTATATTTTTGTTTGGCATCAAATGCCAGTCAATAACTCTTATCGGAATAAGATCAGAGATGGGAGTTTGATATGGAAAATGGTAATTGAGAGGGAAATTGGGTAGGGGATTTTACTTCTAATAATGAAATTACTGAAATAAAAATATACAAAATAAAATGTAAAGCTTGAACCAGACTGACCCAAGCTGCCTTTCTATCCTTGTTGTACTTCAATCAACAATAAATAACTTTGCCCCAAGAGCCGTTGATGAACGATGTGCTTCGGCATTATCACCGACCTGATAGCTGATCCCCGGTGTCAATACGAAGGTTTGCCCGTCATCAAGCTCAGAGTGTAGTTCACCCTCTAAACATAATAAAATATGCCCTTTTAAACACCAATGATCCGCAAGATAACCCGCTGAATATTCAACCATGCGAACTCTGATATCACCAAATGTGGCCGTACGCCAAAGCGCAAAACCTTGTTCTCCCGCATGAGTTTCTGGCTCTATACGGCTCCAATCAGTTATACCAAAAGGGATGTTAGCCATTTTCATTTGTTCTTCCTATTTATTGATTTTGAGGACACTAAGCTTGCTAACAATACATTATATTAGCAAGTAAAAATATATAATAAGCAGAAAAGATGACTCAGAGGTAATTTATGGCAACACTAAATATAAAAGCGACGTTTCAGTGTGATATTGAAAAATTATGGCAAGTGATTACATTGACAGAAAATTATCAATGGCGAAGTGATTTACGCAGTATTGAAGTGATAAACGATCATAAATTTATTGAACACACCAAAGATGGTTATTCGACCATATTTACGGTAACAGCTAAAGTGCCATATCAACGATGGGAGTTTGATATGGAAAATGAAAACATCAAAGGTCATTGGATGGGTGTTTTTACCTCTGATAATGGAATTACTGAAATCGACTTTACGGAAGTCGTGATATCCAAAAAGATTTTCTTAAAACCTTTAGTGAAGTGGTATCTGAAGAAAAGACAGAAAACCTATATTCAAGACCTAGAAAAAGCATTGGCGAATAAGCCTTAAGTTAAGAATGAACCAACATAAATCAACCAGACCAAAACAGAGATTTAAGAGCCTATCTGTATTTAGACACCAAGATTCGCATAATGTATATTATGTTAAATTGAATATAATAACCAATAACCAATAACCAATAACCAATAACCAATAACCAATAACCAATAACCAATAACTTCATGAGATGGATCCTTTCAAGGATTTAGCTTTTAAAACCCTCTTGCCTCAGATACGTGTTAAGAAACGTATTATCTAACTCTATTGATTAATTTAAGAATTCATTTGATTAACTAGCCAACGATGAATTATTTGAACAATATATGTTTGCTCTTCATCCGTTAATTGACGATGTTTTTCTATACCATGCCAGGTTTTTAAACATCCTCGACAACAAGTCGCCGTGGCATGCTGAGCAATAAACACAGGATGTCCTCGCATTGGAGTTTGCTTACCATCATTTTTGGGTTCTTCAGCAGCTAAGCGTTTTTGAATAAAATCTAAAGCGTGTTGATCGATAGTATCAGGGCCTTTATCAATACAGTATTGTCGCTCTTTTGGCCCTAATTTAAACTTTTGTCGAAAAGTTGATTTGGATAATCTGTTAAATAAAAGATCTACATTATTCATTAAATTTTCCACCTAAAACAATGATCGTACGCTTATAGTACATAGCTTACAATCACATATGTTTTAGTTTATTACCCAAACATTGATGGTAGATAAAATTACTAAATGTGGTTATCTCCTATCACCATGAAGAGAATAAAACGCTTCATTGGATAAGTACCCTTACCTGTTCACTCATCATATATTTCTGACAAAGTCATCAAAGTAATAGTTGTAGCGTCGAATAATAGATGGTTCAGCACGAACATTCGATCTTTATCAATATTTTTATATATTTAGCGTTAGATACTCAGAGGTAGAACATGTTTCAATGATCAGTTTTTTAATCTTATCGATAACATCATCATGTTTTCCTCCAATACGATTACCTATCATTAATTCGTAACAAGGCATATTAACTGGCGGTTCAAACACGACCATTCCTGTTAATTTAGCAATGGCTAATGCAGCATGAGATGGAATGGTTGTTAATAAATAATTACCTGATAGCAAAAATGGTACAGCAGAAAAATGTGTCGTAGAAACCTTTATCTTTCGCTTTAGTCCTAATGGTTTTAGTGCCTCATCCACTACCCCCACAAATCCCCCAGACGACACTAATAAATGAGGATAATCGGCATATTGTTCAATAGTTTGAGGTAATGGATTTTTTTTATCTGTAATGCAAAGATAATTACCTTTGCCTAAACGATGTATTTTTATGAGATGAGATGCTATACCGCCGGCAGTTATGGCTAAATCAATTTGATGCTGTAAGAGCATATCCTGTACAACACGCGAGTGTGTTTGCCGATAAATAACATGAATTCCTGGTAATGCATCATTAATTGTATCTAATAGCTGCTTACCAATCGAAATTTCATAATCATCTGATAATCCAATCGTAATGGTTCTTCCTTCAAAATAATTTTTGGGTACAGCATAAGCTACCACTAAACGACATTGACTTAATGCGCTCTCGATTATCGGCGCTAACTCATTAGCGTATGGCGAAGGTTTTAACCCCCTTCCTGTTCTTTCAAATAGAGGATCGTGAAAAATAACTCTTAATTTTGATAATGATGCACTAACCGCAGATTGAGTTAAACCTAGCCTAATTGCGGCCCTTGTCGCACTACCTTCTTCAAATAGCGCTTCAAATATTTTCATTAAATTTAAATCAACTGACTCGATATCAATTTTATTCATATTAGATAGTCTCTATTTACTGTTGAAGATTTTAGGCTATATCTTCATCATAATAACAACTTTCACATAGAGATTCATTTTATCTATTATTGAAAAATATTTTCATAATAAACAAGTAGTAATGAAATCACTATTTGTTCTAAGTAATAAACAGGAATACGTAATGTACCAATATAAGATATTACTATTATTAATATCTTTCTCTTGTTGCTTTTTATGCAGTGCTTCATATGCCATGAAGGAAATCACACTGGATTGTATGAATAAAGGGGAAGTTATTATTTTTCATACTAATTACAAAATCAGCACACTGAAAAATAATAATGAATTTTATGTATCACCAGGCTCGCAAACAAAAATGATAAATGGTGTGAAATATAGCCTATACCCTTTTTTAAATGGAGATATGTATATTAATCAAATAGATAATAGCCAGTTTCATCTGATTATGTTTCATGATGGAGAACGTATCCAATGTCAGTCAGTGAAATCTAAAAATATCTCGATCACTAACCTTCCCATTGTTAAATAAAAACTGAATACTATGAATAAAAAGATAATCACCCCTATAATTGCTATTCCTTTAATCGCCCTAATCTCTGCCACGACACTTTATGCTAATGAAGAAAAGCCGATTATTTCTGCTGGTAGTTGGGTGCTAATGTCTTATGAAACAGGAGAAATATTAGTTGGACAAGAAGGGACAAAACATATTGAACCAGCAAGTTTAGTCAAATTAATGACATCATATTTGGTAGCAAAATCAACATCATTAGGTTATATCAAAAATGAAGATGTCGTTATTATAGATAAAGAAGCATGGGCTTATGCTAATCCCGTTTTAAATGGTTCGCCATTAATGTTTCTTAAGGCTGGTGAACAGGTCGATGTGGCTTCTCTGAAAAAAGGATTAATGATCCAATCCGCTAATGATGCCGCAATTGCACTCGCGAAGTATATGGCCAATAGTCAAGATGGCTTTGTTGAATTAATGAATAAAACCGCCAAAGATATTGGCATGACAAATTCTATTTTTCAAAATGTACATGGATTAAATGCAGGTAATCAATACACTTCTGCCTCAGATATGGCATATTTAGCCAAACAATTAATTAAAGATTCGCCTAATGATTACCAATTATATAAAGAGGCTACGTTCTCACATAATGGAATTAAGCAGTACAATCGCAATAAACTTTTATATCAAAGCAAACTTGATGTTGATGGATTAATAACAGGAACAACATCCTATAATAAATATCATATTGTTTCATCAGCCACAAACAATCATATTAGATATATTGCTGTTGTATTAGATGCAGATTCATCCGCAACAAGATTTAATGAGGCGGATAAATTACTGTCTTGGGGGTTCGATAATTACACTGTTTATAAACCAGATCTTACAAATACCATACCTGTGCGAGTTTGGTACGGTGATAAAACAGAAATGCAAGTGACTTATCCCGAAGGTACTGCGATAGATATAAAAAAGAAAGATATAGATAAAATAAAAATTAACTTTATATTTAACGATAACTATATTTCAGCCCCTATTAATAAAGGAGATGTTGTTGGCTATGCTGAATTTCTTGTTGATGATAAACAAATAGCAACAAAAGAATTAATTTCCACCGAACGTATTGAAAAAGGTAATTTTTTTAATAATATTTGGGATTTTATCTTGCAAATAATAGATAAGCTAATTGAAGACATTAAGGTTGTTATCAACTCGTAAAAAATAAAGAATATAATTAAACGGTATTCATCGTGATCTGGCTTTACCGTTTAATTTGAAAAATTGAGATTTAGAGGGAAGTAATATTACATAAATTATAAGTTGAAATATTACAAGCAATACCCTCTCTATTCTTCTTTATAAATTGAAACAGATGTGAAATTTCGAGGGAATTTTTCGTTCATGTTCATCATTTCCGGAAATACCCTAAATTCCAGCCTAATTTTATTATTGGATTTAAATCTAAACCTATAAATGTAAGATGGTAAATTTGTTAATTCTTTCAAACGCATTCCATTGGGCGCTTTGATCGCAACATAAGTATCTTCAAAGATACTATCAAAAGCTAAATCGAGTGAGTCAAAATCATTTTGCTTAAAGTCTGTGATAGTGAAATTATTTATATCTAATGACAAACTGGCATAAATCCACCCTAATTCCCTATTTTTTCTATAAAAATTTGTGGAAGCAAGTTTATTGTTATAACGCATCCATTTTAAAATTCCCATTTTAGGCTCAACATGAATATATCTACCAAATAGAGGTTCTGCTTCCGTTAATTCTTTTTCTTTATTCATAACGTTAAGAATTTGAGCAAGGATATCTAAAATAATTTTCCTATCATCAGCCGTAAATTGTTTATTTATGCTTTCGCTCTCTTTTTGTTGATGGATGGCGAGATCAGATGTATTAGTTTGCTTGGCTCCAACGTTTAACGAAAAAAATAGCATTAGAGTAAAAACACCAAAATTTTTAGTCATATGATTACCTCTTATACTTCACTAACATATTGGGTGATATTTTTATGATTTATCATAACTAATCATTAAAGGAATAAGTTTCATAACTATATTATAAACATAAAAATAAAGAATATTTATTTAAGTGTGAGCCTGTTATCAACTTACTAGTCGGATTTGTTTAATTCTATTGTTAATGACCTAAAAATCACAAAAAAAACACGCTAGTGTCAGTTATTTCCTATATTCAATTCAATTAGCCTACTTTACGCTGATACATATATTTAATGTGAAAATAAATATTTATAAACGGAAATTAATTATTTTTATTTATATTGTGCGAGGATGAATATGAGAATTGTACTTGCTTTGATCTTGAGTTCAACACTCTTGCTCTCTGGTTGTTCTGCCTTCCTTTTTAGCTTAGGTAGTAATCCAGAAATGTCACTGAGTAATGTAAAGTTGATGGAAAATACCACTAAACTAAAAGTGCCAGCTATACCGCCAGGAACAAAAGATGGTGAATATTTACGTTATTATCCAGGTGGGCAATTAAAATATAAGTCATGGGTAACTAAAGGTTGTTATGACCGTTACGTTAATGCTTATTATGAAAATGGTAAACTACAAATGGTCATACCATTGAAAAATTGTGAAGTTAATGGTGTGGTAAAAAGTTATCAGACTAATGGTAACATATACAGTGAAATCGCTATGCGTAATGGCTTACCTCATGGTGCTTTTAAATATTATCATAACACACCTAAAAATAACGTTAATTTGCAGGGATATATGGAGAACAGAGCTCTTATTGGCGTCATTACTCAATATGATGAAAACGGAAAAGTTATTAACAAAGGTCAGGTGTTAGATGGTAAGGTTAAAATCTTAAAATAATCTAATTTAATTAAGCTACCGGCTTTTTATTATTAGTGAAAGCCGGTTTTTTGTTTTATAACTCAAATTCGCGTTATTCCTTTTTTATATTAAAGTAGAACATCAACGCTTTATAACCTTTCTCGCTGATAGTCACTTCTCTATATCCTTGATGTCGTGTTAACCACGCTTGCGCTTCTGCATAATGAAGAAAAGCAGTACCCATTTTCCCACCCAAATGAAAACGACGTTCACTCCAATCCAAACATGGACAGCAAATATTGTGTGAATGCTTTGCTTGAAATTCAATACCCATATTTTTAAATCGCTCAATACCTAGCGTTGTAATAGCACAGCCGTCTTCTGTTATCCATTTTTGCTGGCAAAGAGAATCATAAATATTAACGGCCACTTCACCTGCTAAATGATTATAACAAGTTCTTGCTTTTCTTAGATTTTTAGGTGTTGTTATTTTTGCTTGTGAAATATGGTCAGTTGAAAAGCTCATTAATTTTTCAATAACTTTTGCAATTTCATCGTTAGCTAATCGGAAATAACGATATTTACCTTGGGATATTACAGAAATTAGACCACTATTCAGTAATTTTGATAAATGGCTACTGGCTGTAGAAGCAGAAATATCAGCCACAACACCCAACTCAGTAGCTGTCCACGCCCTTCCATCCATCAATGCACAAAGTATTTTGACTCTAGAAATATCAGATATCGCTGCACCAACAGTAGCTATTGCGGATTCTACCGTGTGCTGATATTCCGATTTTATCTCAGATTTAGCCATTTAAAAATTGAGCCTTTTAGTAGCATGTCATGAATGGTGTAATAACGTTATTGTAGCAAGATCGAGAGCCTATTTAATTACAGACTTTCTGTATCAAATGAATATTCGCGGGCCAAAGAAGCAATACTAATTTTATAGAAATCGAAAATAGACTCTCGACCTTCTTGTTGCGCACTTTTATGTGAAATATTTTTCTTCCATTGCAAAACAGCTTCTTCATTTTCCCACCAAGAAAGTGATAATAATTTTCCTTCGGTTGATAAACTTTGAAAACGCTCTATTGAAATAAACCCCTCAACATCTGTTAGTAATGGTTTTAAATCGGCAGCTAAAGATAAATAACGATCCTGTTTTCCTAGTTTAATTTTTACTTCAAATATCACGGCAATCATTAGTGCTCTCCTTTATTGGTTTATAGTGAGTGTATTGATAAAAAATAAACAACACTTCGCTCATTGTTGAAATGAGAGCAATTATCGATTTGTAAAATAAAGCAGAAAGATACTATGAACATCTTCTGATGAAACTAAATCTTCTGATGTGATTGACAAAGTTTTTTCACTAATAATGCTGTTGCACCTCCAATTCCACCTATAACAGTGCCAAGTATTAATAGATAGATAAGTCCTGTATAATTACTTAAATTTATTCCCATAAGAGGAATAGTAAACATAATAGCGATAGCAGGAGCTAATGAAGCATGCAGAATGGTTCGTTTATTTATTAAATAACCAGCTAAACAACCACAAAAAAATAATAAAACATAAAAGATAATGTTTACAAGATACAGCATTTCCACGCCTGGTTGAGGATCTTTAAATATATAGTTAGTTATAATCTGCAAAATATATCTTGTGAATACAAAAAAAATTATACAAATTACATAGTTAAACCATAATCTATTTTTTAAGGGAACCTTAGCCATTTTATCAATCCTCTCCACATAGATAAGTGACCATCATCGAGATAGCAAAGACCACTGACTTAAGGTGTACTTAATGCTGTGCCTTGTGGCCGAGGCTCTAAGATAATTAAAGATCCATAAAATCATCATGCTCTGAATAATAGTTAAGTGCATTAACTAAATCATCTAATGTTGCAGATGGTTTTTGTTCTAATGCTAAATCAATAACATCCGCAAACTGCTGACCAGAATATAAATAAACGAGATGATTCATTTGTACAATATTTGGGTAGATTTCGTTATCGCTATCATCAACGTCAGGATAATCTGCAATAAAATACTGCTGCCCTATTTTTAATTTATCTTCAATATCATCTTCGCCGTATAAACAAAAATTATCATCTCGCGACTCAATTTGTTTCATTGCCAATATAAGATCTGTTAGGTGGTATTGGTGATCTTTTTGCAACATATATAGACTCTCAGTAAATTTAACAGCAAATTATTACTAATAGCGTACAACGTTTATAGAGATCTGCACTATAACTTAGTCTTATTTTCGTGAGAATTGGACACATAAAACCCCTAAAATAACCAAACCAATCCCTAAGATCTTACTCAATGGAATAGAGTTTTGGCTCATACCAAACCAACCAAATTGTTCAATTAAAGCAGAAATAATCAGTTGCCCTGCAATCACCATCACAAAAAAGGTCGTACTACCAATTTTAGGCACTAGAATTAAAGCAGACGTTAAATAAAGCATACCTGCAATACCGCCAAACCAGATCCAAATAGGTTGACTAAAAAGCTCAGTGCTGAAATTAGGCTTAGGAACTTTAAAAATAAATAAGAGTGGAATTAAAACCGCAATACTGATTAACAGCGATATTGCACTTGCCCATAAAGGATGGCCTAATTGGCGTGCTAATATAGCATTACTGGCGGCTTGAATGGGCACTACTGCACCAGCAAGTAAAGCCAAAGCAGCAAGTAAAAGCCCAGATAATGAAAGTGTTGACATAATAACCTCTTAATTAATTACGGATGAAAATAAATTAAGGGGATGTTAATCAATGATGTTATTTTGAGGAAATGAACAATTTTATAAGGCACTATTCGTGATATGAATAATTTACGGAAACTAGATTTAAATCAATTGGTTACTCTTTTTTATCTATTACGAGAACGCCATGTGAGTCGTGCAGCAGAGCGATTACATAAAAGTCAGCCAACGGTAAGCCATACTCTCAATAACTTAAGAGAGTTATTTCAAGATCCGCTTTTAGTGAGAAAAAATGGGCAATATCAATTAACCAGTAAAGCGGAATCACTTTATCAACCGCTGACTCAAGCATTGGAACAACTCGATAATCTTATTGCACAACAAGACTTTCAGCCGAAGGATTGTAAAAGACGATTTAATATTGCGATGTCTGATTATGGTGCAACGCTAATTTCAACCAAGTTAATTCATTATTTACATACTCATGCACCTGATGTTGATTTAAAAATTTGGCACAGTAGCCGAGAAGAAATGCAAAGTAAGCTAAATGAAGGAAGTTTAGATTTAGCATTTGGGGTGTTTAATATTTTCGATAATACATTACGTTCAAAATCTATTTTTACTGATAAAATGGTCAGTGTGGTCGATAAAACGGTGTATCCCGAAAAAACAATAAATCTAACAGAATGGCTGTTATCACCCCATATTTTAGTCAGTATGAAACCGTTCGATGCCAATGAAATAGACCATCAACTTCAATTAATACATCAACAACGCCGCATTGCGGTTACAGTACCTTATTGGCAAATTGCTCCTCAATTATTAGAAAATACCGATTTAATATTAACTATTGCTGAAAAAGCGATCCCTCAAGATATGCGCCAGAAATTTTCTATATTTGCCCCTCCCATTGATATTCCCGAATTAGAATTTCAGATGATCTGGCATCAACGTAGTGATAATGACAATGCGCTTAATTGGTTAAGAAATACCATTGTGGCGCTTTTAAAAGAAGAATAAAAAATCAAATTCTTCTTTTGGTTGGTCTTTATTTTCAAAGCAAACTCAATGTATTTACTCGTCCATTATCCCAATTAAAATGCACTAAACGCCCTGTGTTATCGAAAAAATACCACTGGTTAAACTCATGACGATAACTGGGTGTAAATTTTGTCGGCCACTTTAATTCAAAGCTACAGTGATTTTTATTATTGTATAAACGAAAGATCGTTAATTCATCTTTTTGCCAATCAATTAGTTTCGCTGTTCTTGACGTTAAATGAAAAGATTGCTGTTCTTCAATAGATTGAGTATTAGGCAGCTGTAAACGTTGGGTATAGTGTGAATTTGCTGATGTGAGCACGCATTTATCATGCTTTACACCATAATATGAGTTAGACATAAGATCATATTTTAATCCCTCATTTAAATGATGAGGCAGGTTTTCTCGTTGAGTTAATCGACGTTCAGGTAAAATATACGACCAGCGTTCTTTGGGTTCACTATTAATTAGCCAATGCTCAGTATCATTGTGGCGCAGAAGCTCAACAACATCACCATTCAAGGTATCTACATTCCAAACGATTTTAAAGTCACCTTTAGTATCAACAACCTGTACCGTATTATTAATGGCAATAGTCCAAAAAACACCATCAAAAATACGAGTAAAAACAGTGCATTTCAATGTACCAAGCTCTTGAATGGACTGTGTTGTGATTGCTAATGAATTAATTTGGAAATAATCGCCTCTAGGTGCTAATAATAAAGCGCTTTGGTGGTTTTCTGCGATAAC
Source organism: Proteus sp. G2669 (assembly GCF_009915245.1). Lineage (NCBI taxonomy): Bacteria > Pseudomonadati > Pseudomonadota > Gammaproteobacteria > Enterobacterales > Morganellaceae > Proteus > Proteus sp. G2669. Next base: position 281,598 of record NZ_JAABLX010000055.1, on the reverse strand, counting down.
AATATGATAAGTTGGCGTTAAATTATACCAAATTTTTTTCCCTGCTTTATCGGTTAATAATACCCCAGATTCACCTAACGCAATAAGATATCGGTGATCACTTAAGGCAATCACATCATAAATTGCGTAAAGGCCTTGTTCGGGAATAGTCGCTGAAATAAAGTGATTTTGCGCATCTAATGAATAGCGTTTAGCCTCTGGAATATCACTATGAGGTATATCTGTTTTTAATAGTTTATTGGTACTTTTATGAATAAGTTGGCTAATTTCTTTTTTTTCTAGCACAGAATTAGCACCATATTGATCAACAATAATGGGTCGAATAAGTTGATTAATTAGTTGTTCTGTTAATTTAGTCTGCTTAGGTAATGCTAATAGCTCTCTTGCTAAAATGGCGCGTTGAATAGTTGCAAGAGGATCGTTACATGTCTTTTTAATATCACCTTGATATAAATGGAAAGTATCAGGTAATAAAAATATTGATTTCACAAGACTGCGTAGGCTTAATTCTCCACCAGCTTGATAGGCAATTTCTAACCAATGCTTAGCTTTATTGCGGCTGTCCTCATTGTTTAATTGCCAGATAATATCGATAGCTTGTAAATAATCTTCACAGTCCACCAGATATTCAGCCCACTCTTCACGCATTTTATCTGCAATATCAGGATGTTTTTCTTGTAACTGTAATATGACGTAGGAAAAAGTATTGTGTAGGCGAGCATAAATAACAGCAGAATCAATATCGCCCGCTAAGCAATATAAACGAATAATACGATCAGGCCGCATTCCCCACATCCGCGCCAGTTCCGCAGCATGTTGATAGCGCTGAAAGCTTTCTAAATAACTCAGTGCTTCTTCTTTTTCTTGTAACAATTCAGCGAGAACAAATAGTGCTTCTTCATTACAACCAGCTTTATCTAGCTTTATAAACTGTTGACGATAAAGTTGTTTTAAATAATTTTGCAGTTCATCTCCAAAATAAAGACTTTTACGCCCTTGTTGATTGGCTGATATTTCCAGTTTATTTCGCCCTTTTAATCTCCCCAAATAAGGTGAAGGCGTTGTTTCTTGGTTTTCTTGATATTGACTAAGCGGAATACCATGGCGCAATGCTTGATCGACATTACCGTCTTCAAACATTTTCATCATTTTTTTAATGTAATCAGCCTGCTGTTTACTCATTACAGACGCTAAGCCGCTTTTTACTGAGAGTTTATTTAGCCAGCGTTGCCATGGGGATAATTGAATTGTTTTTTCAGGCGAATAAGGCATAGCTTCATGATTTTGAGGTGTCAGAAGTTTATTAATGATTTTCTGAGTCAGTGATAATGACGTTTTTACGCGAGGTGTCTGTGTTTGAGACGATGACGAAGTATTTTCAAATACCGTTTTTATAAATTGTTTTTGTTTATCATCTGCCAGTGGAATATTGTCACCTATAATCGTTCTAATATTTTTCTCTTCTGACAAGGCTTGGGGTTTTATTTCATACAGACTGGCGTAGTTATCTGTTTCTTCAAAATTAATCTCTTTTATATCGAGATAATTAGCAAGTGATAGAGGTTCAGCTTGTGAAAATAGAAGCGTTGTTACAACACCACTACGAACTAAAGCAAGATCTGCATAAGGCAGTTTTTTTATCTCATCATTATCTAAAGGTGCTGTGCTATAAAGGCGACCGTAACGAATTAAAGGCCATCCTTCAATGGATGAGCAATTCACCGTTTTATTTTCAGTAAAACAGAGAACATCCCCTTGTTCGAATCGATAAATACGACAATTAGCTTGCCAATATTTTATTAAATAAGTCAGCCGTTGAGTCTCGTTAAACCAGTCATTCGGCAGCCATAAACCTTCGATTTGACGATATCCTAATAACATTGGATGACGAATATAATCATTATGCATTTTGGATATCACCTTCTTGTGCAATGGTATACAGATTTAGGCGTAATTGTTTTTGGTATACATCATAAACAACGACTTGTGCATGATCCGTTAATGCAGCAAAAAGGCCTTTAGAGGGGCTAAATGAGTAACGTGTAAACGGATTATCTGCACGATATAAGATTTCTATCTCACCTTTTGAATAATTGGCAATATTTCGTTTGTTTGGGCTGATCATCAAAATATTTAAGGTGGTTAAATCTTCTTCTGAGGAGCCATCGAGTGTTGGATAAAAAAGCCCTATACCTTGCCATCCTTGAGGTAAATCTATTTGATAGCCATAAACCTCATCAATTTCCATATTATAAACATGCCAGCTTTGTCGATTAGTGCCTAATGAAATGGCGCAAGATACGGATTTAGAACCATCAGTATATTTATGGCGATAAGCAAATAAGACAGCTCTTTGATAGGAAATAAATTGAGTAAAATAGAGTCGATGTTGGTATTTATTTCGAGAAAAGTCTGCACCAGTAACCATTTGGACTAATTCACTACTGCCATTGAGATAAATATACACAAGTAGGTTGTCTGCTATTTTCTCTATGCCAAGGACTTTCTCTTCAACAATCTTAAAGCTATTTTTTTCTTCAGCATAAATATTGGATGAGAAAGCGACTAACCGCCTTGCTCTATCATGAACAAATAAACTGGTATATTCTCGATTAGATAAATAAGCACTGGTAAGCGTATTACCTCGCCCAATACCCGCAGAGAACTCTTCATCGGAAGGTCGAGGTATATAAGAGAGTTTGGGTAATTGCCAAAAATAGAGGCCATTGTTATTGGAAAGTAATGCACCTACCTTTTTCCCATGACACTGTAACGCTAAAATAGTGTAACCATCAGGATATATTTGGTATACAAACGTTTTTTTAAGTGAACTGTTTGGATTTAATCTATTGAGCGGTGGGATTTTAATAACCACTAATCCGGGTTTACCTAATAAAGTGACACCAACCGCACTACCATGAAATGAGATAACGGGTGAAAACATTAGTGATATTTTGTGTTCATGTTGATGTGTATTTTGCACGGAAGGCGGTCTTAATTGCCCTTTCAATAATTGTGAACTTAATGCTTTAGGTGGCGTTGGCAATACAATATGGCGTTGAAAATGAGGCGTGCGAATTTTGACATCAATCGTTTTATTGAAACAATCATCTGCCATTAATTCGATATGATGACTTGATGCAGTCTGTTTCAATATAAGTTGTTTTAATATAGATTGTTGATGAGCGCCCGTAACTAACCAAATCTCACCGTTTTGCACATCAAAATCTTCAGCAATAACGTTTTGCCAATGTGTAATATTTTCGTTTAAAACAGGCGAATAAGTCCGACGTGTCAATAATTCGTATAGATCATTAATGCTGTTTAACGGCATTAATGGAATGATTGATTGCAACGTTCCCCACATTAATGTGCAACCCACTTTTTCTGCCCGTTGTGCCAGTATAATAAGCATTGCAATATGCACTAAGCGGCATTCACCTAGTTGCGAAATACCCGTATCAAAAAGTACGGTGATCTGATTTAAAGATTGTTGGGATTTATAGTTTGGTGCCAAAAAGAGATGTTCTGCATTAATGGCACGTCTCATAAATTCATCAGGCACTTCATCAGCCATTAACCATTCACTAAGTAGCAGGTTCTGATAATCCCCTTTACGCTGTATTTGCCCTATACCATCTTGTTCAGGTAAACCACCGAGTTGCTTTCCCTGTACAGGACCTAATGCACGACTTAGACGTTGTAATAGATCAGAAAAGGCAGGAATTAATTCAGGATCTAACCAGCTAAGCCAAGTTTGCCAAGGTTGTAGCGCTTTGGGCAACGTGGTGGGTTGTGTTGTGGGTAATGACATGATGATAAACCGATCCTTGTATCACATTATATTTCACTAAAAACACAATTGGGTGAGTGTATCCCGTAGCGTTGGTGTTAACGTCCACTGATTATCTAAAGGGATCACCGTTTGAGGTGATGGTAAAAGTAATAGTGGTTGGCGTTTAAAATGTTGCACTAAGGCTTGCTCCACCAGCCCATTAGGTAATAAAAGCTGTTGATGTATAGGGAGCCATAATTTTGCTGTTTCAGTAGACGGTGCGATCAGCGTTATATTTTCAGCCCAAGGTAAATCAGTCTGTTTTCCTAACACAATAAGCCGATGTTGACTGGTGATCACTTTTAGCCGTTGTTGCTGAACATCAGGTAAATGAATAATGCGCTCAATAAGCTGTTTAGCCGTTACACCTGTTGCAAACACCCCTTGTGGTTTAGTGGGCGTTGCATTAGGTTGCCAAGTCAGTGGAAATGTTAGGCTCATAATAAGTGACTAAACTGTATCGCTAATTGGGTACGTAATGTGGCAAGCTCTTCACTTAACATCTCTGTCGAAAAATTCGCATCTATTTCTCGTAACGTCAGTTCAATATCCGCTTTAGAAACAGGTTGTGCATTTAGAACATCTGTTGCTCTTTCAATTAAACGGTTCATACGAGATTGAGGTTGTAATGTTGCCTCTTCTACGGAGCTAAATAACCGAGAATTCATTGAAAGTGAAAGTTCTTGTCGTAAGATTTCACGTCCTTGTTGTTGCGCATCTTCAGTAGGCAGTACATACAGTAAAGGCCAGAGATCTTGCTCTGTCGCAATCTCTCGATTATTGAGTACGGTTGCCGCTGCAATAAGACGCTGAACACGCACAATACGTCTATCTGAAAGCGTGATTCCTGCATTTCTTAATGAACGCACAGCATTCGCAATTAACGGTCTGACTTGTGTTAAATCGACATTTTTCACTGCAAGGTGTAGTTCATCTAATCGCATAATATCGAGTTGCACTGAAAGTGGAGTCAAACTTGAGGCCCATCCGCCTTCAAGCATGGCTTCTAATTGGTGATCGGGTACAGGATCTATAAAAAGATGAATAAGAAAGCGATCTGAGAATGCGGCAAGGTTCGGATCATCAGGCAAACTATTAGCAGCACCAATACACACTTTTAATGGACTAATAATATCGGTATGACCACGTTTAAATCGGCGTTCATTTAAAATACCTAATAAGGTGTTTAAAATCGCAGTCGATCCTAGAAAGACCTCATCAAGAAACACGATATCTGCTTCAGGTAACATTCCTGTGATATCGGTTTCAACTTTACCTTCTTTGAGTTTTTTGAGATCAACCGCCCCAAATAGCTCAGAAGGTTCGGTAAAGCGCCCTAAAAGATATTCGAAATATCGCCCACCCAATGTTTGAGAAACTCTACGTACAACAGCACTTTTCGCCGTTCCTGGAGGGCCAATAACTAGCAAATGCTCCTGAGCAACGGCAGCTAAAACAACTAACTCAGCAAGTTGTTCACGGCCAATCATACCTTGTGTTGAGCATTGTATAGCTTTACGAATGCTATCAATAATTCCATTTATATGTGATGTCATATTTTTATGTATCAATTAAAAGTCTAACGATGGGTGGGATTTATTATGAGTTCTTTTATTTTGTGGCTCAACCCTTTTAATTAAATTCAAATTAAAAGGGATTTTATAATTTAATTTATTGTTGTGTTTAAGTATTTTAGGTTTTCTAATAACTATATTTTGTTTTTGTTATAAAATTTTTCACCACACATTAATTTGGTAAAATCAGCACTTACAGTAGCTACAGAGACAGGTTTATCTTTAGCAATATAAATAAAAGATTTTCGAATTTTATCTTCTTCACTGACTTCTTTTAATTTACCGTCAATCACTCTATCCGAATCATAATTTACGCAATAGCCGAGTGTTGTTGAGGTCTTTTTATCCTTTACTGTCACGATGTCATTATATTTAAAACGATAACCTTGATTCTCTTTAGCAAGTTCTTCCTTAGCGTCTTCCCCTATAGCAAAAGGATTTGAAAGACGTGCAATTGCAGCTACATACTCTGTATCCATTTTGTTGCTTACAAATTGCTTATCTGAGGCATTCGCTGCGCTATAAACAACACCTTGTTGAGTTGTTTTTACGCTATACGCTTCCCACTCTTGGGATTCTTTTATAAAAGGTGCAGTATTCGATAAAATTGTGGTGAATTTATCCCATGCTCCAGTCGTTGAGTTGCAACCTGGAAGCAAAAGTGCAGAACTGCCCAACAGTAGCAACGCCAGCGTCTTTCTTTGCATTTTCACTCCTTAAACTAAAAGATAAATTTAATGATATATCAAATTGTTAACCTATTTGAGGTTATCATCTTCTAGGTTAAATTGTATGCTCAACTTCCTAGGAATATGCTTAATTTTTTTACAAATCATTCACTAAATGATGAAAACAATCCTTGTTAGAGTGAGAAAAATAAGAGTGAGAGAGATAAGCGGATTAACGAACTTTTCTTCTTTCGGTGGCAATATCAAATGCCAAGCTTCTTAAATTAGGTGAATGATTTATTAATGCACGATGTGTTGACGCTTGGCTGATAAAGGCAAAACTTTTCCCCCAAGGGTGTTGATAACGATCACGTACAATAGGCGCGCGCCAATGTTGCAATAATCCTTCTAAAGGCAAGTGATCGTCTCCAACGGTTAATGCTTGAGTAACTAATTGTGGAAATTCACGTTTAATATCTTTGGCTTGTAAATACCAGCGTTCTCTCCCATAAATAGCTGCTTTTAATGTGATATTGTTATCACTCAAATACCACACTTGTGGCACGGCTTGTTCATCAGCATTAATTCCTGAAACCGCATCAGTAAAGCGTTTAGCACATTGTAGATTTTGTGCCAAAGCCTCTCTTACCCGTTGATTCTGTGCTGAACTGATTGATGTTTTATAAGGGCCTAATCGGTAGCGTTCCCAACATGTCTCATCATAGATATCAAAATCACTTAATGCTCTACCGTAGCTATCCATAACCACAGGATTAGGCGGTAAAAGTTGGTATACAAAAGGACAACCGCAGACATCATCGGATGAAAAGCCATGAAGATAACCACTTCCGGCATAATAGCCAGTCTCCATCATTGATAACGCTTGGAATGTACCGTGCCAAGGTGGGCCAAAGGCATACCATTTCGCCACTAATGCTCTATTTTCTGGTGTGGTATGACGTAACCAATAGCGTATTGCGAGGTTAGACGCGGATTGTGCAATAAAAATAAAAGGCTGACTCTCGCCAAAAATCGTTTTTAATCGATTAACTTCTCTATCAATAGTATCCACCAGCAATCGATGATCGGCTCTCCAATCATGAGCAAGGAAAAATAGATCTTGCCCTTCACGATAACCCAATGCGGTTTCAAGTACATCTTTAAGCTCTTGAGTGACAAGTGTGCTAACTAAATAAGGGACAATCGAAAAGGCATGCAATTGCTCGGTGGCTAATACGCGAGGTGAATGTTGAGCGTTGGGATGTTCATATTCATAATCACTTTTTGTAAAAACACTACGATGATCACCCCAAATAAAGGCCTGCTTTTGTCTATCAAAAAGCTTAGTGCCTAAAATTCCTGGTAAATAGATAATAGGAAGATTGGGTACTTTATCATCGAGTTGTGCTTTACGAATTTGAGCCGCAATAAGCTGAGCACGGATTAATGACCATCCTCTATTGAGTGGCATATTTTTAGCGTCCTTTTAATGGAATAAGAGTGATCGGCACATTTTCGCTACCAAGATGCGTTTTTTCGGCCTCAGTAACAGGAAAGTGAGCACGATCGTAAACCTCAAATAGTTGGCAAGGTTCATTTTGGTGATGATAAAGGCGGATCCCCTCTGCTTTAGGGCTACTTTTGGACAACATAAAGCGATGGCAACTGTTGGTGCTGATTGGGCCAATAGTCTCACCTTGTTTTGTAATAAATTGATAATAAATAGGCGAATCATTTTTTTGTTCAATATGGCAAGCCTGAACAGGACCACGGAAAGGATGGGTAATACAGATAAAATCATCAGGGATATGTTCTGATAATTTGTCAGTATTAGATCTAGCCCAAGGCAAAATAATGGACGGCTGAAAATGACAATGAGGACATTGCCCATTATCTAAGTGAGATTGTGCAATTAACCCACTTCGCTTAACTAATAAGGCATGGCATTCAGGACAATAAGAGTTTGCGCTGTCTGTATCAAACACATTTCCGACATAAACATAACGCATACCTTCGTTTAAGGCTTGCTGGCGAGCTTGCTCTAAAAAAGGAATTGATGTGCGTTCAACGTGTCGATATTGGTAATCAGGATGGAAACGAACATAGTGCAAAGGAATATCTGCATCAAGATATTTAAGCATCCAATCTGTGACTTTTTTCGCTTCTTCTAGTGAGTCATTACGTCCCGTCACGCATAAGTTAGAGACTTCAAGATGCGGACTATTTGTAGCTTTGCGTGCATCATAGACTTGTTTAATACCGTCAAGAACGGGCTGTAAACGCCCTCCTGTATGCTTACGATAAAAACTATCTTGCATTGATTTTAATGAAATACTAAAGATATCCATTACACCTAGTAATTCATCAATGGCTTTTTCGCTGATGTAAAATGCACTCTTGTACAGATTTTTTAAGCCATGTTCACGAGCAAGCTTCGCTGTGTCCATGACAAACTCATGCCAAACAATCGGATCATTATAAGTCCACGACAAAACACGAATATTATGTTTTAACGCATAATTGACCACATCTTCAGGGCTGTAATACGCCACACTGCTGTCTTGTACATAACGTGCTTGGCTGGTGCTCCAGTTTTGGCAAAAATCACAACGTAACATACAGCCAATATTACCTAACGATAAAATGCGTTCACCGGGTGCATAATGATAAACCGCTTCGGTTTCTATCGACTCTTGTGTCATGGGTACCGATTTACCGTAGTTTAGCGTCACTAAACTGCCATTCTCATTGCGTCTTAGTTTGCAAGTTCCTGTGCGACCTAAATTAATTTTACAGGCTCGTGGGCAAAGCTCGCATTGAATGCGATTATTTGAAATTGGGTGCCATAAGCGCGCTGGGTTCCCTGTTTGTTGCCATTGCTTCATTCTTACCATGAGTTATTCCTTCTGATCATTACAATGATGATTATTTTCATGAAGCGGCAAAGTGGTTTTTTGTCGAATACCTGTTTGCCAGTATTTCAAAACATGACGTAGTGACCAGCAGAAAGGATGGCCTTTTGCCGGTGTATTAATTAAATAATGGCATTCGCCTTGTGGCGTTAAAGAGGAAATTAGTTTAAAACCGGGACCAAACGTATATGGCTTGATTTTAATGGTATCGTTATTCCCTATTTGAGATTGCGTTAAGAAATCTGCATTTTGTCGTGTCGCGTGAATAGTTTCACGATTACCACCTTGATAGAAATAACGTCCAGTTAATAGACGATTAAGCCACAATGGCTTTTTGATACTATGTTGGAATTCAACATAAGGGCGTTCCATTTTTTGACTGGCAATTAATGCACTGGCATAGGTTTCACGAATTAATATGGGTATCTCTTTTTCTTCAAACTGCCAACTTTGTAGATGATGTTGCAAAATATTCAAAATACTCCAGCGACAACTTGGCCAAAAATCCGTATACAGTGCGCGTGATCCTCTTTTTAATACCTTGCCTAATACCTTGTCAGTAAGATGTTGGAACCACACATCAAAAAATCGTGAGGCATTTAATTGTTGAGTATTGCCATCCCACTGAGAAAGGATTTTATCTTCAGGCACATAAGGGAGCAAAAAAGCGAGTGCTTGTTGAGCAAAAATATCTTTTTTATCATCTTGAAGTTGGCAAAATGTCTCAACAGTGTGTTTTTTTGTTTGCTGAATAAGCGCTTCAATACGCAACGCTCTTGTTGGTGGATGCCAGCGATTAGATAGCGCAGGTTTCCCATTAAAAAGAGATTCGCTATATTGATTGGCATAAAGAACATATCCCCGTTCAGGGTTATATTCTGTGGGTAAATCATCAAAAGGAACATAACCTTGCCATTGATGCAATGGTTCCGTTAGGCTCAGTATTAAACTGCCAATTTCACGATGACGCTTAGGAATATACCCCATACTCTGTAAGCCAATATCGCCGTGAATATCTGCATATCCCACCATCATGGGGGAATTTTTTACATGCTTTAAAGCTTCTCTAAATGATGCCCAGTTATGACATTTTGCGAGCTGATAAAAAGTAATATCACCACTTGGATCATCTAATGCGGGCCAGCGTAGAAATAAACCATAGCCCTCCTTTTCTGACATCAATCGACCTTGTGAATACTCATAAGTCACAAAGCTCTGTTGGCGTTTTGAAGATAAACCAATGCTATGTGTTCTTTTTACTAAAGGTTCCCATCCCTGTGTGGTTTCAACCTTTTCATTTTCTAAATCAATGCGTCCCCAATATAAATCTTGGTTATCCGCCATAATGCCAACCATTCCCCACGCTGCATGGGCATTGCGTCCCACAATAATGCCCGGTGATCCTGGAAAATGTGAACCCATTACGCTTAATCCTTCATCGCTTTTTAACCGACATAACAGATTAAAACTAGGATTAACATGTCCCATATGCGGATCAGCAGCTAACATCGGTTTACCAGATGCGGTAAACAAGCCATTCACTGCAATCACGTTAGATCCCGTATCAGGTGAAGCCAGTCCTAAGTGCTGTAGGCCTTTTAACCCTTCTTTAAACGCTGCAATCACTTCAGGGTGATATTCCCCCTGCTCGTTTAAAGGTAATGGTGGAATTTGATTGCCTTCTAGGCTAAAGGTAGATAAAAGCTGTTGATGTTGAGATGTTGTTAGTCGATTCGCTAAGCGGGTATTAAATAACTCATATTGCCAAGCTGAGTTAATAAAGTATTTCAATTGCCCTAAGAGATAGCTATCTGTCGTGGTAAATTTTTCAGGTTGATAACGCAATAATAAACATTCAATAGGTCTGATTTTTAAATCATTAATAGCTTGGTTAATACCTGCAATATATGCAGTGATATGTTGAAATTGAGTCGCCTGCCAACTATCCGACGGTGCGTTTTTATCGTTAAGTTCTGCAATTTTGGCTAACTCTACTAATCCTAATCGACGTTGAAAAATGTCTGTTCTAAGGGCGCCATTTCCCATGACTTCACTTAAGCGACCACTGGCAACTCGGCGTGATAAGTCTAATTGCCACAATCGCAAATAAGCTGCACCATAACCTTGACCATAGAAAACCGCATTATCTGTATCACCCTTGATACTTAATAGTTGCTCAGTTTCAAGTGAGAGTGAAACCGCTCCCCATGGGCTGGTTAGTGTCCTTGGCTTCATTTTTGCTCCTTATTTATCAACGTCTGTTGATGAGCAATGCCACAGATATAATCCTTAAATTCAGTTAATGGCTCTCCTGCTGTCCATCCTAATAGTTGTTCTGCCTTATAAGATGAATAGGTATAAGTGCTACCATCCATAATACGTAGTGTTTCACAAGAAAGTGGCATGGTTAGACCTAGCATAGAGAGTCTATCCATCAACCATGCTAATGGCCGCAAACTACGGCGATCTTTTATCGGTAATGAGGGTATTTTTTGTATTTCACTTAATAGTGTGAAAATTTCAGGCATAGAAAAAACATCACCTGTGAAAAGAACAGTTTCTTGTGGTTTATCTAAGGCCAGTAATCGTAATAATCCGTCACAAAGTCGTTCAACATGACAGAGTTGAAATGTGCTGTTTGTACTGATTTGAAAAGGAATTTTTTTATTAAAAAATGCGGATAAGGTTTGGGCTAAAACGCTATTATCACCTTGTCCAAAAACACCGCCACAAATCGCAATTTTTATCGGCATACCTTGTTGCTGGTGGTGTTCAACGAATACGTGAGCAATTTGCTTGGTTTCTTCATAATAACTGCGAAAATAACCATTGTGACGATGAGTTTCATCAAGTAATAACCCCTTTGTTTCTCCTAATGCTGCTGTTGTGCTGGTATATAAAATCTGAGAGATTTGTGCTTTTTTGGCTTCATCTAGCAAATTCAATGTGCCAGTGACATTGGTTTGATACATTTTTTGATGTTCTGAACGTGTCGGCGCAATGCCGACTCGATAATCCGCGGCTAAATGAATAATGATATCTTGCCCAATCAGCGCTTCTCGGTAGGTATTCGGTTGCAATAAATCGCCTTTCACCACCTTAATACCGTTGGGTAATGCTGGACGATAAGGATGATTTTTACGGGGTTCGCGACATAATATCGTTAATTCATCACCGAGTTCTGCAAGTTTAGCTAATAAGTAAGAGCCAATAAATCCACTAGCGCCTGTGATAAATATTTTCCGTTTATTCAATGTTGTTATCCTTCTTTATTCACAAAGAACACCAGTGCAGCCAATATAAAAAAGCCGTCATGCGTTGCTGTCATTGGGCGAGAATGCATCGTGCCAATTGGGCAATAACGAGTGAAACAGTAATTTTGCAGTGAAAGTGAAGAGAGGTCGCCGTGATAAGCCAGCGTTTGTAAGCGTGCAAACCACTCTTTTTGGGCTAATTGCAAATGATGCTCCACAGAGCCAACAATCAATTGAAAGCCAAAATTAAGCCAATATTGAGGCATAAATTGAGTGTGATAAGTGACTGCCCAGCCTGATTTTGCATCATAGTGTGTTGGTTTTTCATTATTGAGTCGCTCACGAGACAGTGAATACTCATGCGCTTGTGCCATTTGTTGAAGTTTTAGATCATCAGGCAATGGCGGTAATGAGGGCAATGCGATAGAAAGTTGCTGATAGAGTTGTTCTGCACAGGTTTTATTTTCTAATAAAATAAAACGAGGTGAACTACAAACCTGCTGTCTAAACAAGCAAACATCATTTAACACCAAAGAAATATCAGGTAATGAATCACCCAAAATAGCCATCCCACTTATTTTGGGACCTAACTCAATTAATTTAATATGTGCTGGTGTGATTTGGCGATAATGCTGAATAAGCGCATCACCACCTGCTAATAAAATGGCCTCGATACCTTCAAGAACAAGCTCATCGTTTTGATTTTCACTCGACCAATTTAGAATTTCACACTGATTTTCATTTAAGCCTAAATATGCCCGTAATGGATAAAGCCATTGTGTTGATAATCGTGCTTTTATTCTGATGGGACTACCAATTAAATAGCCTGCAAGTAAGGCTTCTAATGTACCAAGGGGATCTTTTTCAGAGACTACAATTAATAATTTATTGGGCGCTCGCCAGTTTTTATTTCCTAATTCGTTAGCCACTTTTTGTGCTAATACATCGCTATAAGCCCATTGTTTCAGACGTTCAAGGCAGAATTTTTGCGTCAAAACGTCATCAGAAAATAACCAGTTTTCATTAAGGCAGTGTATTAAACACAGTTTAATGTTTGCTAAACGAACAAGTATCGCTTCTATCATTTTATCTGTGCAGCGCAAGTGCCCTCTGGTGAAGTAGCTCTTCCAATATAATGAATATAGGGTAAAGAATGACCACAAGCGCATTGTGTTCCCCATATTCCTAAATCTTGAGTTAACAGACGTTGAGAAGGCAGAGAATCAAAAAAAGGATTCTCAAGTTGAATAAATCCTGTTTTACCTTCTGGTGCTCGATCACCCGTTTCATCAATAATGGCAAAGCGAGAATAAGCTGGAATGTGGAAATGCCCTTCACTACAACTAATGTAGTGTAGAGGATGTTCTGTCATGCCATAAATATCACGAATATCAACATTAGGAGCATGTAAGGTTTCTTTTAATCCTTGGATAATATCAGGTCGTTCAAGTTGTTTTGTCATCCCTTTCCATCCTCCGCCCGTTAAGCCTTTAATCGGCGATAACAGCGTGAAGGGTTCTGGTCGGCTTAAACATAAGTGCTCAAAGAAAAGTGTTAACCCAAGAATATAAATAGGAGCCGGATCACTCGCCCAACGCTGCAATGTTGACCATGCTAGTTTTGTATCAAATTGGCCTTGTTCTGATACCGTAAAAACAAGCTCTTTAATCGGTGCGCATTGGGTAAATTTTAAGAAAGCAGTGGCAAAACCAGCATGATCGCCAGATTGAGGATCGGGCGATAACATCAGAAAATGGGCTGGGTTTGTGGATATTAAGCTATTGTGATAGAAAATCTGTGTCATTGCCGTTTCAATGCGCTTTAGGCTGACATCATCAAAGAAAACTTGTGTTTTTCCTTGTTGTCCCGTTCCTGAACTATTTAGCCAAATGCCATTGCGATGTGTTGGTGTCGCTAAATCCATGGTTTTAAATAAATTAACGGGGATAACTGGTTGAGGCATTTTTTGCCATAGCGATTGATAATTAGCATTATATTGACGATGCCAGATGTCTGCTTCATCCATAGATGCAGTAAAAAGAGCATCATCAAAACTATCAACAGCATAAGGTTGAGTAAGATTAACTAAGCTATCAATTTTATGACACCGTTTTTCTGACATGATGTATCCTTACATTGATAATGGTTATATCAACATAGTCAGCAATTATTTTTACTTATTGAATGTAATTATTCTTAAAACAGGAAGGATGTGATTAGATTTCACCGTTCTTATGTTTTATATCACATTGTTTTATCTAGATTGAATAATCACAATCTGATAAATAAGTAGTTTTGCTTAAAAGCAAAGAGAACACTTTAAAAATAAAGTGTTCTCTTTGGTGATTATTATGTGTGGATCGCTATTTTTTGTGAACGTAGCAAAGCTTATCCATTAGCTTTTTACGAATATCATCTGAAATAAAACTGGCATTAAGAGCATCGATATTACATTGCTGAAAGTCTTTTTCGCACCAACCAAAAATATCATGTAATAATTGATATTCTTTATTTAATGAAGTATTGGCAAGCGTTCGTGCGTCGGTATTAATATTTAATTTAACGCCCTGCTTTTTTAGCTGATTAACGGGATGTTGGCCTATTTGCTCATAGATATTGCAGATAATATTACAGCTTGGACAAACCTCTAATAATATATTTTGAGATTTAAGCCTATTAATAACTTCGCTATCCTCAATACTTCTTACACCATGACCAATTCGAGTAACATGCAGTTTATCCAATGTTTCTGTGACACTTTCAGCACCTTTTGCTTCTCCTGCATGAGCAATTAAATTACCCCCTGCTTTTTTAACATAATCAAAAGCAGTGATATGATTATCTAAAGGAAAACGGGCCTCATCAGCAGCTAAATCAAGTATTACAAATTGAACGCTATGAAATAAACGGTGAGCATGTGGTCTTTTCTTTTGAACAAGCTTTCTGTGTTATTGGTGATTTAGAACTGTTTTCAGCTAAAGATGAAATGATCTTTAGCACCGTACAAGCCTTAGTTCCTTCCTATTTATTAGCGTTACCTCTTTCCATAATCAGACAAAAAGCATTACAAGATGCTAATTTTCTCACCTTTATTTGTCAGCAATTAAGCCAAAAACTTTATCAATCTTCATTAAGACACTCTCAGTCACCCTATTCTTCAGAATTTAAACTACGCCGATATTTATTTTTTAAAACACAACAAGAAGGAGTCTCTTTTCAATTAGAAAAAAGAGACTCATTAGCGGCAATGCTTGGGATCTCAACCAGACAATTAAACCGCGCTTTAGCTCATTTAGTCAGTATTAAGGCGATTAAATTAAAGAGCAAATCGATAACGGTGTTGGATTGTGAATGGCTAGCAAAAATAGAAATATAAATTACTATTTATGTTTCTATTTTATTCTTAATCTGAAATTAGTTGTTTTTTCCGACTCTGACAAATGGACTACTATAACTACGGTTATAATTGATTATTTTTCCAACATAGCGATCGCGAATATCCTGAGGTGCTTTTCGACCTATAAATTCCCAACGTTCACTAGGTAGCTTTATTGTACGAGTAAAGTATTCTTGTGTTCCAGCTTTTACCCATCCGTGAATTTCGTATACTTCCTTAACAATATTATTATATGTAGCATAAGCATACTTTACAGATTCATCATTTCTTGGTGGATTATGCCACACACCTCTGGTTGCCTCGAATAATTGAAGATCAGTCATACCAAATTTATAAAGTTTATTTAAAATAAAAACTAAACCACTGTGTTCAGGTGAAACATCAACATCTTCACGTGAATAAATGGATTGTATTTCGTCTATTGTTAACCTACCTTGTCTTTTGTTGGTTTCATTATTGCTACTGCTTTTTCCATTAATTTTATTAGTCAAAAGGTCAATACCAATTAAATCTAAGCAAGTTCGTTCGACCATATATGCACTATCTGAGTTACTAATCCCATGACATAAGATATCGATACCAAGCATATTGTTTTTTTGTAATTCAATGATTTTTTGTGTTTTTTCATCTAATTCATCGCCATTTTCCTTCATTTTTTCGGCTTCAGCAATGTGGGTAAGACAGCGAGAATTTTTCCCTTTCCCTATGTAAAATGGTATACGGCGAGTTCCATTTACCTCACAAAGAGCATACACATAGTAGTCAATTTCATTCAATGTTTTTTTATACTTATTAAATTCTTTCATTTTTATTTCCAGCGCTATAAAAATATAATTTATATAATATATTTCTATTTTTAATGGATGGATTATGTAGTAAAAATAACTGCTATTACTTTAATCATTTAATTTAATAAACATGAGGTAATAATAATTATATTTTTGGAATAATTGCTCATTTTCTCGCGTAAGAAGTAATTAATCATTAAAATTTATTAAATTAACTTAATGACTTAGCTTAATAAACGTTTTATTGATAAACAATTTCAAGATCTAATGTAGCATTTGCTGTCCCAGGGAAAACGTCTTTTTCCATTTGTTTGTAATAACCCCTAAAATTTAAAGTTACTTCACCTTCATTTTGGGTGGCGCTAATCACGGTATTACGTTTATTTAATTCTAATGTAGACCAATTACTGCCATTTACACTGTATTGTGTTTCAACACCAACTCCTTTGGCATTATCAGATGAAGGATTTAATGCCAAAACAGTATTGTCGCCAGAAAAAGCAGTTCCTCTAGGATTTAAAATAACGGGTAATCCTTCGGGACACTCTAGGGTAATATTCCAGTCTATTTTTTCGCTCGTTGAATGTATCTGTTCGCCAAATCCGTTGTTACTTAAGGAAATATGCCCAAGGTTAACCTCTTTGATTTTTGATGACTCTAATATGCAGGTACTAGCTTGCACCTTTCCTTTAATATCAAATAAGGTGTCATAACTTATTACTTGTGAAGAAAATAATAAGGAAGAGACAAAAAGGATTATGGATTGGATTGGTTTCATCATTATTCCTTAATTACTTTGCACAACAAAGGTAATTGAAGCATTAGCTTTGCCCGGCGTTGCCGTATTTTCTAACTGTTTATAACGAGCTCTTAATTTCAATTTATTAATACCATTGGCAACTTCTTTCGAGCTTAATAACACACTTAACTCATTGGCATTTTTAGCTTCCCAGTGGTTGCGCTCTGGAGAATAGGCTTCAATTTGAATAGCCATTCCTGAGGCAGCATTGGCGATATCGTCAAGCTTAAATAAGTTTTTATCTGATGCAGGTGCTCCTTGTAATGAACCTACCACTTGACTACTTTGCATTTTACAATTAAAGACTAATTCAAATTCAACCCAATCAGTTGTACTGCCCGCAGAGAAATTATTGCCATTTCCTGTTAATAACCAAGTGCCTAGTTCGACATTTAAATTATTTGTTTCAATGCTACAAGCCGCCGCTTTTATCGAACCCGTATAATTGACTTTAACGCTATCACTAGCAAAGACAGAGAAAGAAAAGAATACTAATGCGAATAAAATGCACTGAATAACACTCTTTTTTAAAATTGATTTATTTTTCACGATAGTTCCTTCTAAATTAGCGATAAACTAACGTTACAGTGACTTTAGCATTGCCATCAGACGCCTTGACATTGTCAGATAATTTTACGTATTTAAAATCAAAATCTTTATTTATCACTTCTTTCTTATTGGTTGTTTTCGCAAAAGAATATTGATAATTACCCGGTGTTTTTCTATCGCCACCGAGTTTTAAAGCTTCAGAGCTTCCTGATTCAAACATCTGCACACCAAAGCCGGGGTTATTGCTCTGATTTTCTAAATAGATAATATCTGAGCCAATATTATTTGGGTTGTTATTATCAGCAATCGTGTAATCAACAATCATATTTTCAGGGCATTCAACCGTCATTGATTGTTGTGCATAACCAAAATTATCACCAATACCCAATTTGCGTATTGCCGCCAGCTCATGAGTCCCTAAATCAACGGTTTCACGTTTGGTTTTTACTTCACAACTGCTCTCTTTCCACGTCACAGCAGGTGAACTTCGTACAATTAAACCCACCCCCATAACCAAAGATGTTGTTCCTCGTGTACATTGAAAGTTTAATGATTCTAAATTTATTCTATTAGATGTACTTTTATTTATTTCGCCAGATACCGTCTTTACAAAGGCAATTTTCATTTCTAAATAAAGCTTTACGGTATTATCTTTCGTCTCACGATAGGTTTCAGCAGAAGTAATGGGATACCACTGTGATGTTCCTTGTTGACGATATCCCATGATATAACCGATGCCATCTATGTTGGTTTTAAAAACAGGATAAGATTGTGAATCTTCGCGTATTGCAGAAATACCTGATAAATTTGTTGTGATCTTCGTTACATAGTTATATTTACCCGGTGTAAACGCCTCGCATAAATTTTCATCAGAGCTTGCGCTGAATGTTTGCCAACCATTACCTAAAAGAGAGCCTGATGGTTTTTTTTGAGCTATATCATCAATAATAAAATTATTAATACCGAGGTAAAAAGTACCATCACTTAATGCCTGAGATGAAAACAAGGTTAAAGAAGTAGCAATAATAAATTGTTTAATATTCATAATGAAGATCCTCTTAATTAACGGCAATTAACAGTTAAGGTTGGCAAATGCTGTTTTAATTGCTCTGCCGTTAAATGATAATCTGCAATACATTGATCTTGCGTGTTTTTGCCCCATGACACGGTAAGTTGTCCTTTTTCTGGCATTCCACTGAGATAGACATCCCCATTCTCATCGGCAATACCTGTACTTACCTCTTGTTCATTGGTTTGTTGTGATAATTGAGCTAAAGCACCAAATGGAACAGGTTTACCGTTGTTAATAACAGTAAATAACACGCGATATCCCACATGAGTTTGATAATCAGCAAGCATAGCGGCTCCCTTCGTTGGGATAAGCGTGACGGTATTATTCTTTAATTCAACGTTGTCAGGTAATGAGCTGATATCTAATGTAATTTCATTCTTAGAATATGCGTTTAAATAAGGTACGATGGCATAGCCTCGCCAATCGGTGGAAACACCTGTGCGATTTTGAATTTGCACATTTTTGGCATCTGGTGCTCTAACAATGGCGAACGAATCATAAATAGGTTGTGACAGCGTCACGCCATAAGGATGAGCAACCACAGCACCTGTTAATCCATAATTAGCTCGTTGTGAATGTTTGTCATAACCATAGCCTACATTAGCGACACCATAACTTGCGCGATAAGAAGCAGATGCATTACCACTAGCATTATTTTCTTTATTGCCATAAGACTGCTGGACTGAATAATTTAGGTTATTGTTCTCAAGTAAACTGCCACTAATACCGGCCATCATGTCAGCATTACCGTTATTATCTGTTGTTACACTGCTGTTTAATGACGTGTAACTTCCCGCCATGCTATCCAAAGGTATAGAAACAGAGAACGCAAATCGATTATCTGACTTACGCTGATTAGGTGTGCTTGAATAGCTATAATTTAAATTATAAGAAATTCCGCCCATATTATTACTATAGCCAGAGCTTATGGAGCGCTCTTTTCCTGAACGATCCCAATAATCTTGCTGATAGGTAGAAAAATAAATACTACCGTAGTCATTTAAAGACTGGCTCAATGTTATCTGAAAGCGATTCTTTTTATTATCATGATGTAACTCATCGCTGTAATGGTTATTGGCTTCAGTAAAGCTGTAATAACCTTCTGTTGAATAGCGATAATTAGCCAATGTGACAGAGGTTCCCGTCGTCATCATATTTTTAGAGTATTGGAAGCGATAAGACTGCCCACTATTATTATTTTTACCTGCTAAGTTTTGAGTATTAGCATGGGTAATATCTGTTGAGAACGCCCCTAAACTACCTAAGTTAACACCAACACCAGCAACATAAGATTGATGATCTTTTGAGAGCAATACGCCTGTATAACCTGTAACACCTTTAGGTAAACCATAAATGGCCGTACCTTGCACAAATTCTGGCTCTTTGGCGTTGTCAGCATTAGATTTAAATTTTCCCCCTGTGAGTGAATATTTAAATTGCCCCTCACGTTGCATAATGGCAATTGATGAAAATGGCACAACAAAAGAGCGCTCTGTACCATCCGCTTCTTTAATTAGCACCGTTAAGTCACCGCTAGTTCCTGTTGAATAGAGATCATCAATTTCAAAAGCACCTGGCGCGACATAAGCTTGGTAAATTACATAATTATTTTGTTTGATGGTAATTTCTGCATTACTTTGTGCAATACCACGGATCACCGGAGCAAAACCACGCATTGAGCTTGGTAACATTGCCTCATCACTTTGTAATTGAATGCCTCGAAATTGAAAGCTGTCAAATACGTCACTTGGTGTTGAGGTATCACCCATAATTAATTGTGATTTTAGGTTATTAATCCCTCTCTCTAAGCTCGTTTCGATGCTTTTCCACTCTCTACCTGCTGAACTTTCGCTAAAAGTTGAATAGTTTTTTAAGCGCCAAGGGCCTAAATTTGCACTACTGCGAAAGTTTACATAGTGATTATTAGTGTCTTGACCTCCTGTACGGCTCCAGTTATTTGAACCGCTATAGTAGTAATTTAAAACGAATGCTGGTAACCCATTTTCCCATTTACTACTTGGAATTGTTCCCGGTACTATTTTTTCCATCGCAATTTGGGGGATAGAAAACATTAATTTTTGCTGATTTAATGCTAATTCTGTTTTTGCATCAGCAATATAATCGCTGATATCAGTAATTTCGTGTGTTGGTGCTAATGAAGCCAAATCAGAAATAGAATCAACTTTGATACCCCAATCATTTAAATCTTCTTTTTTTAATACAGGCATTAATTGACCTGTTTTTTCATTACTAATAAATGTAATGTTTTTTGCATCAACAACAATATTATTAATAATAATATCGACGTGATAATTTCCAGCTAATTGCCCTCCAGGTTTGGAGAATTGGTCAAGGCTTTCTATATCTGCAATGTTCTGTCCATCAATAATACTTAATGAATTTGGACTAAAATAGTCATTTGCAATTGAATAATTCGCTGTTGCTCCAACAATAATAATAGTAGCAATAGCTTGAGATATTCTTTTTAATTGAAATGTAAATAATCCATTATGCGAAGAGATAATGTATTTATTACAATTTTTTTCTGTTTTTTTGTGATTTGTAATAAGGCGCATAATGAATAATCATCCAATTATTATTTCAATGTTTGTGTTTTATTATCCGTGATTGAACCGTGATCGTTAACTGCATTCCATGTCACTTGGTTGGCTTGAATACCAGAGATATTCCACGAGGCTTCAGCCATTGGAGGTACCATGCCTGGGTTATCTAATTCTTTATTACCTACGACTAATTGACCAAATGAAACATAATAAGGTGTTGGATTTTTAGCTTTTAATTGGTCGCCTTGTTTTTCAAACGTCAAGGTTTCATAAGCTGTCGCCGCCGCTGATTTCGATAAGTTTGCAGGTCTATAAATAAGCTTAATTTTATTATTAACAGAAATAGTCAAATTATTGACAGCATTAGGATCTGTTGGTGGAATAGATTTTATATTTAACCAATAAACAGATTCTTTATTTGTTGGTAAACGAGGATCTGTTAATACAATACGCACTGCATTTGCTGATTCTGCTTCAATTCTAAATAAAGGTGGTGTTACTGAAAATGGCGGTTTAGTTGAGTCATTATTATCAAAATTTTCAATCCATGATTGAACTAGATAAGGTATTTTTTCATTATTTCTAACGGAGATTGATGCCTCTTTTTTGTCACCTTCATAAATAACACGAGTACCACCTAATACTACACTCGCATTAGCATTAATAGTAACTATGCTTAAAAGTGATAAGGCAATAATTGATTTTTTCATTTATATTTCCTTTGAAAAAAAGAGGGAACCTACGTTCCCCTTTGACGTAAATATGGGGTAATTAAATATAGAGTAATAAATTATTGAGTATATTTAATTGTCACAGTAACATCCGCATTAGCATTTCCTGGTGATACTTCTTCTGCCGTGGTTACATAACGCGCATAATATGTTTTTTGACCTTGATTACCTTTTAGTGTAATACCTTCTGCTTCAGTATTTGGCGTGAAATAAGTCTCACTGTTAGGATCACCTAAAAGACCAATACCAACACCTTTTGCGTCACTTACTTTATATAAGCTAGGGTTTTCATTATCTTCAGTTCCTTCAAATGTCACTCGTGCGGTTCCTAATGTTGCAGGGCAACCACTTAAGCCGATGGTAAATGGCATTGCTTCTGTTTTTTCACCTACAGTATTAAAGGTATTTGTTAACCAAGTGCCTAATTGGACCGTGCCTTCATTTTGATTTTGGTTATTAGTTTCAACTGTGCAAGTTGAATCAATAAATTGACCTTTAAAATGAATAACACCAGTTGTGTTACCATCAGCAGGTGCTGCATTTGCAATACCAGAAAATGAAGCTGCAATAATAGATGTGATTAAAAGTGTTTTAGAAAAAGTCATAAGTTTTCTCGTTAAATTAAATAATGTTTATTTATTTAGTCGGCAATATTTCGAAGATTTAAACATTAAATATGTGCCGGCATGTTCAACTCGAAGAAATTATATTTACTTTTTCTTATGAGATCTACATTGCAATACCTTTTCAAAAATTTGCTGTAGTTTGAAATATTAAATTTTTAAATATCATTTTTGTACTTTGCTTTTGGTGATTTAGTCTGATTTTTAACTTACATATAATATTAAAATCTGATAATAAGCATCTTGTGAGTGCTTGATATAATGTTCGAAATTGTAACGTAAAATTTCAGAGGACATAGAATTTAACGCTTTCTTAGGATTTATCCTTATATTAGATAAATAATATAAATGTTTGATCACGCGCAGTATAAAATTTAGGCTCTACGTATAAATCGCTAGTATTAATAAAATAAAAGTTAATAACCTGTATTACAGATTAATTTTATTTAAATAAAGCGATGGTGCAAAGAAATGATATTATTCATTGTGGCTAAAGAGTTAATGACTCTGTTGTAATCAAGCTTTAAACACGGTGGTTATAATGGAATGTTAAACTTAAAAATGAGAATGGGGAGTATCATGAGAAAACAATATAAGAAGATGGCCACTTATTTTTCGTTTTTATTTATTGTTTCGGCATTGGGTGCGTACTATTGGCTTAAACTACCCTATTCTTTTTCTTATCAGCGTCAACTGGCTACTAATTTTATTAGTAATATCAATAATGAAGAATATGAACAGGCATTTAATCTGACACAACGAAACATGTACACAGGGAAAACATTAGAAGAGTTTAAAGCTAAAGCGATAAGAGAAATCCCTGCTTCTGGATATCAGTTTGCTTATAGTTTTCCAAAACAAACAAATGGAAACCGACTACGTCGTTGGTTTAATGGCACTGAAGTCGAAATGCAGGATATCAATATCGAATTTAAAGGCCCCACTGATCTTAGGATCACGCTAAGGCATACTGGCGATGACGAATGGGAAGTTTTTTATATTACAAGTCATGCTGGATAATAACGCTTCATCTCTATTTTTATTCAGCCCATTTTATTGCCACTTCCACGGCTTTCTTGTACTCTGCACCGCTTCTTACCTTGAAATTAATAATACGTATTTGAGAAAATCATGACAGGACATATTTCTAAAGATCCACTACATGGCGTCACTCTTGAAATGCAGGTAAATGCGCTGGTGGCTAAATATGGTTGGGCTAAATTAGGTCAACTTATCAAGATTAACTGCTTTAGAAGTGATCCTAGCGTGAAATCAAGTTTGAAATTTTTGCGCAGAACTCCTTGGGCACGCGCTGAAGTAGAAGCGCTCTATCTCGATTCTCTTGAAGCTGATATTGATGATGTGATTGAAGTGATCGACCATCCTGATTGTGATCCTTGGGCGAATAGCCGTCGAAAGTAAAATATCTAGAATCGATAAAATAGTACTGAAGATATTACTCTCACTCATCCCTAAACTCTTTTGGCGTCATACCAAATTCTTTTTTAAAGATAGAGTAAAAGTATTGCAATGACGGATAGCCACACATCACGGAAATTTCTTGAATTGCGAGTGTTGTCGTGGCTAATAAATTTTGAGCGCGTTTGAGTTTTTCTTCATAAATAACAGTATGAATTGTCTTGCCAATTTCCTTTTTAAACCGTTGCTCTAAATTAGAACGCGACATATTAACTGCATCTAAAACTTGCTCTGTTTTTATCCCTTTACAGGCATTGTAATAAATATAATGCATAGCTTGAACAACAGTGGGATCGTTAAATGAGTGAAAATCAGTTGAGCGCCGTTCAACAATTTTAACGGGGGGAACTAATATTCTTTGCTGTTTATCTGTTACATGCCCTTCTAGGGTTTGATGTAATAATTTTGCAGCTAAATATCCCATTTGCCGTGAACCTTGCACAACAGAAGATAATGCAATGCGGGATAAATAGCGTGTCATATCTTCATCATCAATTCCGATAATGCTTATTTCTTCAGGCACATTAATATTTAAATTATCGCAAACTTGCAATAAATGACGCGCTCTTGCATCAGTGACCGCAATAATCCCTGTTTGTGGCGGTAAAGTTTGTATCCAATCAGATAAACGATTCTGTGCGTGTTGCCAATTTTCTTGGGTAATATCCATGCCGTTATAAACAATGCCTGGATATTTTTCACTGGTGACTAATTGACGAAAAGCGTGCTCTCGTTCATTAGACCAATGGGGATGATCTTTTGCGGGTAAACCATAAAAAGCAAAATGCTTAAGCCCTTTCTGTTTTAAATGCAAAAAGGCTTGCTGAACTAATTCATAATTATCAGTGGCGATATAAGGTACTGGCGGGTAATTTTTTTCTTGGTGATAAGAGCCACCTACACCAATTACCGCTAACGATGATTGGCTTAAATGCTTAGCAATAATTGGATCGTCAAAATCTGCAATAATACCGTCACAAACCCAGTGATTAATATTATCCAGTCGAGTACGAAAATCTTCTTCAATAAAGACATCCCAATGGCACTGTGATGCCTGAAGGTATTCTCCAACCCCCTCAACTACTTGACGGTCGTACACTTTATTAGCATTGAATAACAGCACAATACGAAAGTATGTATCTTTTTTCATTTTTGTTTACCTATTCCCCAAGGCTGGCATTAAACCATAGCTTTAGATTTGTAAGAACTTGCTTTCATCGCTATGTGATTACTATCACACAAGCCAAATTTCATAATAGCAAAGTAAAAAATAGGAATAACCAATGTTAAGAACAACGAGTATTTTGTTTTTAAACACGATTGCCGAGGAGATTTTTCATGTATCAGAATAACTTTAATAAATTAATTTCTAGGCAAAATACCTATAGCGCAAAATGGTGTAATAGTAACGCCAATGTTATTCCATTATCTGTTGCAGATATGGAAATTGCTGCACCTGATTTTATTACAAACAAACTTGCTGAATTTAATCACAAGGGAATTTATGGTTATACCGATCTTAGCCATGATTGGAATAATGTTGCCGCTAATTGGTTTAAAAGCCAATATCAATGGATAGTTGCCCCTGAGACGATTGTATTTTGTCCTCGTGTTATACAAGCGGTTTCACTTTATATCCAGAATTTCACACAAATAGGCGATAAAGTCACAACGCTGTCTCCGGCTTATCATCCTATTAGTAATGCTGTTTGTGTAAATAACCGCGAGTTATTAGAAAGCCCATTAATTTATCGTGACGGTTATTATGAAATTGATTTTGACGATCTAGAA
This sequence comes from Proteus sp. G2669, assembly GCF_009915245.1. Classification (NCBI taxonomy): domain Bacteria; kingdom Pseudomonadati; phylum Pseudomonadota; class Gammaproteobacteria; order Enterobacterales; family Morganellaceae; genus Proteus; species Proteus sp. G2669. Next base: position 255,562 of record NZ_JAABLX010000055.1, on the reverse strand, counting down.
AATAAGTTTAAACAGTCGGTCTGTTTTATGTTGCTCTCACCACACAATCCAACAGGTACGGTATGGCAACAAACTGACTTAATAAAAATAGCAAAGCTTGCACAAAAATATCACGTTTTTATTATTTCTGATGATGTGCACGCAGATTTTGTTTTTGATGATGCTCTCTATCACCCTATTTCATCTTTAAACACCTATGTAGAACAGCACTCTTTTATTTGTACATCTCCAGCTAAAACTTTCAATTTAGCAGGACTAGAGATAGCGAATATTGTGATTGCTAACCCTGAATATCGTGAAAAATTTAAACAGTGTTTGATTGCCGCTGGTATTCATAATCCAGGATATTTTTCTGTTCCCGCTTTTTTACAAGCCTATACCTTACAAGGCCAACAATGGGTTGGTGAATTAAAAACGTACCTTGCTGATAACCGACGTTGGGTAAAGGAACAATGTGAACGTCACTTTCCCGATTGGGTTATCACACAAAGTCATGGCACCTACATGCTATGGGTTAATTACCAAAAAATGCAGTTAACCGAAGAACAACTAAAACATTGGTTTGTTTCATTAGCCGAAGTGGAAATGAGTTGGGGGCGTGGTTTTGGTGCGGTTGGGGATGGTTTTTTCCGCATTAATATCGCGACACCTCGTTCAATATTAGAAACCGTTTTCACTCGGCTTATTCGTACCTTACCTCACGCCAGTTTGGAATAAATTACAATGAAAACGCAAACGATAAACAGCCCAAGAACGCCTACGCTTCTTGAATCGCTCTTTCCTATTCTCACTATGGTGGTGTTATTAGGAGGAGGCTATGCCGCTTTTGATTTACCACCAGAACCATTAATGGTGCTTTCGACTGTTGTGGCTGCACTGTTAGTAAAACGGTTGGGATATCGCTATGACGAGATCTTAACAGCTATCTCACAAAAGATTGCTAAAACTATGCCAGCATTGCTGATTTTAATCAGTGTGGGCTTGTTAATAGGCACATGGATGATTGGTGGCACCATTCCACTGATGATCTATTACGGCTTGAAAATGATCAGCCCAGAAATGCTATATGTTACAGCATTATTGGTCACGTCATTGGTGTCGGTCTGTACAGGAACATCATGGGGTTCTGCTGGAACCATCGGTGTTGCATTTATGGGCGTTGCAGTGGGCATGGAAGCAAACCTTGCAGCTACAGCGGGTGCCGTAGTTGCTGGGGCTTATTTTGGTGACAAGCTTTCACCATTATCAGGTGATACTAACCTTGCCGCAATGGCAGCAAGGATCGACCTTTATCAACATATTTGGCACTTACTTTATACCACACTGCCTTCGCTGATTTTAACGGCGATTGTGATGACGGTTTATGGCATGAATGGCGATTTAGCGGGTCAAGGTGTGCCAGAAAAAGTGACATTAATTACTAATGGTCTTGAGAATGTTTATAACTTCAATCTTATTCTTCTCATTCCAGTATTAGTGATTTTATATGGTTCAGTAACGAAAAAACCCACTATCCCAGTGATGTTAGCTTCTGCCGCAATTGCGATGCTTAACGCTTATCTTATTCAAGGTTTTGGTTTACATGACATCGTAAAAAGTGCGGTTGATGGTTTCAACGTCTCGATGATCCAAGGTAAAGAAGTTCCTGAATTGTTAGGTAATTTGCTAAATCGTGGTGGCATGAACTCCATGATGAGCACTCTGCTTATCTGTTTCTGCGCCCTCTCTTTTGCTGGTACTTTATCGCTAAGTGGCGCATTAGAAGTGATTGTCCATGCATTGTTAAAAATGGTGCACTCAACAGGTTCAATGATCTTAGCCACAATTGCCTGCGGACTAACCATGATTGGCGTGACCTGTAATGGACAAATCTCAATCCTTATTCCTATTGAAATGTTACGTGGTGCCTATATTGAACGAGGCTTACATCCTAAAAATCTGGCGCGTACTGTAGAAGACTCCGCCACTATCTTTGAACCTATTTTACCGTGGACTGCTGCAGGCGCTTATATGGCGGGTACGTTAGGTGTTGCAACCTTAAGTTACTTACCTTGGGCTGTATTGTGCTGGAGTGGCATCTTCTTTGCCATGCTGTGGGGTTTTACGGGCTTTGGCATTGCCAAATTAACACCAGAAGAGCAGGAAGAAATGACTGCTGAGCTTGGATCACATTCAGAATTACAACTTGATACTAAATAAGGACGGTTCCATGTCTTACTTTAATAAAATTGAACAAATTCAATATGAAGGCACAACAAGCGATAACCCATTAGCATTTCGTTACTATAACCCTGATGAGATTATTTTGGGTAAACGAATGGAAGATCACCTAAGATTCGCAGCTTGTTATTGGCATAACTTCTGCTGGAATGGTTCTGATATGTTCGGTATCGGCACTTTTGATAGACCGTGGCAAACACCTGGTGAAGCTTTAGAGCAAGCTAAGCGTAAAGCAGATGTGGCCTTTGAGTTCTTTCATAAGCTCAATGTTCCTTTCTACTGTTTTCATGATGTCGATGTAATTTCTGAAGGGAATAGCATCAATGAATATATTTCTAACATGGCGGCAATCACCGACGTATTAGCGCAGAAACAAGAAGAAACCAACGTTAAGTTATTATGGGGAACCGCAAACTGCTTCACTAATCCTCGTTATGGCGCAGGTGCTGCAACAAACCCTGATCCTGATGTTTTTGCATGGGCCGCAACACAAGTGTGTGAAGCGATGAAAGCGACAAAAGCGCTGGGTGGCGAAAACTATGTATTATGGGGTGGACGCGAAGGCTATGAAACGCTGTTAAATACTGATTTACGCCAAGAAAGAGAGCAAATTGGCCGCTTTATGCAGATGGTGGTTGAGCACAAACACAAAATTGGTTTCCAAGGCACATTATTGATTGAGCCAAAACCTCAAGAGCCAACAAAACATCAATATGATTATGACACTGCAACCGTTTATGGCTTCTTAAAGCAGTTTGGTCTTGAAAAAGAAGTGAAAGTAAACATTGAAGCAAACCACGCAACATTAGCAGGACATAGCTTCCACCATGAGATTGCAACTGCGATTGCGTTAGGCATTTTAGGCTCAGTTGATGCTAACCGTGGTGATCCGCAATTAGGTTGGGATACAGACCAATTCCCAAATAGTGTAGAAGAAAATGCACTAGTCATGTATGAAATTCTTAAATCAGGTGGCTTTACTACAGGTGGATTAAACTTTGATGCTAAAGTTCGTCGCCAAAGCAATGATAAATATGACCTATTCTACGGGCATATTTCAGGAATGGACACAATGGCAATGGCATTACGCATTGCGGCAAGAATGATCCAAGATGGTGGCCTTGATAAATTCACGGCACAGCGCTATTCAGGTTGGAGTGCTGAATTTGGCCAAAATATCTTACAAGGTAAATTAAGCCTTGAAGATGTGGCGAAATACGCACAAAGCAATACATTAGCGCCACAGTTACAAAGTGGACGTCAAGAAATGCTAGAAAGTTTAGTGAATCGCTATATTTTTGGTTAATGGCATAAACGTAATAACACAGCGGGTTTTCCGCTGTGTTTATTAATTAGATACAGGTCATGAGGTAATTTCATGTATTTAGGGCTAGATTTAGGCACTTCAAGCGTTAAAGCGATCATCATGAATGAGCAAGGCGATGTTATTGCCAGCCATTCTGTTTCTTTAGCAATATCACGCCCTCACCCTCAATGGTCAGAACAAGATCCACTGCAATGGTGGCAAGCAACGGAAGAAGCTATTCTCCAGCTTGGTCGCAATTATCCGATGGAACAAATAGAGGCAATTGGATTAAGCGGACAAATGCATGGAGCCGTTTTACTTGATGCTCAACAAGTCGTTTTACGCCCTGCGATCTTATGGAACGATGGCCGTAGTTTTAAACAGTGTCAGATGCTTGAGGCTAAATATCCTCAGTTTAAAAAAATCACTGGTAACTTAGTTATGCCCGGCTTTACGGCACCAAAACTACAATGGGTTGCTGAAAACGAGCTTGAAAATTTTCAACGTATTGCGCATGTTTTATTACCGAAAGATTTTTTACGTTGGAAGATGAGTGGTAATTTTGCCAGTGATATGTCGGATGCCGCCGGTACGCTTTGGTTGGATATGCAAAAGCGTGACTGGAGTGATGAACTTTTAGGTGCAACAGGCTTAACGCGTCGGCAGATGCCAACATTGTTTGAAGGTAATCAAATCACCGGTTATCTATTAGCTGATGTGGCTAAAAAATGGCAAATGAAGCAAGTACCTATTATTGCGGGTGGCGGTGATAATGCTGCGGGGGCAATCGGTGTTGGCGTTTACCAACCCGGTCAGGCGATGCTCTCTTTAGGTACTTCTGGTGTTTATTTTGTTGTTAGCGAAAAATTTCTCCAAAATAGTGACGATGCAGTACACAGTTTTTGTCACGCATTACCCAATACTTGGCATTTAATGTCAGTGATGTTAAGTGCAGCATCATGTCTTGATTGGGTGTGTCAATTGACAGGAATTGAGAGTGTGAGTGCGATGTTTGAAGAGATTGAACACGCTACTTTTGCTGATAGCCCTCTACTCTTTTTACCTTATCTTTCAGGTGAACGGACGCCTTATAACAACCCTAATGCCAAAGGTGTTTTTTGGGGATTAACTCATGAACATCAACGTGCTGACTTATGCCTAGCTGTTCTTGAAGGTGTAAGCTTTGCGTTACGACAAGGGATTGAAGTTGCTGATAATGCTGGACAATTAACGGATAACATTACGTTAATTGGTGGTGGTGCAAGAAGCGAATATTGGCGACAACTTCTGGCAGATATTACAGGAAAAACCCTTGATTATCGCCAAGGTGGTGATGTTGGCCCTGCACTTGGTGCAGCAAGACTAGCACAATTAGCAGTAAACCCTGCTCATTCATCACAAGTAATTCTTTCTCAACCTAAGCTTGAAAAACGCCATACACCCAATTTAGAAAAACATAAAACATACGAAAAAAAATATCATGCTTTTAAAAAGCTATATTCATTGATTGATACGATGGAAATATAGCAATATTGCGTCAATATCAGGGTAATACTTAAAACCACTCAATAAAGAGTGGTTTTATTTTTCACTTACAGTTGTAAGATAAGATGCACTATGAGATCTCTCTATATTGAAAACATAATAGATAAGAAGGCAAAATGAAAAAATTAGGTTTAGTTATCATCGGAGTATCATTGCTAACGGGTTGTATGACTAAATCTCTATGGAACAATAATCCTGTTTCAGATTTTACTTATCATTATGAAGAAGAATATAAAGATGTAATTACTGAAGTCGTTAAATTGGAATTAAAAGAAGATAAAGAGCCATTAGTTATACGAGATGGTAGCGCTATTTCACTTAGAGGGATGTCACTAGCGAGTAAAACCCGAATTTATAATATCTCTTATGGTGATTACCCATTAAAAGTTATCTATAAATATATGCCAAAAATGAAATTTAGCGCCAGAATAGCATCTCAAGGTGCCGTTCCTTTTGAAATTCAAAATAGACACGTTAATAAAGGCGATAATATTTTAGCTTCTGATATTCAAGGTGTTTTCTTATTTTCAATCAATCCTGAAGTAAAACTACTGGAAAGTGAAATAAAAGAGCTAGAACAGGCTCATTTTAAAAAAGAGTGCAAAGCACAAGATGGTAGCTTGCAGTGGTGTATTGATTTTTGGATCAATGCCAATGTTTTTGAACGTAACCAAACGAGATATGTGGTTATCGTAGAAAAAGTGTTACCTAAACCTATTAATATTGCTCTTTATGATTTAAAAGGCACACCAAAAACGAATGTCGGAAATTTAGTAGGTAATACAATAGGTACACCGGTATTTATTATTGGTGATGTATTACTGGCTCCATTAGGCGCTTTATTGGGTGTTGTTGTTCAGAGTGCAGGGAATTAATTTTTTGGAAGGGTTATGATCCGGCTAAATATTTTTTCCATTGGCACGTAATTAATATTTACTCCATCGATATTAGCCTGAATCCATTCTTCTGGTTCAATATTTTTCCAATTTAAATCATAACCTGCAGCTAACGATAGGTGCTCAAAAAATAGCCTCTGAACTCTTCCGTTACCTTCTCTAAAAGGATGGATCATATTGAACTCAATATAATACTCAGCAAGTTTTTTACAGAAATCGTGTCGTTTTAGATTAATTAGCCAGTTTTCTTTTTCTAGTTGTAAAAATAATTTATTCACTTCGATAGCAATTCTTGTATTGGTACAAAATCGTGTTCCTCCTTTAGATATATCAATTGTTCGGATTTTTCCCGCCCAATCATAGAGTTCAGAGAAAAGTTGATAATGTATATAACAAAGGTAATCTAAATTATAAGGAGGAAGGAAAAATCTAATATTTTTAATTGTAATGGCAGTAATTTCTCTTTCTGCTTCCTCTAGGAGTTCAATATTTTTTATGTTTAATTTGTTTTTTAAGGTACTTGAGCCAGAATAACAATAATGGTCGTGGATGACGTCATATTTGTCCATATGTTATCCTTGATAATACTTTGCTAGAATTTTTTCTAAACTTGTTGATTCATCAGGAATTTTTATATCTAACCCCTCTAATTTTGAACTATCACAAAATTTCTCTAATTTATATTTTTCATAATATTCGTAGGGATCAAAACTATTTAAAACAGGTAATTTCTTTAATTTGTCTATTTTTAATTCTAACGCCTTCCAACTCTTTGCTTTAATTGTAAATCCCAGTTTTTCTGATAGTTGTTTTTTAGTATCTAAAAAAGATCCCATTTTATAATTTAATGAATCACCTGAATTTAACCAAAGAATAAAGTCATTAATTGACATTATAGTTTTGTATAATGAAATCCAATCTGTAACTATAATTTTTGTATCAAGTTCATTTTCGATAATTTTGACGAGCTCATTAAAAGAACCTAATAATTTTAAATCCTCTATATTATTAGTTTTTAAAATATTTTTAATATACATGTTCAAAGCTCTCATTCTCTAAAATTTACTGATATATTCATCATACTATATCGTGTTTTTTTATTTAACAATAGTAATTGAAAATACGACTTTCAAGGTAATTCCTTGCTAGTAATAGGGCTTACTAGCAAGGAAAAAAATTAACGATACCCACTACGATGGTTTTTGGCTGACCAACTATAAGTTTCATCACTAGGGGCTAATTTCTGTTTTTTCTTGAGGGCTTGTGCTTTTTTGGTGGCTTTTTCAACTTCGAGGGAGATTTCGGTAATAATGGAGTCTTTGGTTCTGTTCATTTCAGCATTAGTTAATTCACGTCCGAACTTCTTTTTCTCTTGAGCTATTCGGGTTCTTACTCGCATTCGTTGGGCATCTGTCATTTCTTGGAGTGTCAGTTTCTTCATTCTTTTACCCTACTTATGTTGAGTGAGGAGAGATTAATATAACACTATTAAGATTCCTCTCCATCATTATATTTAAAATTGGAGAAATTAATTTATTATTACATTAAAAATGCATTACGCCTGAATAAGTGCGTAATGCATAAACAATAACTGTAAATAACAAATTAAACTAATTGCAGAAATGCTGTTTTAAATCCATCGATATCTTGCTGTGTTGTTGCCCAAGAAGTACAAAGACGTAAGCAACTCAAATTAAGATCTTCAAGTAATACACGATGAAAAACAAACTGTTGTGTTAATTTTTCCGCAATCGTGTTTGGCAGAATAACAAAAACTTGGTTAGATTCTGGCGGTGCTAAAAATTCAAAACCTTGTGCAGTAAAGAATTCGGTTAATTGTGATGCCATTTCATTAAGGTGTTTGCCTAATTTAAAATAGAGATCATCTTTAAATAAAGCTTCAAATTGCGCACCTAATAACCAACCTTTTGCTTGTAATCCACCCTTTTGTTTTAAGCTAAAACGAAAATCAGATTTTAATGCAGGATGGCAAATCACTAGCGTTTCAGCTGACATTGCACCGATTTTAGTACCACCAATATAAAACGCATCGGTTAAACTGGCGATATCTTCAATAGTCAGATCACTTTGAGCTGACATTAATCCTGCGGCTAAACGCGCACCATCAAGGTACAACCACAAATTATGCTCGTTACAGAAATCACGGAGTGCTTGTAGTTCTGTTTTACGATAAACCGTACCAATTTCGGTGGCATTCGTAATATAAACAAGCTTAGGTTGAACCCAATGTTCATCGTTATGTTCAGCAAGAATAGGTTTTAATAATGCAGGGGTTAATTTACCATCAGCCGAAAATGTGGTGATAACTTTATGCCCTGTTGCTTCAATAGCGCCGGTTTCATGTGTTGCAATATGTCCTGTACTCACAGAAATAACAGCTTGGTGTGGGCGTAAAAAATGAGAAATCGCGGTTAAATTAGTGATGGTACCACCATTAAAAAAGTGAATATCCGCATCAGGCTGTTGAATACGCTGTTTTATTGAGTGAGCAGCTTGATGACAAAGCGTATCCATGCCATATCCATCATAGCGTTGACCCACTGTATCCGTGATTGCCTTCATGACCGCGGGATGTGCAATTTCATTATAATCATTTTGGAAGCGGTACATGTGTTCTCCTGTCAAATGTTGTATTTTTTTATTGTGTTTTATAAATAAAAACGCTCCACATCTAATCAATACACCGATTAAATGTAAAGCGCTTTAATATCTTGAAAATGTAAGTTATTTAAAGCAGACCTCGCCCCAGCGTGCTAATCCTGCGGTAACCGATCCAAAATCATTCCCTTTCACAATAGGAATATTAGGTAATTGTTGTTCTATTGCTTGGCATAAAATCGGTGAACGCGCTGAGCCACCCGTCATAAAGATAGCATCCGGTTTTATTCCCCCTTGTTGAACAGCGTCATTAACTAATTCAATCATTTTACTTTTAGGGGATTCAATCGACTCCACCATTTGTTCACGCTCAATGGTGCATTCTAATGTTTCACTTAATAAGGCGATATTAGCAATATATTCAGGAGAATCTGATAAAGCAATTTTAGCTTCTTCAGCACGTCGAACAATGCTATAACCCAGTGTTTCATTATACACTTCGATTAGACGAGCTATTTTTTCAGGTTCTTTTGCATCTCGTCTAAGTTGATTTAATGCGGCTAAATTTTGACGAGAATAAAAATCTTTTTGTGCTTCGACATTATTAATCGCAATGGGATCCCAGAATTGTTTCAGCGGTAATTTAATACCAGAAGAAGTTAATCCTGTCATACCGAATAAAGGCATAAGCTGTTTAAAAGCAAGGTAAATATCAAGATCATTACCACCAACACGTTGTCCACTATGGGCTAGTAAGGTGTTTGAACGATCAGTTTTTCCTTGATAACTCGGCCCCATCTGAATTAATGAACAATCTATTGTACCTCCGCCAATATCAACGACGAGCACTGTTTGGTCTTTATTTAAGGTTGATTCATATTCAAGCCCAGCCGCTACTGGTTCAAATTCAAACATAATATTCTTAAAGCCAGCCCTTTTAGCTGCGCGGATAAGAATACTTTCTGCTTGTTTATTTGACGTTTCACCACCTAACCCATTAAAGTTAATAGGTTTGCCAATAACGGTATCTGTAATTGCTTCTTGTGTGCTTTTTTCTGCTTGATGTTTAATATTCGCCATCATGGCGCACACTAAATCTTCAAAGAAGCTAATTTGTATATCATGCAGGCCAGAAGCCCCTAAAAAGGATTTCGGTGATTTAACGTAATAGACATCGCGCGGATCACGTAGATATAAACTTAGTGCGGATTGTCCGAAAAGAATATCTTCAGGAACTAATTCAATATCTTCTTCTCGATTAAACGCAATCGACTTTCTTAGTAATTGTTCGCCAATTTCACTGGAAGGTTTAATATTTAAATGGCGAAATAAGTGCTCAGAAACAGATTCACGGGTTGGCGCACAAAGGGTCGATGGAATATAGACATCATTACCTTCTAAAGGCAAAAGAGTCGGTTTTCCTTCTTTCATGATTGCAACAGAACAATTCGATGTTCCGTAATCAAAGCCTATAAACATTCAGCCTCCCCAATAGACTTCATTAAAAAAAGACTGAGCACTCTACATCAAGATTTTTGCAATTACCACCAGATTATAAAGTCAAAAAGAGTGTCAATGAGCCAAGTAATTTAGTGTATGGGGGGCTTATAATATTCTTAACAAAATTAAAATGGTTATAAAATTATTAGAGATTTTTTCAAGAAGGCGCAAAAAACATGAAGATAATTTATTTATGCATTATAGGTATATCTGATTATGAAGGCCCTGATTTTATTTTAGGGGCTTTTGACAACAGAGATGCTGCTGAAAAAGCAAAAATGACTTTCATTAAAGATAATCAAAACGACGAAAATCAAGTTAAAGTTCTCACTGAAAAGGACAGATGGATCGAAGTTGAAGAAGTGAAATTAGACACTTTTAGTTGTAATATCCCTCTTTCAGATTTTTATTATATTGTTTCACGTTTTAGTGAAGGTTTTGGTCAGATCTATCGAGATATTAAAGTTATTTTTGATAACTATGAAAATGCCCTCTCTAAATTAGAACAACTTGAAAGAGAGTCTGATGAATCAGATTCCTCATTCCCTGAATACTTTGCGATTGAAAAGCTACAAGCAAATCAAATTAATGCTAAAACCGTAACGCAGTGGTTAACAGGTGACTTTTTCGGTGATGATAATCGTTTATTGTGATCATTTTCTTTCAATGTTGCGTTGGTAGTCGCTATGAACACCAAACTGCTCTTTTAAGAAATCAACAAATAGCGTTATCTTGCGAGGAAGATTTTTTTTATCAGGATAAACTACATAAATAAAGTGTTCAGGTAAATCGAAGTGCGTCAATATTGGGATAAGTTTTTTATCTGTATTTGATAAGGCTGTTTGAGTAATAAAATGAGGGAGTAAAGCAATACCTATTCCCTGCAAAACGGCTTGTAATAATGCTTCACTGTTATTGGCACGATAACTACCTTTAGGAATATGGCTATATTTTTTACCTCTTTGATAAAAAATCCACTCTAAGCCAGCTTGATATAATGAATACGATAAGCAATTGTGATTTTTTAGCTCAGAAACTTGTGTGGGTTCACCATATTTTTCAAGATACTCTGAAGAAGCGTAAAGTTGGCTATGACAAGGTGATAATTGACGCGCTATTAATGAGGAATCGGGTAATTCACCAATTCTAATTGCAAGATCGTACCCTTCTGCTACTAAATCCGTTACTTTATCATCAAATAAAAGTTGTACATCAAGCTCTGGGTACTTCTGCATAAATAAAGGCATTATTTTAGCAAGATGTAACGTACCAAATGACATGGGCGCTGAAATTTTAATGTTGCCTTTGGCTTTATCGCTAAATTGTGAAATGGCCTCTTCTGCCATTACAGCTAACTTATAAGATCCCCGAATATAGCCAATATAGACAATGCCCTCTTCAGTTAAGCTGACACTTCTTGTCGTTCTATGAAATAGGCGTATACCTAATTTCTCTTCTACACCTTGGATGGCCTTACTGACCGCTGATTTTGTCATATTCAATGTTTTGGCTGCTTTGGTAATACTCAAATGCTCAGCCACAGCAATCAGAATGGGAAAAACGTTCATATCATTCATATTGTCAACCTAGAGTAAACAGTGTGTTTCCTTGCCAGTATTCTCAAAAAGGAATATTTTAAGCCTACACAAAAATAATTTATACAAATTTAATATTATGAATAACAAGTATATTCTCTCTCTTGTTGCGGTCTTTTCTGGCGTTTTACTTTCATTAATGATTATGAGTAATAGCTATTTAGCTAGTTTTACAACACCATTAACCGCATCATGGATAACACACGCTATAGGAACTCTTTTCTCTTTAATTATATATATTTTATATTTAAGAAAGAATCAACAGAACAAGAAAAATAATAATAAGATAAAAATTCTATGGTATTTGGGTGGGATACCTGGTGCTTTTACGGTGTTATTAGCTGCAATTACAGTAAATAGCTCATTATCACTTTCAGGTAGTATTATTTTAATGATAACAGGACAAATTCTTTTTAGTGTTATTGTTGATGCAATGGGATGGTTCGGGGTTGAAAAAAGAAAAATTATCCTACGCGATTTGTTTATGTGCTTTTTACTTATTTCTGGTAGCACATTATTAATTATAGGTAGATAACTAATGAGTATTTTTATTTTAATTGCATTGTTTAATGGTGTCTGTATTGTAACAAGCCGTACTTTAAATGGTAAGTTAGCACAAAATAGTAATGCTTTTTATAGCTCTTTAATCAATCACTTAATTGGTTTTATATTCTTAACTGTCTTTGTTTTATGGATAAAAGATTATCATTCTATTGAACTATCAACGATCCCTTTAATTGCCTTTGCTGGTGGTATTATTGGCGCGTTCTTCGTTGTCATTAATAGTTATGTTTTACCGCTGTTGGGTGTCATGTTAACTTCTGTTTTAGCCATCTGCGGACAAATGATCTCAAGTCTGATTATTGATATATGCAGTGGTGTTGAAAGCAATAACCTACTATTGCAAATAATAGGTATTTTATTGATTATTGGTGGTGTATTAATAAAATTTACTAAGCAATTTAAATAAAAAATAAAGGAAGGTTTATCCCTCCCTTTTTATTTTTCCTATTTTTGACTAATAAAGTTATTACTGAAATTGGATATAAAGTAATTTTTATCACAACTCATCGTTATTGTTAGATTGGGTTTTAATCCACCTAAATAGCAGTCAATCGAGTCGGTAAATAAATGGAATAAACATCCTACTGCAATGGCTTTTAATTTCCATGAAGGTAAAAACCATATACCCAAATAAACCAAAGCGGCCCAACCCGTGTGTAATGGATGAAATCCAACACTACAACGATTGGGATCAAAAATAGGTGTTGCTAGCAAATGGTCAATATCAATGGCCATTGTTCCGATCATAAGCAGTGAGGCTATCTTCCAATCCTTACGCCAGAAAAAATAGCCTAATAAAATGGGTACCAGAAAATGCAAGCTATAGTGTAAAAGTGTTCTAAAAATTTCAAGTATCACAAGATCCCCAATGCTCTAAAAATATTTATTATTTAATTACCAAATAGTTGTTGTATTCTTTATTTGAACTAACTTTAAAGGAGTTTTTTAATTAAGGAATTCATAATGAAACGCAATACAATATTGGTTGGTTTATTATCCTCATTACTCGCAGTTTCAGTAGCGAGTGAAGCCTGCTCTAGTTTGGCTATACTTGATAAAAATAATAACGTTTACCAAGGTAGAACACTTGAACTGACGGCAGATTTACCTTCATGGGTTACTTTTTATCCTAAAAATACACAATTTACAAAAAAAGCTCCTAATGGTGAAAATAGCCTAAGTTATAGCAATAAATATGACATATTAGCCGTTACAACCGATATCTTTTTTGATGGTGATGATCATAACTTATTACAAGGTTTAAATAGTGCGGGTTTGTCATTTAGCGCCAATATGATAACAGAAGCTGAATTATCACCGCTTGATAAAAAGGATTATGATAAAGCCATTCCCGTCACTTCTATCGGTGAATGGGCATTAGCTAATTTTTCAACAGTTGAAGAAGTACAAAAAGCGGTTGAGTCAGGTTATTTTTGGGCCCCTGTGTTAAAAAACTTTGGCAATCTAAAATCGCCTTTTCACTATGCCTTCTATGATAAAAAAGGTGGCAGTATCGTCGTTGAAGCCACAAATGGTAAATTACACGTTTATCAAAATCCAACCCGTGTAATGACAAATGGTCCAGACTTTCCTTGGCATTTAACTAACCTTAATAATTATAGCCAATTAACTAATATTGATAAATCTTCAGGTAAATTGGCTAATATCAATGTCGTACAGCCTGATAGTGGCATTGCAACATCTCAATTACCTTCATCAGATACGTCTGTCGGTCGTTTTATCCGCGCGGTTTATTTTTCAACCTATGCACCAACAGCCGAATCGACACCTGAAGCGATGAATACCCTAGCGCACATTATGAATCGCTTTGATAGAACAAAAAATATCACGGCTGATATCATGGGAGAAAGTCAAAGCACCAGTAATCAACTGCAAACGGAATACACGGTTTGGACAACGTTATCTGATTTAACGAATGGTGTAATGAAAATAAGAGGCTATAACGATATCAACTATACCGAATATTCTCTTTCACAGTTTAAAGATATGAATAATCCTGTTTTTGAACAGATTAACGTGAGTAAATAATCTTTCATCGTTGTGTTAGAGGCTGGCGACTTATTATTAACGTCGCCTCTACTAAGATAACAATATACAAAAGAAATATTTTTAATATGATGCTGAATTAGGCAAGGCCCTACCTATTTCACCTAATGCAAATGCCAAATCAACGGCTGCAATCTGTGATCCTGTATAGGCATCAATCTGAGACATTTGTGCATTTAATAATGCAATCTCTGCGGTATTAATTTCGGTTACTGTTCCCAATCCGTTACGATAAAATTCAACACTGGCGGTATAGGTTAATTGTGTTGTCTCTACTAAATTTTTAGACGCTTTATTTGCCTCAAGTGCTGACTTGAGTGTATTTTCGCTAATTGAAATCTCTTTTATTGCAAGATCTTGGCTTTTGCGTAAATTTTCTTGAGCTAGCCTAATTTCTGACTGTGCATTTGCCATTCTAGATTGACGTATTCCGCCTTCATATAATGGAATACTGACTCCAATCAAGATATTAGAAGATGACGTTCTTTGGCTAATATCAGGAAGCCCCTGAACATCAAAGCTACCTGTTCCTCCTGCAAGTGCACCAGCAAGATATACTTTAGGGAAATAGTCAGATTCGACAGAATTAGCAGCCTTAATTGCGGCTTGCTGTAATTCATATTGCGCTAAAACATCAGGACGTTGTGCAAGTGCTTTTTTTATCACATCATGAGTTAATGGTGAAATATCATCAGGAAGAAAATTATCAGCGGCATAATTAATGGTTATTTTTTCAAAAGGTGAAACGCCAATAGCAGACAATAAGATTTGATATTGATCTTTTTCATGACCTTTAGCTAACACGTTTTGTAATTCAATTTGTGCAACTTGTTGTTTTGCTAATGCTACATCCAATACGGTCGCTAATCCCTTCACTCGTTTTTGCTCAACGGCATATAAAATATCTTTACTCCTTTGAAGGGCCATTTGAGTAATATTCACCTTTTTTTGTGCAGCACCATAGCTAAAATAGGCAACCGAGACATCATGAATAATCTTCTGATGCATCAGATTAAAATTAAGATTTATTGCTAATGAAGTATGTTTGGCAGCATCGACTAATGCTCCTCGTTTACCAAAATCAAAAATAAGCCACCTAAATGTAAGTGCTGGAATAAAAGCGCTACTAGATGTTTTTATATCATCAACAATAGGATTTTTAGGTAAATCAATTTTTCCATGTTGATATCCTGCGAGCGCTGTTGCTGTGATAATTGGCAAATATGTACTTTCTACCATACCAATATCAGTGGCTGATTTTTTGGCTAATTCCCATGCAATACGTGTGTCTGGGTTATTTTGTTGCCCTAAATCTATCAGGTCAGCTAAAGCATAGTGAGATTTAACCGTTCGTTCTTGAGGGAGAGATAAGTATTGCTCAGCAGGTGAGGAAAGATATTGAGTATTATCATAAGCGATAGGCTCTTGAGAATATTGCTTAAATGAACTGCTTGTGTCAACACAACCAACAAGTAATAGGCTTAACAGAGATGACAGAATATTTTTCTTGTTATTAATGACTAAATTTATCATTATAGTTTTTCTCTTATTAAATGTTTAAATACAAGCTCTCTTTCATCTGCTGGTAATATTTTCATTTCTTTGTTAAGGATGTCTTTTTTAAATTCATATTTTGAATTTTCATCGATAATTGAATAAGAAAAATTATCTTCAAAAATAAATTTATGAGCGTAATTATGATAGCTAATATAAGAAATTTTATTTAATGACTCTTTAAAAAAGAGCATTAGGTTTTTATTTCTTTCTCTATCTTTTTTTTCAAAAATGAGTAAGTTTATATTGTCTTTTGACTGTGTGATAGCTTCATTTACGGATGAAACTAAATCTAACATATCGTTTTTATTCGTCGAATATCTTAGGTCTATATAATTATCTAAAATAGAGGTGATTTGTTTGTATATTGTATTAACAATACTTGAAGGCCATACTTTTGTGAAAATAATGTACATCACAATATTACCTAACAAAATACCTAAAATACGATCAGAGACCACGTCCATATCAAAACTAGGTTTAAATCCATGTAATGTTGTTAATAAAAATGCTAAACCGACTTGTACGCCGGCATAAGAGATACGTTCATTACCAACCGCAACCCAAGCTGCAGGTAATAAACAGAAAAAGATCAGCACCATTAATTCAAAAACATCAGATAAGTTAGGGATAATATAGAGCAGTGAAATCATGCCAATTAGTGCCCCAATTAGGCATCCGGTGATCCGCAATGTTAATTTATGAACTGTTTCACCGACAGATGTTAATGCCACAACATAACAAGTGATCATTGCAGTATGAATACCCTGCCATTTAAAGTAATCATAAAAAATATAACATAGAATAGCGGCTATAGTGGTTTTTAAAGCGAAGTATTTATGGTTAGGATTTGTAAATGCATCACTAACAAAAAAAGGTGTTTTTTTCTGTACCGGTTTAGTTTCTCTTTTATTAGATAAAATCTTATCAAAAGTATTTAATAAGCGAAGTTTACTTATTGTATATTGTTCTTGTTGTTTATCTTTTATTTTATCTATTTGACGATGTGTAAAACAATCGGCAATTTCTAAACATCTGTTAGAAAGAAGAAAACGTATAGAAGTTGGTGTATTTTTATCAAAAGTTAATGACATAATTAATATTTTATAAGAGTTATCAATAATGTTCTCTAACCATTGAATATCTTCTCTTCCCCGTAAATAAAATATTTTAATAAATATTAAATAACGTTTACATTCTGTTTGTGTACTCAGTAATTCACTAATTTCGAGTTGGCTTTCTTTTCTTCCTAAAAAGAAATCACTTGCAGTAGAAAAGCGTTTGGCGATTCTGTTTAACAGTAATTTTCTTGGGCTAATGCCAACAAAGAAATTAAATAAAATAACCAATAACATTGGAGATACTGCCATCAATAATGCGTAAAGTAATGCTCTTGTTGCAACATCTCCGACAGGGATATCATCAATTAAAGTCATTAAAAAGGCGATAACTAAAGCGACTAAATTACCAATATCACCAAGGCTACTGGCCGATGCTAAGTACATAAAAACGGCTGAAAACAAAGCCATAAAGAAGAATCGTAAAATAATGTTTTGTATCGTGAGATTAAAAAGAACAAAGATAATACACACGACAATAGAACATAAAATAATTACGCCAACAGATAATAATATATTTTGTACAGCATCAGCTTTGATTAAATAGATAATTAAATAGCAACTTATTGCGGATTCGGGAATTTCATAAATCATCGCAATAGCAGCCATTAATGCACAAAGCAATGCAATGCGCCAAGTAGTTGCTAAACGAAAATCAAAGGGTAACAAGTCTTTTTTGACTTGTTTCACTATTAGAGAGGGTTTAACAATCATCGTCATTAGCTATTATATTAACAGTTGCTGTAGCGCCAACCCGCATAAGATCTTCTGGTGGATTGGTGATAGTGACTTTAACAGGAAACCGTTGTTGAACTCTAACCCAATTTAATGATTTAGGTACATAAGGTAAGTCTCTTGGAATATTAATAAGATCAGTTGACATGATCCCTCGGCTAATACCTTCTACTTTGCCTTTAATGGGATGTTTATTATCAATCATTGAATAAATAACGACGCAGTTGCCTATTTTTATATTATTTAAATCGGTCTCTTTAAAATAAGCTGAAGCATACCAAGTATCAGTATCAATTAAGGTAAAAACAGACTGTCCAGAAATAATAAATTCACCTGGTGATAGCACTAATCCAGCAACGTAGCCATTGCTTGGTGCTTTTACTTCAGTATTACTTAATTCCCATTCAGCCATTGCCAATGAGGTTTTTAACGATTTCACTAATGCTACTTCTGAATCTGTATTATTAATTAAGGCTTCTGAGGCGACATTTTGTTTTTGTGCCTGTTTTAATGTGACTTCTGCATCATGTTTTAATGTTCTAGCATCATCAACTTGTTGTGCGGTCACAAATCCTTTTGCTAATAATGGCTCTAATCTATTGAGTGATTGAGTCGCTAATAATAAATTGACTTGAGCACGTTTTATTTGTGCTTCTGCAACTTCTGAATTTGATGTTTCTGCAATAATAATACGTTGCTTGTTACTTAATGTTGCTTCAGCAATCATGAGTTGTTCTTTTGCTTGCTGAACTCTTAATGCGTACATAGTGGGATCGATAGTAAACAGTAAATCCCCTTTATTAACCTTGCTATTTTCTTTGACGTAAATAGCACTAATTCGACCTGGCACAGTTGATGATATGTTAATTTTATTGGCATCAATTATTGCATCTTCACTGAGTGGATTTAACGCTGATAATTGAATGTTTTTCCACAATAAGATGAGTGTAATCACAAAAACGCTCACCGTGATTATAAGTGCCAGCTTTTTTTTGATTTTTTTATCCATAATTTTTTAATAAGAAAAATAAAATAAAGAGATGGTTAAAGAAATTGATAACAATATTGCAAAATAAAAGATTAAAGGAAGTGGCAATTTATCATCAATACCCCAATAGATAAGTAACACACGTATGACCAAAGCCCCTAATAAGCCAATAAATGTACATAACATCCAATATGGGAAATAGGCGCCTAACATACTAATAAAAGGAGAATGGCCTCGAGAACAACCTGATAACAGCAATATCATTATGCTCAAGCTAGTAATACGATAATATTTTTTTATTATATCCAAGGTAATACACTCGTCATTTTTCGATAAATTTTATGGTCCGTTTTCAACACGATAGTGTTTTTATTTATAGTATTTAATCAATGAATTAATCTAAAACATCCCATCAAATAGATGTTAGATGTTTTTTATCTATCAATCTATAGCCTTATCTTAAATTTTTTTATTGAAAGAAGGACTCCATTTTCAAATATGACTGTAATTATGGGCGTTACATGATTTTAAGAGTATAGTAGCTAATCTTTCAGCCCGACTAGATATTACAATTTTTATTATGGAATCAGCGTTTTCTGCTCAAAATATTCGACATATTCTTGCTACTAACACACCTATTATTGATGTGCGTGCGCCTATTGAATTTAATCAAGGTTCGATCCCTAATGCGGTTAATTTGCCTTTAATGAATGATGAAGAGCGCGCGGCCGTGGGAACTTGTTATAAACAACAAGGCTCACAAAAAGCAGTTGATTTAGGACATCAATTGGTTAGTGGTGAAATTCGTGATAACCGTATCGCAGCTTGGCGTGAAGCTTGTGAGCAATTTCCAAATGGTTATATTTGCTGTGCTCGTGGAGGAATGCGTTCTCATATCGTTCAGCAATGGCTTAAAGAAATCGGTATAGATTATCCATTAATTGAAGGTGGATATAAGGCGTTAAGACAGACTGTTATTGAAATGACCAATGAATTCGTTCAGCGCCCTATTATCCTTATTGGTGGATGTACTGGTAATGGAAAAACGACATTAGTGCGTTCATTACCTGAAGGTATTGATCTTGAAGGTATTGCCCATCATCGAGGCTCTTCTTTTGGCCGTACTGTTGAAGATCAATTTCCTCAAGCGACATTTGAAAACCATCTTGGTATTGAAATGTTGAAAAAATCACAAAAATACCCGAGATGGGTGCTTGAGGATGAAGGTCGTGCTATTGGGGCTAATGGATTACCTGAATGTTTGCGAGCAAAAATGGCCGAGGCATCAATCGTTGTTGTTGATGATCCCTTAGAGCGACGTATTGAGCGTTTAAAAGCGGAGTATTTTGATCGTATGACTCATGATTTTTTAGAGATATATGGCGAAGATAAAGGCTGGCAAGCTTATAGCGATTATTTACATCATGGTTTATTTGCTATCCGTCGTCGATTGGGATCTCAACGCGCTGCGGAATTAACACAATTACTCGATAATGCTTTAGAAATACAAAAAAAAGAAGCTAATACTGAAGCACACTTTACTTGGTTAACTCCTTTACTGAAAGAGTATTACGATCCTATGTATCGTTATCAATTAAGCAAAAAGGCAGATAAAATTATTTACCAAGGAAGTTACGAAGAAGTCATGCAGTGGTTTAAAAACTAATAAATAGCTAAGATTTTCTCTATTAAATACGGACACCAAAGAAAAGCCTCATAAATTTATATTATGGGGCTTTCCTAGTTTACTTGGTCAAGTTTTAGTTTGATATAACCATAACCCTAAGATTATCATTAAACCAAAGAAAAAAGGCACAGCTAAAGATAGCTCTAAGAAAATAAATCGATTAATGTTGATCCCCTGTCCTCTATTTGAGAATTGCAAAGCTAAAGGCAAAGCACATAACCCAGACAGAAAGCCGATCCCAACTAAACGATATAATTTAATACGGTTTTCTTTTTGTGTTAGATGGTCTTGTTTACGCTGGTATTGAATGTATTTCCAACACAAATAAAGTAGCCCTAATACCGAGCCTAAATGTTGTAACAATTTATAAATCGCAATCTCTTGGCTATCGGTCATTCCTTGTAATAACTGTGCTTGTAGTACAGAAAAAAATCTGACGGCAGTTCCTGTTTCATGGGTAAATGAATCCCATACAATATGCGTTACTGCGCCAATATACAGGGATAAAACAAATAGACTCAATGTCCGAAGATTGAATTTTAGAGGGTCATATAAAGGTATGGGCGATACATATTTTAATGGATTTCTGAATAAGTAATTTAAGATAAAAACGAAGATACAAAAAGGAAATGCAGTATAAAACCAACCTAATAAATCATGTGCTGTTGTTGCTGATTGGTATAAACCAAAAGAATAGAGTAAATCCGGTGAAGTACTTCCCACAATTAATGCAGGTAAATTAAGGTTTTTTCCTATTTGGGACTGCTTTATGGGGAAAACAATAGAAGGATGTGAAAAAGTCCACGGCATAGGAATATCTCTATAATATGAAGATGAATAACAAAAATTAGTATGAGTATATCAGTAGATTAGCTAAGCTTTATCTGATATCACAACGATTATTAAGATTAAAGAGGTTCATTGTCATTAATACAAAAACGCCACTAATGGTGAGAATATTAATGGCGTTAGATGATGGGTTATTGATTATTTACACACTATTTTTTTGTAGAGATATCAATAATTCGTTCTTCTTTAGGCATGTTGATAGTGACTTTTTGCTTAATATATTCAATCACTGCTGTAGCCGCACTAGTATTAGGAATATCTTTAGCATTTCTACCCTGAGTGAAGGCTGTAAAACCATCTCCGCCTCTCGCTAAGAATGAATTAGCAATAATTGGATAGTAAGTATTATCTTCAACACGTTTTCCATTGATAGAAACTGAAACAACACGTTCATTTACAGGTTTAGTACTGTCATATTTCATTTCAAAACCACTAGATGCCTGCAATACACCATTAGTTAAATTTGCAGAGTGGTTCATTAAATCCCGTAAGTCTTTACCACTTAACTCCATGTAAGTTAAATCATCTGGGAATGGGAACATACTAATAATATCCCCGATCGTAATATCTCCTTTATGGATCTCGTTACGAATGCCACCACTATTAACAAAAGCAACTTGTGCTCGATTATCTGTGACTAAAAAAGCATCAGTAATTAAATTACCAATTTCAGAAGACTCACCATAAGAACGTGTTAGTTCATTCTGAGTATTGCCAATTTTTTGTTGTGCAATTTCATCTAATTTTTTAGTCCATGTTTCTATTTTTTTCTGTGTATCTGGATCAGGCTTGTGTTCATCAGCAAAGATATTAACTAACTCGCCTTTATAGTTATCAATTTTTTTAGTTTTGTCGTTTATATCTAACACCAATTTTCCAACGTTAATGCCATAAGCATCCGTAGAAACAATCAGCGTGTTGTTTACTTTAATAGGCTCTGGTGTACCCACATGGGCATGACCAGTAATTAAAATATCTAGTCCTTTTACTTGTTGTGCTAATTCAATATCTTTTTGTAGCATACGAGCGACATCAGCTGAGCCGAAACTAGATTGTCTTGCTGGAACGCCTTCATGAACGAGTAATACGGTTATATCAACTTTTCCTTTCAGTTCATTAAGATATTTATTAAGGTATTCAACTTCATCTCTTGCTTCAACACCCTCTCGTTTATCTTTATTAACCGTGTCATAGAAAGCAAACTTACCATGCAATCCAATTACACCAAATTTCACGCCTTCTTTTTCTATTATAATATACGGTTTATCCCAGACAGCTTTGCCGTTATCTTGATAGAAAACATTGCCTAAAAGTACAGGGAATGTTGCTTTTTTAAGTTGAGTCACCATGTTTTCTACACCGTGGTCGAATTCATGATTACCCACAGAAGCCGCATCAAAAGACATCTCGTTCATGATATCGATGATGGCTTCACCTTGGGTTAAAGTACTTAAATAAGGTCCTGTAAAATAATCGCCAGCATCAAGAAATAAAACGCCTGGATTATTTTTTTTAGCATCTTTAACAATGGTCGCAATATTTGCAAACCCACCGACTAATCTATCTTTACTAACATAAGGTGCTTTAAAAGGAACGGCATTCGCGTGTAAATCGTTAGTATGATAAATAGTAATTTCTTGAGCGAATACGGAAGAACTTCCTAATAAAGCGCCAATTAACAGAGGTAATATAAGAACGGGCTTATTCATAATAATATCCTGTAATAATAAAAATACTGAAATAACTTGGTTGATGTTCGGTATTCAGTTAATAACACCTGACTTGTTAAAAGTATGATAATTATCACAGTGCGTTAGCATTACGTGTAGTTGAATTATGTTATTATCATTTCGTGTTGGTTTTTCGTGATAAGAGCTGATGAAAATAGTAAAAGAAATTAATGTTAATGTATGTAAAACAGAGAGTTGTGAGCATTTTTCTGAAGTTGTAGAAAATGCCTATGTGATCCCGTCTTTTAAATTAGGTTTTCCTGCCGTTTATTGTAATTGTTGTGGTGGTAGTAGTGTATTAATTAATAATGAAGATATAAAGGAATTATTAAATCCTTATATTGATTTCTTTAATTTAAATATTAATGAACACTGTCCAAATTGTGATTCATCAGAAAAAATACTTTATGGCAAAACGGGAAAAGGAACGGTACGCTATCAATGTAAACAGTGTAATACGGTTTTTTCTCTTAAAAATAATATGGATTTAAAATCTCTTAATAATAAAATAATAGAGCTTCTTATTTTACATTCGCAAACACCCACTTATATTATTAAGAATTTAAACATTACCCCTGCTCTTTTTTATAGAAAACTATCTGCTATTGAAAAGATAATAGAAATAAAAACAAGGCAATATGAAAAGTTATTAGATAAAAATAAAACTTATGATTTGCAAACAAATGTATTTACGTTGAGTTGCCGTAACAACACAAAAAAAGGCTTTTCAAATGAACTTTTTGGAATGGTAACCTGTTGTTCTAAAACAGGTTATGTTTTTATTTCGAGTGTCAATTGGAGTGAAATATTAGTGAGCTCTGATAGTCAATATCATAACAACACTAAAAAAGAGACATTAGATAATACTCAAGGTGTATTACTCGATAATATTATTATGCGATATGAGCAAATAAATAGTAGGAAAAGTTTCGGTCAAATTCAATACACAGAAAAAATTTGCTCTGAGCATATTATTGAACCTGTTGTTTTATCACATTTTCACTTTCTTAAATTAAAGTTTATTCTCCCAATAAGTATTAAACATCATTTTATTTATCATGATAGTTTTATCCGTGGTGGGTGTATGGTTGCCTATGGCAAAGAAATAAAGCAAAGAATATCTAACCTTTATTATGTGGTTTCAACGGGAACTCGCTTAACACCAGATTTTACTTATAAAGGAAGTTATACGCTGGGTTGGTGGAATAATAAATGGTATGAGTTTATATCTCAAGATAATCGAGAGTTATTCTACCTATGTAATTTGGGGTTAAATAAAACAGATGACGTTAGTTTTTATACTAAAATTTCCCCTTCTCTTGATTACAGCCATCTATTTATTCAATCATTTAAAGATAAATTTCCTGATGTGTTTTTAAGAAAGCTATCGCCTAGTACAGTAAATATATTATTGTCTATTTATAGCTTTTATTATAATTATTGCCTTTCCAATGAGAGTAAAACACCAGCACAAAAAATAGAACTAATAAAAGAGAAGATAACGATAAAGTCACTGTTTAATTAAAATAAAAATATCTTATTAAAAGTGTTTATAAGATATTTTTATATCAGCTAATTTATCTATTTTTGATGACTATTTTTCTTAATAGCAATGTGGCACATATAGCCATAATAAAATTGAAAATCATACTAAAACTAAATGCAATCTTATATTGCTCAATCATATTTGTTGAAAGTGTGTGACTAAGACTAAATTGTAAAATAATTGAAACACAAGTTGCTCCTATAGCTGCGCCAACTTGTTGTAATGTTGCAGTTAATCCTGAAGCGATACCAACAAATTCGGATTTAACTTTTGTTAATACTAAATTAAGCATGGGTGTCATTATCATGCCTTGTGTAAAGCCAACTAAGAATAGGAATGGGATCACAAGAGAGCTATTTTCTGGCGATATTAGATAATAAATACCTCCAATTAAAAAGAGATAGCTTAAAGCATAACAAACAGCTCACCAAACTTTCTTATCCATTTAGGTGTTAATAATGATGAAAGAACAAAACCTATACTTGATGGAACAAAAATTAATCCAGAATCGAGAACAGAACGTTTAAATCCACTTTGTAATAATATCGACATCATCATAGGGAAAGCCGATGATGTTGCATATACACAAACAACAATTCCGATCCCAATTACATAAGGGCGATTAGTAAATAAAATAAGATCAAAAAGCGGTTGTTTTCCTTGCTGTTTTAATCGATTTTCATTGTAAATAAACAGTGTTAACAATATTAGTCCGAAAAGAAAAAGTAACGTACTATGTAATTTCCACCCCCAGATAGGTAACATTAATAAAGGAAGTAATGTGAACGTTATACTTAAAGCAGATAAAACAACACCGCCAATATCTAATCTTATATAATCTAGAGTCTCACTTTGCGTTAAATAGTGAGAAAGTGCCAATGCAATAATACCAATGATAAGATTAATTAAAAAAATAGTACGCCACTCAAGCCCAAAAATATTTAACGATATTAAAAGCCCTCCTAATGCTTGCCCTGCTATTGCTGCTAATCCTAATGTCATTCCTAATAAACCAAATACTTTTTTAGCCTGTATATCATCAAAATTGAGGCGAATACTTGAGTAAACTTGGGGGAACAATAACGCTGCGGTTAATCCTTGCAGACAACGAGCAATAACAAGACTGACTGCATTAGGAGAAACTGCACACAATACAGATGTTAAAGTGAAACCAAACATACCAATGCGATAAAGGGTACGACGGCCGTAAATATCACCGAGTCGCCCTCCTGTAATTAATAATAAACCAAAGGCTAATTCGTATCCTACGATAATTAATGTGAGTTCTGTTAGTGTTGCATTGAGCGTTTGTTCAATATTCACGATAGCGACATTGACGACAAATAAATCAAATATTGTGACAAATCCTGCTAATAGCAGAACAAATAAGGCGATGCGTTGTTGGGTATTCATTTTTTTGTCTCAATGATTAAAGAAATGAGACTATAATGAGTTATTTATCCTGATACAATTTAACCATTTATACTATTACTAAAAGCAATAGGCTATGACTGAAAGAAAACGAACTCGTCCTGAATTAGCTGATTTTTTACGAACTAAAAGGCAAAGTATTTTACCTGAAACCGTGGGATTACCTGGTACTGGGCGTCGCCGTACACCAGGATTACGTCGTGAGGAAGTTGCAGCACTCTCTGGCGTTGGGTTAACTTGGTATACGTGGCTTGAACAAGGAAGAGATATTGGCGTATCGAGCCAATTTTTAGATAGTTTAGCCACCGCTTTACGCTTAAATAGTGCAGAAAGGCAGCACCTTTATTTGTTATCGCATATGAGAGAGCCGACAGAAACAGGAATAACAGAACATCAGGTTCCTGAAACTATTTTGCGGATTTTGGCTGACTTTCCACAAGAATATCTCTGTTATGTTTTAAATCTACATTGGGATGTATTGGCTTATAATCAAAAAGCAGATACTTATTTTCATTTTTCAGATTATAGTGCCGAAAATCGTAATTATCTTTATTTGTTGTTTATGGATCCCCGTTACAAAACGCGTATTGATGATTGGGAAAATATTGCGGAGAGATTATTGGCAAGCTTTCGTCGTGACCATGCAAGAACAAAGAATGATCCCAATATTCGTAAATTAATTGCCTCGTTAAATTGTTCATCACCTGAATTTAAGAGAATGTGGGAAAAACATGAGATATATCCCCCTTGTGATGGTGTAAGAACCTTAAACTTTGATAATAAAAAAGAGTATTATGAATACACATCATTAGCGTTTGATTTGGAAAAATATAATCGGATTTTAGTGTATATCCCTAAGAAGGCGTGATTATTCTTGATAATGAGATAAATATATTATTTCCAAAATGGAAATTAGAGATTGCTTTTTTGTCATTAGGTTTCAGTTTCTTTGACGACTAAAATGCCTCTTCATTAGAATAATTGAGGTGGCTGGATGACAAAATATATCCTTTTTAGCTTTTGTTTAGTGTTGATTTACCCTCTTGGTGTGGACTTACATTTAACGGGCTTAACGGCAATTGCAAATGATTTAAACGCATCGGAAGTGACATTACATCAAGCTTTTTCAATTTATTTAATGGGCATGGTTTCATCCATGTTAGTTGCAGGATGGTGTAGTGATAATTTAGGTCGTAAACCTGTTGTATTGCTTGGAACCGTTATTTTTTTATTGGCATCATTTGGTGCTGGAGTTTCGGTAACGGAAAATAACTTTTTGATCGCACGCTTCTTCCAAGGTATTGGCGCTGGATTTTGTTATGTTGTTACTTTTGCGATATTGCGAGATACATTAGCCGAAAAACAACGTGCTAAAGTTCTTTCTATGATAAATGGCATTACTTGTATTATTCCTGTATTAGCGCCTGTTTTAGGTTTTCTGATCTTATTAAAATTTAAATGGCCAGTCATGTTTTATGCCATGGCAATCTATGCATCATTAATCTTTATTTATTGTTTTTTTGTAATAAAAGAAACCAAACCAAAACAGTTGGCCAAAAGTAAAAATAAAACGACCACTATCACCGATGAATCTTTCTTAAATAGCTTCTTTTTAAGTCGTTTGCTTATTTCATGTTTGGGGATGAGCGTGATCCTGACTTATGTTAATATCTCTCCAATCGTGATTATGCAGCAAATGCATTACAGCACTGGGCAGTATTCAACAGCAATCACATTGCTTTCGATGGTTAGTATGGCCACTTCGTTTATGATGCCGAAAATATTAACAAAACTTCGTTATGAAACCATTTTATATACTGGTTTATCGGGTTTTTTAGGTGCGGCTATTTTTCTTTTTATCGGAAAAAACAGTGATCCTCGCTGGTTCTTTGTCTCATTTTCATTATGTGGCGCGGGGTTTGCGTTACTATTTGGTATTATAATGAGTCAAGCTCTCTCTCCATTTAGTCAGCGAGCTGGACTCGCCAGTTCGATTTTAGGGATTTCGCAATTGAGTTTTGCATCTCTCTATATCTGGACTATGGGATGGTTAGGAATATCTGCAATTAATATGCTGATTGTTATATTGTTTGCAAGTAGCTTTATTGGTTTTACCTTTTTGCATCTCTTTCGTTCTTCAGGACAACAACAAAAGGTGAATTGTGATGCATAAGCCATTACATCGAATAGATTTGAATTTATTAGTTATTTTTCAAATTCTTTTACAAGAGCGTAGTGTCACATTGACTGCAAAATGGTTGTCTGTTTCACCTTCTGCGGTGAGTAAAGCATTGGCTAAATTACGCGTTTGGTTTGATGATCCCCTTTTCGTTCGTAGCCCTCAGGGATTAATTCCGACACCTTTGACATTAAGTATTGAAGAATCTCTTTCTGATTTTATTAATATTGGTAACCATATCGCGGGCAAGCAAAATAGCGAAACGCCTAAAGGTGTTCATTTCAGTTTAATATTAGAATCTCCTTTACATCAGGTGTTACTAAATCAATTTCCTTTAGAAATATTGAATTATTATCCTCAATCAATGGTGAAAATACGAAATTGGGAATATAACTCACTCTCGAGCATTATTGACGGTGATGCTGATATTGCTTTTTTAGGTCGTGAATATTATTCGGGCTCTAAAGAAGCATTACATCTATTACCTGATGTTATCGATTGTGAAGAGCTTTTTCGTGATACACCATTAGTTTATGTGCGAAAAGATCATCCGTTATTAAAAGAGCCTTGGAATTTAGAGACATTTTTGCGCTATTCTCACATCTCAACAGAATATGATAAACGGCCTCATTGGGCATTAGATGATATTTTGGCAGAGCATGGACGTTTACGTAATATTGCCATAACTTACACGTCATTTGAGCAAACTTTATTTATGATTTCTCAACCTAATCATGAGCTTATTACTTGTTTGCCCGGATATTGTGTACATTATCTCTCTAGAGCTTTACCTAATTTAGTGACATTACCTTTACCACTGCCACACAGTGTTTCTGAACAGCTTGATATCTCATTTATTTTGCTGTGGCATAAACGCCATGCGTACAACTCTAAAATATTGTGGTTAAGAGAAACTATCAAAAATAGTGTCAATCAATTTATGCAGAAAAATGGCCATTAAAAATTTTACTGCTATTTATTTGGTTTCTTCTGTGTTTACTGAAAATTATGAGCGGGATTAAGATTATTTTTAATAAAAATTTTATCCCGTTTTTTTAATTAGATAAAGTATAGTGCTATCTAAATTTTCTCTTAATCTTTCTTAAATTTTATCTATGATAATAAGAGGTAAACTTATATTGATACTTTAATTAGTGATTAAAAAAAGAAAATATGATGGATATCAGTTTAAAACCTATCACTTTAGATAATTATGAAGAAATTAGTTTACTTGAAGTGGAAGAATATCAAGAAGACTATATTGCTTCTAATATGTGGTCTTTAGTTGAAGCAGCTTATAACGAGAACTATGTCGTCAGAGGTATTTATTTATCAGATAAACCAGTTGGTTTCTTTATGTGGGTAAAAGAAAGCCCATATAAAATTGCTATCTGGCGTTTTATGATAGACAAAGCACACCAAAATAAAGGGTTAGGTAGAGAAGCCCTACACATCGCTTTAAATGAAATTAAGCAAGATAAAACAATCAATGAAATTGAAATTTGTTATAACCCATTAAATCCAGTAGCTAAAACATTCTATAGCTCTTTCGGTTTTAAAGAGACTGGTATGGATAAAGATGGGGATGATATGTTAGCAGTAATAAAAATAACACAATGAAAAATATAAAATTGATCTCTTTAAAATAGAAAAAGGTGCAATTGCACCCCCTTCTATTTTTATCAACCTGAAATGACGTAATTATAGCCCCATAACTTGTCTATTTTTAGGATAAGAAAGCGTATAATTTAATGGTAAGGATTTTTCTTGTTTTGCCTCTAGTGTGATATTCCACTCTATTTCACCTGTATCTTTATCAAGTACGCCATCTTTATAAACGGCATCTGCTACATTGATATTGTTTTCTTGACTAAGTGGTAGCTGATCGTAAATAGTGACTTTTACAGGAGAGTTATAAGTGTTTCTTACTTTAATGGTATAACTCTCTTTTTGTTCAATCGTGGTACCAATAAAGATAGGCTCTTTTCTTATTTTCTCATTGTTAATACGGCTAATTTGAATGTTTTTGTCTATCCCCATCGGAATATTAAGTAACTCTTCAAGTTCATTTGTATTAATATAGCTATTACCCACAAAGCTATTCATATAGTAGATATTTGCACGACCATTAAGTAAGTTTAAATTTTCCCAATCTTTAATTTCAGCTTGTAAATAAACTTCTTCTACTAATTTCGGTGTGGCTAAATAGCGATAATCAGCGGTGACTTCTTTTTGGTTAATGACCAATGTGTTAGGCTCGGTGCTATTTTTTAAGGTGTAAGGTAACGCGATAGCATGGCTTAAATTAATTCCATTATTATTCGTCGTAACATATCGAGTCACTCCTTTGTTTATTTGTTTTTCTCGAGTTAGGTCTGAAACATTTTCTTCCATAACTGCGACTGGTGCAGGCATCGCCATTCTCATACTGTCTTTTCTAAATTTTGAATTATCATTATAAAGAGATAAATACCAAGGTGATAATGTTGGTGCAGTGATATTAAGTGATGGATTAGTGGATGTTAAAACCAGTTTTACTTTATCCCAATTTAGGCCTGTATTTTGAATAACATCCGCCTTATAGGTGAGTAATATCGGCTTATCCATTCCTTGACTTCGAATATCGTAAGCAGGTGACCATCCAGCATCTGGTGTTATATAAGAAATACGCATCTTACTAGTTAGATTTTTTGACGTGCCTAAAGATAAAACAATTTGTGTTTTCTCTTCAGCAATAATTGGCATATCAATTTCTAATTGTCGGTTTAATTCTTCTAATTGTTCTGTTAATTTAGCAATTTCTTCACGCGCCATTTTTTGTTGATTTAAAATAGAAGTCATTCTTTGACTAATAAAATCAAATTTTTGTGATGATTGCTCTAATGTTTGCGTTTCACCATTACCAAAAAAGGATTGATCTTTCAGTAAAATAATTTGTTCATCACCAACGCTAATGTTGATGTTTAATACTTCAATTTGTTTATTAATCTCTTTTTGTTTATCCATTAATGTCGTAATGGTGGCTGGGTAACTAGGGGCAATAGGAATTTTTTTAACGTTAATGGTGTTAATAATCACATCTTCATTATCAATACTAATTGATAAGCTTCTAGGATCAATATTGTTTGCAACATTAGACAAAACAACGTCACTCTGCCCCGCTGGTAAGTTGAGAGTGACGTTATTTTCAAGTTCAGCACCCCGTAAAAAAATTGTTGCTTGATTGAGTTTTATATCATAATTAAGTGGTTTAGTGGGATCTACGGAATTGATTTCATTAGCAAAAGCACTAGTTGTACTAATAATAGATAATGTAATAAGCGATAACGTTAATTTATTGGGTTTAATCATCATTTTCATTCTATCCATAGTTGATGAGCAGTATTGTAAGAACCGCAAAATAGAGATGCACTGTTGCACAAGTATATTTAGATAGTATTGCATCTCTAATAAATTAGATAACAGAATAAACTTAAAGATCTAATAATGTGAGGATAAAAAACAATAGATAAAACAATATGTTATTGTTTTAAATTAAATGAATGTTTGAATGATAAGGATTATCTTAATGATGGCGAGATATTTAGCTTTTATTTGCTTTATATCGTCTTGTTTAGATAGAAATAAGATAAATATTTCAATAAAACTAAATAAAGGCAGTTTAAAAATAAACTGCCTAGGATAAAGATGTTTGTTATCAATTTTTATTTAACAACTTCACCACTATCAATAACAGTTTTGCGTACTTTATCAGAGAAATCTTGTGCCTCTTTAATAATCGCTTTCTCATCAACGGTTAATAGTTGGCGATCTTCCATTAAGATTTTGCCAT
Organism: Proteus sp. G2669; assembly: GCF_009915245.1. Lineage (NCBI taxonomy): Bacteria > Pseudomonadati > Pseudomonadota > Gammaproteobacteria > Enterobacterales > Morganellaceae > Proteus > Proteus sp. G2669. The sequence continues at coordinate 223,601 of NZ_JAABLX010000055.1, read as the reverse complement.
CTACAATGGTATGGCGAACATTACTGCCATTTGCGCCATACACTAATGCTGCATAAGGGCTATACATAGGCACCATATTAGGTGATTTTGTATCAACAACGATAATATCAGCAAGCTTACCTGATTCTAATGAGCCCAATTTATCTTCCATATGCAAGACTTTTGCTGAACCCATAGTTGCTAGCTCTACAACGGTTAAAGGTGGCATTGCCGCGCGGTCTTTATTCTCTAATTTATGGATTTTACCCACAAGATTGAGTTCGTTCATGGTTGTTAGCGTATTACTCGACATTGGACCATCAGTCCCTAAACCGACACGGACACCCTTTTCTAGCATTGCAACGACAGGTGCTACACCTTTCGCTGATTTAGTATTCGCACTGATATTATGAGCAACACCAACATCATATTTTTTCAGTAAATCAATATCTTTTTCATCAACCATAATTGCGTGTGCTGCAATAACTTTGTTATTTAACGCCCCAATATCGGCCATATATTGAACAGGGCTTTTACCACCTGTACGTTTGGCTATTTCTTCTTGTTCACGGTCTGTTTCGGCTAAATGGATCATAACAGGAACATCAAGTTCTATTGATAATTTAGCAATTTTCTGAAGGTTTTCAGTGGTATTTGTATAAGGAGCATGTGGTGCAAATGCTGGGATAATGCGAGGGTGATCTTTATATTCTTTAATAAAATTTACCGCATATTGAATACCTTCTTCTGGTGTTTTCGCATCTGCAACAGGAAAATTAATAACAGATTCTCCTAATACCGCACGATTGCCCATTTTATCAACCGTTTTAGCAACTTCATCTTCAAAATAATACATATCAACATAAGTCGTTACTCCCCCCTTTACCATTTCGATATTGGCAAGGTTAGCGCCAACTCTGACCATTTCGCGAGAAACCATTTTGCTTTCAAGTGGGAAAATATAACGGTGAAGTCTGTCTGGGACATCATCGGCTAATGAACGAAATACCGTCATCGAACCATGTGTATGGGTATTAATTAAACCCGGCATCACAATATCACCATCAACATCTAATACTTTATTGGCTTGATATTCTTTAGAAAGCTCAGGGCCACCAACGGCAATAATTTTATTTTCTTTTACGACAACAGTACCTTGTTCAATGATTTTATTTTGCTGATCCATAGTTAGAACAGTACCATCAACAATCATCAAATCAGCCTGTTTTGCCGCGTAACTAGAAAAGGAGACTGCCATGACAGCCAAAGCAAGCATAGATTTAGAAAATGACATCATTACCTCTCGTCTTGATGGGAAAATTTTTCTAAGATTATAGATAAATTCATCAGCTTTTGATATCAACCGAAAGTGAATGAGATCACCGAATAAATAATTAATCGAAGTTATTATCGCGCTCGGTGTCTAAATTTCTTGCAGTTAGTCTTATCAATCAAGGAGTGGTTTAATGAGTAAAACGTTGCAACCTGGTGAAAATACATCACTAAGTGAAAATAAAGGACAAGTTAAAGTCTCTCATGCAGTAGGCGATAATCTTGATATTAATCTGACGGCATTTTTAGTAACAGGATCAGGAAAAGTCGTTAATGACGACGATATGGTTTTCTTTAACGCTCCTCATCATGCCTCTGGTGCGGCTTCGTTTATTTCACCGATAACTCAAGGCTCAACGGTTATTCATAGTATTGATTTTGACTTATCTCGTTTACCCGCCAATATTACCAAAATTGCCATTACCTTGACGCAAGATGGAAGTGCTGGCGGTTTTGCTGTTGTTAATCAATTAAAAGCGCAAGTATTGATAAATAATGATGTTATTGAATTAGCACCAAGCCAATTTTCGCAAGAAACGGGCATTATTGTTTTAGAGCTGTATATTCGAAATGGGCAAAATAAAGTACGTGCTGTTTGGCAAGGGTTCGCGTCTGGACTTGCTGGGCTATGCGATCTTTATGGCATTGAAGTTGAAGAGCCTGCCCCAGTTATTGTGCCTGCATCAACACCACCTGTTAATATACAAAAAAGTGTGGTGAAACTGACGAAACCAGATAGTAGCCACCGTGTTTCTTTACTAAAAGGGAGTGATGCACCTAAGCGCATTTTAGTCAGTGCAACATGGATAGATAATGGTGATGGTAAGGATAATGATGATTTAGATCTTCGTGTGGGTATTTTGCGTCCCAATGGTCAAATGTCTATAATTCAAGCGCCAGATAAAAGTGGTGCTTTTAATGCAGATCCTTTTGTTTTCCATACGGGTGATGTGGTCAGTGTTAGTCAAGATCAGCCCGGCTGTGAAACAGTTGAAATAAACCCCGCTATTTCTCAATTAATGGGCGGAAAAGTGGCATTAGTTTGTAGTGTTTATTCTGCCATTAGTAATGGTTGTGTTTCTGTTGCATCATTAAAACCAACAATGCGTATGGAATATGGTAATCAAATCGTTGAGTGCTCTTGCGAATACAAAAAAGGCTTTTTCAATAATATGATTTACACCTATGTCATTGGTATTATTGAAATCGATCAAGACAGTATTACATTAAAACCTTCAGGTGTGACATCAAGAGCAGGTAGTGAAGCCACTCCTTGGTTAACACGTATTGGTGATGAACTTAAGTTAACGATGGATGGCCCTCATGTTTTTAAAGGAAAGAAACCAAGTATTCTAGGCAAAAAACGTTATGTTTAATTTCATTATAAAAAAGAAATAACTTAGCGTTTGTCCTAAAAAAGGAAAACGGGCAATGATTAAAATGCCCGTTTTTTTATTTATTTACTTAAAGAGATGATAACCTGTGAAATTAAGCACGTCTTTTTTGCTCTAATAGCCACTTGTCTAATTCATTAGCAAAAAGCTGGCGGTCGCGTTGGTTTAGGCTTGCTGGCCCCCCCGTTTGAATACCACTAGCTCTCATCGTATCCATAAAATCACGTATATTTAAGCGTTCACGAATAGTGGCTTCAGTATAACGTTCGCCCCTAGGATTTAGAGCAACCGCCCCCTTTTCAATCACTTCAGCCGCTAATGGGATATCTGCGGTGATCACCAAGTCATCTTTATTGGTACGGCGAACAATTTCGTTATCCGCAACATCAAATCCAGCAGAAACTTGTAATGTGCGTAAAAAAGGCGATGCAGGTACGCTTAATCGTTGGTTAGCAACAAAAGTAATGATCATTTTTTCTCTGTCTGCTGCTCGATATAACACTTCTTTGATTACTTTAGGACATGCGTCAGCATCAACCCAAATAGGCATAACAACTCTCTCTTGATTATTCTGTATTAAATATTGCATGGTTAAGGAGGTTAAAATAACACAATAATCCTAACTAAGTGATTGAAGCTTTGCTCTTGCTCGTTTTTCTGATTGCTGATTAACCCAAATACTCACTAATATCACAATCATACCGATAATTTGTAAGCTAGTTAATTGTTGTCCTAATAACGCCCAACCTAAAATAACAGCACTAAGCGGGCTTAAAAATCCTAATGATGCTACAGAGCTTGGCCCTAATAATGCCAGTCCTCTAAACCAGAAAATATAGGTTAATGCTCCACCAATTAACGTTAAATAGGCTAAGCCTAAAAGATTAATCCCCGTTAATGAAGGTAATGCAGGTTCAAATAATAACGCAAAAGGTAATAATACAGCGCCACCAGCAGTTAATTGCCACGCGGTAAACGTTAAAGGAGTAACTGGCGGTTGCCAACGACGACTTAATACAGTACCCGCTGCCATTGATAAAGCGCCACCTAATCCTGCCATTATTCCGATAGGATCAAGTGTTGCATTAGGTGTAAGTATTAATATTGCCACACCTAATATCCCACCTAATGCTGCTGAAATAGAAAGCTATGATAAAGGTGTTTGTAATAACCAACGAGACAAAAATAAGACAATTAAAGGCTGAACTGCTCCTACAGTTGCTGCAACACCACCAGGTAAACGATAAGCAGAAATAAATAATAACCACCAAAATAGTGAGAAATTTAAAATACCCAAAATGATTACGCGTAACCACCATATCCCTTGAGGCAGTTGTCTCATAATTATTAATAATAAAATACCAGCAGGTAATGCACGTAATGCAGCCAATGTCATTGGTACGTTAGCGGGCAACATTTCGGTTGTCACAATATACGTACTTCCCCAAACAATGGGAGCTGAAGCGGTTAATAAAAGCGTTGTGTATCGATTCATAAAGTGACTCAATTTATTTGTCATTGTGATTTATCTTGAGGTCAAGATAAATTGATAATACCTTGACGTCAAGATAAATAATTGACATGATAAATGTATGGACAGAATAGATAGAATTACCGAACAATGGCAACGTGAACGACCTGATCTTGATATTAGCCCAATGGGGTTAATTGGCCGGTTGGGTAATATCACTTTGCATCTTTCCCGCGAAATGGAGAAAGTTTTTTCCCAATTTGGCTTGAATACATCAAGTTTTGATGTGCTTGCCACATTACGACGAGCAGGAAATCCTTATACTCTTTCTCCTGGTGAAATGTTATCAACATTGATGGTTACATCGGGCACAATGACAAACCGTATTGATCAATTAGAAAAAGCAGGCTGGGTTATTCGTAAAGTTAATCCGGAAGATGGTCGTAGCTTTTTAGTTTCTTTAACACCACAAGGTTTGGAATTAATCAATCAAGTTATTGAAGCTCATGTTAATAATCAAAAACGTTTGGTGGCGGATTTATCACAACAAGAACAGCAAGCATTAAATGCATTACTCAAAGTTTTTCTTAATTCCCTAGAATAATATTTTTCCCCCTATTCTATTTTCTGCAAGATATTTAATAATAAAGGTAAGTACAGAAACTGGGTGTTCTTACTTATCTTCTTTTCTTTGTTTGCTTAAAAACCCTTCTTTTTATGCCGTTTTTGTTTATTTAGGCACCTAATGTGCATGAAGTCACATTTTTACTTTGATTTAAATCAAAGATGTATTCTATTTACTATTTTTAGGTTGCTGAATACCAAAAGTTAAATTATAAAGCGAATGATAATCATTATTGATCTCATTAGGATCTGTAACTATGTGCATTCAATTTAAATCTTGCTTCGTCTTATCTGCTCTAACTCTCTCACTTTCTCAATACGCCATTGCTGAAACGGCGTCACCTAAAGAAGAAACGCTAGTTGTTACTACAACACGTAGTGCTTCCTCTTTATGGAATAGCCCTGCGACCATTCAAGTCATTGATAAAGAATCATTAAGTCAATCAACAGCTTCTTCTATTGCGGATCAATTGCGTGATATTCCTGGTGTTGAAGTGACTGATAATAGCCTCGCGGGCCGTAAACAAATTCGTATTCGTGGCGAATCTTCATCACGTGTACTTTTATTGGTTGATGGGCAAGAAGTCACCTATCAACGAGGTGGTCAAAACTTTGGTGCGGGTATTTTAATTGATGAATCTGCCCTAGAGCGTATTGAGGTGGTTAAAGGTCCCTATTCTGTACTTTATGGTTCACAAGCTATTGGCGGTGTGGTGAATTTAATCACCCAAAAAGGTGGCGATAAGCCCTTTGGTGGCAATGTTAAAGTTGTTTATGACTCAGCAACGATGGGATGGCGTGAGTCTGCGTTAATTTCAGGCACAATAGGTGATTTTGAATACCGTTTTAATGGGAGTTATGCCGATCATGGTGATCGCGATACGCCAGATGGTCGCTTAACTAATACGCATTTTAGAAATAATGGTCAAGGGGCATGGTTAGGCTATAAAGTTGATAAACATAAATTTGGGCTTTCACTTGATCGCTATGATTTATCTACGCAATCTTATTATGCTGATGAAGGCAAATATCAAGAATTTAGCGTTAAAGTACCTAAGCTTGAGCGTGAAAAAATCGGCTTATTTTATGATTATGATATTGATGCTGATTATTTTAAGAAACTTCATATAGATGCTTATACACAGCGAATTGAGCGAAAATTTGAGAACCGCGTTGGTGTCGTTACGCCAACAGGTAGCCCAATGATTGGTAATTTAACTGTTAAAAACCGAACACAGTCGGAGGATACACAGAATACTTATGGAATGACTATGCAGGCAAACTTTACGTTACCTGCAAATAATGAACTCATTTTAGGCGCACAATATCAACAAGATAAAGTAAAACAAACCTCTGCTGGCCAAACATCTTCAAATAGTACAACGGGTTTCCCACCTGCCGTAAACTATGAAAAACAATCTCTGTTACATAATCGCAGTAAACAAACTAATGCATCTGTTTTTGCCCAAAATGATTGGAAAATAACAGAAGATTGGTCATGGACTGTGGGTGCTAGGCAGTATTGGTTAAAATCAGAATTACAAGATGGTGATGAGACTGTTAACCATAATAAAACAGGCACAAGCTATAAGACATTATCCTCTACCTCTGTGAGAGATAACGCTTTTATTATTTCATCCAATCTGCGTTATTCCGGATTTAAAGATACTGAATTGCGCCTTGCATTTGCACAAGGTTATGTGTTCCCTACGTTAGTTCAGCAATTTATGAATACAACGGCGGGCGGTGCGGTGACTTATGGCAATCGTGATCTTGAGGCTGAACATTCTAATAACGTGGAATTTGGTGCGCGTTATAAAGGGAATAATTGGTATGTTGATAGCGCCATTTATTATTCTGAAGCAAAAGATTACATCACCTCAGCCGCTTGTGCTGGAGAACGTATTTGTGAAGGAAATAGCAAAACAGGCCGAGCAGATTACTTCTATTATGACAATATCGATCGCGCGAAAACTTATGGTATGGAGGTAATGGCCCAATACCAAGGCTGGTCAATTACACCTTATGTTTCTGCCAATGTGATGCGTCGTCAATTTATTAGCCCAACCCTAAAAACATGGGATACAGGGGAACCTACAGTCACTACACGTATTGGTGCTAAACATCTATTATTACTCAATAATATGAATCTAATGTCAGATTTATATTTAAGATCTGCAACGCAAGCTAAAGATTATAGCAATCCAGAAAATAAACAGCATTACGCTGGCTGGACAACGGTTAATCTTTCACTTAGTAGTGAGTTTGGTCATAACGATCAATATCGTATTAACTTTGATTTAAATAATATTTTAAATAAACGTTATCAAACGGCTCATGAATCTATTCCTGCTGCGGGTATTAATGCAGCTGTTGGCCTGACATGGGCGTTTTAACAATGAAAAAAATATTAATTACTCTCAGTTTATTATTGTTACCTTTTAGCTTAACGGCAAAAGAGAATATAAAAAATGACCGTTGGGTTATTGCGGGTGGTTCTATTGTGGAATTAGTTTATGCCATGGATGCTGGCAATAAGGTTGTTGGTGTTGATGAAACTACCTCTTACCCAGAACAAACTCAGGCATTACCTCATATAGGGTATTGGAAACAATTAAGTGTTGAAGGCATTTTGTCTTTGCGTCCTTCTACTTTTGTAACGTGGGATGATGCTGAGCCGAAAATGGCCTTACGTCAGCTTGCACAGCATAACGTTAAGGTGATTTCTTTACCAAGAACGCCAGCAACCTTTGAGTTAATGCTTCAAAACATCCGCACGTTAGCCGTTTCACTGGATAAGCAGGCACAAGGCGATGCATTAATTGATTCATTACAATCCCGCTTAGACACTATTAAAGCCAAAAACAATCAAATTAAACAGAAAGTAAAAGTGATGTTCTTTCTTTCACCGGGAGGTGGAATTCCTCAAGTTGCAGGGAAAACCAGTGTCGCAGATGCGATCCTTCAATTAGCAGGCGGTGAGAATATCGCAACACACGAGAATTATCGTATCTATAGCGCAGAGGCCATTATTGCCGCTGATCCAGAGTTAATTGTTATTACAACACAAAGCCAGAAAAACCAAACAGGTACAATAAGAGCGTCTGAAGGATTAGCTTCTGTGCCCGGTGTGTCAATGACTCAAGCATGGAAAAATCAACGCATTATCGAAATTGATCAATCCCTTATTTTGGGAATGGGGCCTCGTATTGTGGATGCCGTAGAATTATTGCATCAACAATTTTACCCCGCTGATCTAGTAAACGGTAATAAGGTCGAATAATAAGTAGGAATGATTTAATAATGAAAGAGTCAGTCGCAACACATATTATGCCCCCTTCTACTGAAATTGATCTCACTGCTCATTTCGCTTTAGAAGGTGATAGCCCTTTTCGAGATAGACATGCCACCATGCCATGGCGAGGTTCTGCACCTATTGCGAAAGAAGAACAGCAATCCACATGGCAAGCCTTATTAGAAAGTAAAACACCAGCCTGCAAACGTTTGTTGTATATTCATATTCCTTTTTGTGCGACTCATTGTACGTTTTGTGGATTTTATCAAAATAACTATCACGAAGAAGCCTGTGCACGCTATACCGATGCATTACTGCGTGAGATATCGGCTGAGTCAGATAGTTTACTTTATCAATCAGCACCAATCCATGCGGTTTATTTTGGTGGTGGAACCCCTTCTGCGTTATCAGCTAAAGATCTTTATCGTGTGATCACGCATTTGCGCCAATCCCTCCCTTTAGCGCCAGATTGTGAAATCACCATTGAAGGTCGCGTTTTAAATTTTGATGATAATCGTATTGATGCTTGTTTAGATGCAGGTGCAAACCGTTTTTCTATTGGCATTCAAACCTTTAACAGTAAAATTCGTAAACGAATGGCAAGAACCTCAACGGGTGAAGAAGCAGCCAAATTTATGAAAGGGCTTTGTTTACGCGATCGTGCTGCCGTGGTGTGTGATTTGTTATTTGGATTACCTGGGCAAGATGCGACGAACTGGCAAGAAGATCTCACTATTGCTCATGATATTGGTTTAGATGGTGTCGATCTCTATGCATTGAATTTATTGCCTAATACACCATTAGGTAAAGCGGTTGAAAATCAACGAATTACTGTGCCTTCACCAATACAAAGACGCGATCTTTATCTTCAAGGTTGTGACTTTATGGAAAATGTGGGCTGGCGTCAGATCAGTAATAGCCATTGGGCAAGAACAACCCGCGAGCGCAATCTTTACAACCTATTAATCAAGCAAGGGGCAGATTGCCTAGCTTTTGGTTCTGGTGCTGGTGGCTCAGTGAATGGTTATTCATGGATGATTGAACGTTCACTTGATAATTATTATCAAAAAATTACAGATAACCAAAAACCCTTAATGATGATGAGTCGTACAACTGATAGTGGTTTTCGTTGGCGTCATGAGTTACAAGCTGGCATTGAGTGCGGACGTGTTGACTTAGCCAAGTTAAGCCCACAAGCGACTCTACTCTCCCCTTTATTAAATCAATGGTATCAAGCGGGTCTTGTTGAAGACGATTTTCTTTGTATGAAATTGACCAATGAAGGTCGATTTTGGGCAAGTAACTTACTGACATCCTTACAGCAATTAATTTTGCAATTAAATACACCTCGTTAATTTTATTACCCTGAATATTAATTAGAAGATGGAAACAACATCATGAATACTGAATTACAACAATTTTTAATGACTGAGCCTGATGGAACATTGGAAACTATTGCTACACAATTTAATACCACATTGTTGGAGGTTGTGAGACATTTACCATCACGCTCATTAATGAGTGGCGAACAATTCGATACTGTATGGGATAGTGTGATGAAATGGGGTAATGTCACCACGCTTGTGCATACTCAAGATGTTATCTTAGAGTTTAGTGGTGAGTTGCCAAGTGGTTTCCATCGTCATGGCTATTTTAACTTACGAGGTAAAAAAGGAATGACTGGCCATATTAAAGCCGAAAATTGCCAATCCATCGCAATGATCGAACGTAAGTTTATGGGTATGGATACCGCCTCTATTTTATTTTTCAATCAACAAGGCGTTGCTATGTTTAAAATTTTCCTTGGACGAGATGAACATCGTCAATTATTGCCAGAGCAACTATCAGCCTTCCGTCAATTAGCACAACAATTAAATAAGGAATAATTGCACGTGAAAACTTGGGTTATTTTTGGTGCTGGCGGTAAAGGGATTGGCGCACATATTGCAGATATTGGCGTTACACAACAACGCCCTATTGTGGCTTTAGTTCGTTCCGAAGATGCGGCCAATCGTTTAGAAGAAAAAGGGATCAAAACAGTTATTGGTGATGCGATTGATGCTAAAGCGGTTGAAGCTGTTTTAACACTAGCAGGAAAAGAAGCAGACATTATCTCCACAATGGGCGGAGAAAATGATTATCTTGCGCATAGAACCGTGATTGATACTGCGGAAAAAATGGGGTTTCAACGGATGCTCATGGTTTCTTCTTTAGGCTGTGGCGATAGTTGGGTTGCTTTATCTGACAGAGCAAAAGCCGCTTTTGGGCAAGCCGTTAGAGAAAAATCATTAGCTGAAGTATGGCTGCAAACTAGCCGTTTTGATTATGCGATAGTAAGACCTGGCGGATTACTGAATGGTGAAGAAACGGGTAAAGCTCAGCTTTATCAATATGAAGAGACTCACGGCTTAGTTAATCGTCGTGATGTCGCGCGTTTGGTGACTCAACTTCTTGAAGCCGATCTTCTAGATGATCAAGTTTATGCAGTGGTTGAACCGGGTTTGGTGCCAACTAAATCATAGATATTAATATCAACACAATTAACTTAAGAGATAACCTATGTGTTATCTCTTTTTTCTTGCTTTTATTGTGGTCAATAACTCACATTATGATGAGTTTTCTGCTCACAATGAAATTTCCTCAATAGACATTTGTCACTTTACTGTCTTAATAGGGGTAACTTGTGGCATAATGCGGCCCCATTACCTTTTGTCATTCACTAATAATGAGTATTCGTCTTGTTAATCAGCAATAATATCACTATGCAGTTTGGCTCGAAGCCACTGTTTGAAAACATTTCTGTCAAATTCGGTGGCGGAAATCGCTATGGTTTAATCGGTGCTAACGGTAGCGGTAAATCAACCTTTATGAAAATTTTAGGTGGCGATTTAGTGCCAAGTAGCGGTAACGTATTTCTTGATCCTAATGAGCGCCTTGGTAAATTAAAACAAGACCAATTTGCTTATGAAGAATATACAGTGCTTGATACTGTGATTATGGGGCACACTGAACTTTGGGAAGTTAAACAAGAGCGCGAACGCATCTATAACTTACCAGAAATGAGTGAAGAAGATGGCTTACGAGTTGCCGATCTGGAAGTAAAATTCGGTGAAATGGACGGTTATACCGTTGAATCTCGTGCTGGCGAATTGTTATTAAATGTAGGCATTCCATTAGAACAACATAATGGCCCTATGAGTGAAGTCGCACCAGGTTGGAAATTACGTGTGTTATTAGCACAAGCCCTATTCGCTGATCCGGATATTTTGTTACTGGATGAACCGACGAATAACTTGGATATTGATACTATTCGTTGGCTTGAACAAACGCTAAATGAACGTAACAGTACCATGATCATTATTTCCCATGACCGTCACTTCTTAAATATGGTCTGTACGCACATGGCTGACCTTGACTACGGTGCATTAGCCGTTCATCCAGGTAACTATGATGAATATATGTTTGCTGCAACCCAAGCGCGTGAACGTTTATTAGCGGATAATGCGAAGAAAAAAGCACAGATTAATGAATTACAATCTTTTGTAAGTCGTTTCAGTGCTAATGCATCTAAATCACGCCAAGCAACCTCTCGTGCTAAGCAAATTGAAAAAATTCAATTAGCTGAAGTTAAAGCATCAAGTCGCCAAAACCCATTCATCCGCTTTGAACAAGAGAAAAAATTATTCCGTAATGCGCTTGAAGTGGAAAATATCTCTAAAGGCTATGATGATAATGCCCCACTGTTTAAAGACGTCAATATGATGCTTGAAGTGGGCGAAAAAGTTGCCATTCTAGGTAATAACGGTGTGGGTAAATCGACGATGATTAAAACATTAGTCGGTGAATTAACACCAGATACAGGCCGTTTAAAATGGTCTGAAAACTCAAATATCGGTTATTATGCACAAGATCATGCAACTGATTTTGAAGTAGATATGACCGTATTTGATTGGATGAGCTTATGGATGAAACCAGAAGACGACGAACAATCTGTACGTAGCGTATTAGGTCGTTTACTGTTCTCTCAAGATGACTTGAAAAAATCAGTTCAAGTTTTATCTGGTGGTGAAAAAGGCAGAATGTTATTTGGTAAGCTGATGATGCAAAAACCAAACATTCTGATTATGGATGAGCCAACCAACCACTTGGATATGGAATCTATTGAATCACTGAATATGGCATTAGAACTTTATCAAGGTACTCTGATTTTTGTTTCTCATGACCGTGAATTCGTAAGTTCATTAGCAAATCGTATTATTGAAATTACACCTGAAAAAGTGACTAATTTCCAAGGTACTTATGATGAGTTCCTTGCCAAAAAAGGTGTTACACTTTAATTTCACAGCAGAATTAAAGTAATAAACAAACAAAGGCTTGATAACTATTTATCAGGCCTTTTTTATTGTAATCAAAAGATCCCGATAATTTCGCCCTCCTATTTTTATTTCATTTATGACTCATTCTATTTTTACGGCAATACAAATATAAATGATTATCATTTATATTGACTGACAGTCAGTCGTTAGTGTATGTTACCGACCACGAGTCAATCATGGTTTATTTCATTTTTTGGGATCATTATGTTGCTACTACCTCAAACAATACATTGTCCAAATAAGCAATTAAAAAATTATTGGAAATGTGGCTATTCTTTTGTTTTACCGACATTAATTTCACTAAGCGTGATGTCACCTTCTTTTGCATCAGAAAATATTGAAAAAATTATTGTTACTTCTGCGCCAAGTTCGTCGTCTGATGCACAACCTTACGGATATGTTGCAAAACAACAGACAACGGCAACTAAAAGTGATGCCACTTTATTAGAAGCACCACAAATGGTTTCTGTTGTTAATCGTAGCCAGCTAGATAACTTGCCCTCTGAATCTATTAGTCAAGCATTACGTTATAGCTCAGGGGTTGTGAGTGAAAAATTTGGCGCTTTTGGAAGCGGTATTGATTATTCAAAAATGCGCGGATTTGATGCTGATTATTATTTAGATGGCTTAAGAATGCTTGGTAATAGTGGTATTTGGGCGCCACAGATTGATAGTTGGAGTTTAGAAAGTATTGAAGCCGTACATGGCCCGGCATCTGCCTTATATGGACAAGGTGGTGCAGGTGGCGTGATTAATATGACATCGCGTCGCCCTTCCGCAGAAACGCAACACCAAGTGCAATTACAAGCGGGTAATAATAAAAATCATGGTATTAAATTTGATACCACATCAGCTCTTAATGAGGATGAAACATGGTTATATCGTGTTTCAGGGTTAGCGCTTGAACAAGAGTCGCAAATTCCCTCTTCTCGTCAAACTCGTTTTCTTATTTCACCGGCTATCACTTGGAAACCGAATGATGCACTGAGTTGGACAATATTGGGACAATATCAAAAAGAGCCTCGCCTAGGTTACTACAATACGCTACCGGCTCAAGCATTAGGTTTATTACCGAATCCTAATGGTAAAGTTGATCCTAATCGAAATTATAATAATCAAAGTCATGATAATTCACATCGTAAACAACAGTCGTTAACTTCATTGTTTGAATATGAATTGTCCCCACAGTGGCAATTTAAGCAAAACACTCGTTTTATGAAGGTTGATACGGAAATAAGCCGTGACTATACCCGTGGTTTTTTACCTGGTGATCGCTTATTAACTGCGGTTTATCAGGAAGCACCAAGTAAATCAGAAACATGGGTAACTGATTCACAATTGATTGGTAAATTAGCAACATGGGATATCAATCATACTGTGATGGCTGGTTTTGATTACCAACATGGCTATATGACAAAAGATTGGTGGGGTTCACAAACGGTTAGTTTTGATCCGTGGGCATCACATCATAAGCCTGATTTTGAGCCTTACCCTGTTTCTCGTACTTCCACAAAACAACAATTTGATCGCTATGGATACTATTTACAAGATCACCTGCGTTGGCAGCAATGGAATTTATTACTCAGTGGCCGTTATGACAGTGCGGACTTAGATACACATAATCAAATATCAGGTACGACACAGCAAAGCCATAACACAGCATGGAGTCATCGTGTTGGTTTAAGTTATCAATTTAATAATGGGTTCTCACCATGGATAAGTACATCTGATAGTTTTGATCCTGTATTGGGCACTGATGCAGATGGAAAAGCTTTTATTCCAATGAAATCAAAACAATATGAAGCAGGCGTTAAATATCAAAATCCTGAGTTAACACAACTGGTTAGTGTTTCTGTATATCAATTAACCCAAGAAAATGTCACAACACATAATCCTAGAAATCCTGATTATTATCAGCAATCAGGTGAAATTCGTTCTCGTGGACTTGAGTTTGAAAGTAAATTAGCGCTAACGCCACAAGTTAATATGATGCTCAATTATGCCTATCTTCATAATATTGTGACATCGACTAGCGATCCAACCACCTTAAATAAACATCCTGTTCAAGTACCTACTCATACGGGATCTGCATGGATAGATTATCGTTTCCATCAGCCTTATTTAGACGGTGCATTATTAGGTGCGGGTGTCCGTTATTTAGGTTCAACTTACGGCGATAATACAAATACATTTAAAGTACCCGCAGTATGGTTAGGGGATGTGAGTTTCCGCTACCAATTATCGGCAATTAATCGTGAATTACAGGGTTTAGAATTAGGATTAACTGTCAGCAATATCACGAATAAATCCTATGTTTCTAGCTGTACTAGTTCGACTTATTGCAGTGTGGGAAGCGACCGTGTTGTGCTTGGTGTCCTCAATTACTATTTTTAGGAAATGAACATGGATAACTATCGACGTTCATTACTAAAAGGTGCCAGTGCATTATCGTTACTATTAGCAAGCCCTTTTCCTGTTTATGCAAAACCAAAACAGAGAGAAATCGTTGACATTCTGGGAAGAGAAATTGTATTACCACAAGAATTAACACGTATTTATGTGGCAGATAGTGGGTTATTTTTACTTTATGCTTCATTAAATGAAGGCGCTCTTTATGAGCGCCTTATCGGGATGCCTTCTGCATTTCGTACCGCCGACTTAAGTTTATATCATCAATATACGCGAGCATTCCCCCAATTATTGGCATTACCTGAATTTACGGCTATGTCGAGTGGGCATTTCAATAGTGAGAAACTTATCGCGCTAAAACCCGATGTCATTATTGTGGCGGTTGGAACTTATCGTGCAATTAGTGTGAATGGTGTGCTGGATTTATTAACGAAAGCGAATATTCCTGTTGTGGTGTTTGATTTGAGTATCGACCCACTTAATAACACGCCAATCAGCACATCTATTATGGGGAATTTACTGGGTAATATTTCACAAAGCCAAGCCATGAATCAATTTCGTGAAAAACAACTCACTTATATTTCTCAGCAATTAGGAAAAAAACCATTTAAACGCCCTAATGTGTTATTTGAACGAGCTGCGGGCTTTACACCTGAGTGTTGTCTTTCTTATGGTAATGGCAGTATGGGACAAATGCTACAAAATGCAGGTGGGCAAAACTTAGGCTCAGAATATATAAAAGGCACTTATGGGGTTTTGAACCAAGAAACGGTGATTTATGCCAAACCCGATAAAATTTTTTTAACAGGGGCTGATTGGAGTGGCTATAACCCGTCAGGTGATTGGATTAACTTAGGGCCTGGTGCAAATTTAGATTTGGCAAAACAGCAACTTGAAATTTTAATGCAACGGCTTGCCTACAAAACACTCGATGCGGTTAAAAATAAACAAGTATATGCCCTTTGGCACTCATTTTATGACAGCCCTTTTGGTTTTATTGCAATCTTACAAATGGCTAAATGGCTACACCCTGATCGCTTTTCTCACCTCGATGTAGACACTATTTTTTATGATTACCATACTCAATTTTTACCTGTGAAATGGGAAACGGGCTATTGGGTAACATTACTTGATCAAGATAAGGAATAATCATGTTTGATATCTATTCACCCGATCCTTTACGGGCAAAAGTTGAGTCACAGTCAGCAGGAAAAAGAACTATTTTATACTCAGCAAAAGGCCAACCTAACTATATGTACGTTGTTCCTTATTTTCGATTAAATGAGGTATCAGATAATCTTGATGATACTATTCACTCTGCATTTATTGTAAATGAAAAAGTTAAGAATGGATTTTTCTATGCGTGTTACCCCGCTTCATTGCATCAAGGTGAGTTGTTAAGTTTGCCTAACCAAAAACCGGCGACATTATTAGATTTATTGAGTTTTCAGCAATATGCACAACATACAGGGCGGGGATTTCATTTAAGTACCCATGCAGAATGGGCTGCTTTAATGCTGTGGTGTCGCCACCACAATATGATTGAAGATGGCAATACAGATTATGGACGAAGTTTTCTTCATCCAGAGCAATCTGTTAATCGCGTTGATGGTAAAGAAGCTGGTGATACTGACTTTACTACAGGTGATCCCACGACAATAACAGGACCGCAATGGTCGAATTGGTATCATGATAATAGTGAGTTTGGTATTAGTGATTTATGTGGCAACCTTTGGGAATGGCAAAGCGGTATGCAATTAAATGCCGGAGAAATACAGATAATTAAAGATAATGATTCAGTATTCTGTGGTGATCCCTCTGTAACAGAGCAATGGCATTCAATAGCATTATCAACGGGGCAATTATTGCCCATCAATCATCCCGATAGCGCAAAATACGATGCCCCTTCAGATCATTGTGACAAAAATGCAGGCACTCCCATTTTATCAACTTCAATAAAACACTATAACGGCACACCAACAGATAATGGTTATCCTGCGGGATTAATGGATGGTGATTTTAATGCAATAACAGCAGAAAATAGTATTGAAATACCTACATTATTTAAAGAATTAGGATTATATCCAGCAATAAACCAACAGGACAATGATCAGGTTTATTTACGAAATTATGGTCAACGCTCTTTAATGCGCGGAGGGGCTTGGTATTCACAACAAGCTGCAGGTATGCGAACTTTGTGTTTAAGCCACAATGCATCACATCGCAGCACTTCTGTCGGTGGTCGCCTTGCTTGGATTGATACAACCAGTTAATTAATCTAAAAAATTATTATTTATAGACATTTTTGCATAAATTAATTTACCTTAGTATCGATTGCATGAATAATAGTGCTAATAGTAATCATTATTATTCGGTGGCTTATTGTGATTAATCTTTATGCATTTAAATTAAAACCGGTGGCATTGCTCTGTTCTGCCACCTTTCCTTTTGTTTTGGCTACACAGGCTTTTGCAGAAGAAGCAGTAAAGACAGAACAAGTAGAAAAGCTTGTCGTTAGTGCTCAAGCATTAAAAGTAAATACTAGTTTGCAAGAAACGCCTAAATCCGTTTCTGTCATTTCTCAAAAAGATCTCGAAATACATGCGCCTCAAAAACTTGATGAAGCTTTACGTTATACGTCAGGTGTCGTTTCTCAACCCTTTGGTGCCGATAACGATACTGACTGGCTTCGTGTGCGCGGTTTTGAAGCTGCAACGTATTTAGATAACAGTCGTCTCTTTCGTGATGGTTATTATACATGGCTACTTGAACCTTATGGTTTTGAACAAATTGAAGTTGTAAAAGGTGCTTCAGCTGTATTATTTGGTGAATCTACACCTGGTGGTGCTGTTAACGTAGTACAAAAGAAACCCAGCTTTAAACCCCAAAATGAAGTATTTCTTGAAGTTGGAAATAATGATCAACGTGGGTTAGGTTTTGATGTTTCAAGTGCCACGGATGATAAACGTGTGCGCTATCGCCTTGTTGGGTTAATGAAAAAATCAGACGGAGAATTATCTCACACAGATAGTGAGCGTATTTATCTGGCACCAAGTGTTGCGATTAACTTGACTGACGATACATCATTGACGTTTATGGCAACTTATTTGCATGATGATGGCACACCAACTAACCCGTTCTTTCCTGCCGCAGGCACTTTGATTTCATCTCCTTTTGGTAAAATTAAGCCTTCAACAAATTTAGGTGAACCAGGTTACGATAAGTATAAACGTACTCAAATTTCAGCGGGTTATTTATTAGAAAGTAATATCAATGATGTTTGGCGTTTTTCTCAACGTCTAAATTATGGTTATAACGATCTGTTATTGCGTAGCGTTTATGCCTTCCCTAATTCAGATATTACCGCAACAGAACTGAATCGTGGCATCGTTTTCCGTGATGGTAAAAACCAAAGTATCTCTTTTGATAATAATGTTGTTGGTGAATGGGATACAGATAATTTCGAGCATACATTATTAGCGGGTGCTGAATTGCAATATCACCAAACTAAAGGTGATGAACAAGATAATTACAATTTTGGTACGATTAATCCGTGGAACCCTGTTTACGGTAAATATATTCCTCTTGATCCTGCTAATAATGTCAATCGCACCATCGACAAAACACAATATAGCCTTTATTCACAGTATCAAACCAAATTTGATAGTCGCTGGGTTGCAGTAGCCGGTGTACGTCAAGATTGGGTAAAAACAGAAAATAAAGCACAAACAAAAAATGAGGACAAATCACGTACCGATAGTGAGTTTAGCCTCAATGCAGGATTAATGTATCTAGCCGATAATGGTCTCTCTCCTTATGTGAGCTATTCTGAGTCTTTTGAGGTGATGAGCACTATCGACCCTGCGACGAAAGATCTGTATAAACCGTTAAAAGGCGATCAAATTGAGGCAGGGATAAAGTACACACCTGATTTTATGGATGGTTACTTTAATATTGCCTGGTTTGATATCACACAAAAAAATGCTCTTGTAGCAAACCCAACGACTTCTGTTTCAACACAAACTGGTAAAGTGACATCAAAAGGTGTTGAAGTAACAAGTGAAATGCAATTAACGGAACGTTTTGCATTAAAAGCCAATTATACCTATACCGATATGCAAACTGATGACACAGGTAATAAAGGTAAACAACAAGCAGGTTTAATTCCTAAACATACCGCATCTGCTTGGGGTAACTACACTATTCCAATTACTGGAACTCAAGATTTAACCTTAGGAACAGGTGTTCGTTATTTAGGTAAATCTAAAGATAATCCTAAGAGTAGTGATTTAACTGTACCAAGTGCAACATTATGGGATATGGCTGCAATCTATAACGTCAATAAACAGTGGCAATTACAGTTAAATATCAACAATATTCTTGATAAAGAATATCTCTCTGGTTGTGATTATTACTGTTATTACGGTCAATCCCGTTCTGTTTTATTGAATGCTAAATATCGCTGGTAAATTTTTCTTATTCCTCCATTTATTGCTCATCGTACAATAAATGGGGGAATATTATTTTATAAATGAGTGACCATGTTTGAACTCTCAAATATTCAAATGGATCGCGGTGGACGTACTATTTTATCAATCCCCTCACTGCGTATTTCAGATTCTGGGTTAACTATTGTGCTCGGTCATAATGGTTCAGGTAAATCGACTTTAGTCAGTTTATTATCTGGTCAGCAAGCCCCAGATAGTGGAAATATTACACTGAATAATTGCAATATCTCACACTATAAACCACGTGACCTAGCTAAACAGATAGCCTTTCTTCCTCAAAAACTTCCTGCTTCTGCAGGATTAACAGTAAGAGAATTAGTGCGTTTAGGCCGTTTTCCTTGGCGTGGAACATTAGGCCGTTGGAATAAAAAAGATGATGAAATAATCACAACAGCAATGGTAAAAGCGGGAGTTCTGCCCTTTGCAGACACACTCGCTGATGATTTATCTGGTGGTGAACGTCAACGTGCTTGGGTTGCAATGTTACTGGCTCAACAATCACCCATTTTAATTTTAGATGAACCTACTTCTGCTTTAGATATACATCATCAATATCAACTAATGGAACTCTTAAGTGAGCTAAATCAAACTCAACATGTTGGTATTATTGTTATTTTGCATGATCTCAACCTTGCCTTGCGTTATGCCACTCATATTATCGCGCTTAAAAAAGGGAAAATTGCATTTGAAGGTGAAGCCTCTCTACTTTTTGATGATGAGCGACTTTCAGCACTTTATGAAACACCTATTAAGCTGATTGAACACCCTGATAATCAAGGTTCACAACAACATAAGGTGGCGGTGGTATGCGTGTAATATTACAAAAAATAGTTAGATTTCTGCCTTTTTGTCTGGCTATTTTATTTATCACTCCCCTTGTTAATGCTGCGCAAAATAGCAATAAAATCCCCCAACGCATTATTGTTTTAGATTGGGATCTACTGGAACAAATATTGACACTTGATGTTATTCCTGTGGGGGCAACTGAAATTGCTGGGTATAACCAATGGGTAGCTCACCCTGTTGCTCCAAATACTATTGAAGAAGTGGGTATGCGAGCAGAGCCTAATTTAGAAAAAATGGCATCGTTAAAGCCAGATCTTATTTTGGCATCAAGTTCACAACAAGATTTATTGCCTGTATTAAAAACTATTGCCCCTGTCGTATATCTGCCTAATTTCTCTCGTCAAGATAATGCCGCAGAAGTTGCTTTGGCGCATTTTAATACCCTAGCCTCTATTTTAGGAAAAACAGCGCTTGCACAAAAAAAGTTAGCGGAAATGGATAGCACTTTTACACAATTAAAGAGCAAATTACAGCAAGCATTTATTACATTACCTGAAGTGGAAGTGATCCGTTTTTCTACATTAACATCTGTTTTTTTGTACACCGAAAATTCAACAACTGAATATGTAGTTAATAAGTTAGGTCTAAAATCTGCCATATCATTACCTCCTCAACCTTGGGGAATTGATCAGCGAAGAATGAATATATTGCAGCATATTAGACAAGGATATGTTCTTTATATGTTGCCATTCCCTGATGAAAGTAAACTGCAAAAATCCGTGTTATGGCAAGCCATGCCATTTGTACAGAATGGGCATTTTCATTCAGTGAAACCAGTATGGAATTATGGTGGAGTGGCATCATTAACGTTAATGGCTGAAGCTATTACAGAAAGTTTATTAGATATGGCACAGAATAATGAACATTAAGCAATTTACTTTCTATTTTTTGGCAATCATCTTATTAAGCATTACTAGCTTACAAATTGATAATTCTCTTTCATTATCTCGTCAATGGTATTTGTTAGGGCATTTAGACACAAACACCCTATTTGCCGATGTTTTTTTTATTCATGCACAATTACCTCGTTTAGCTATGACACTGCTGATTGGAGGAATTTTCGGTGTTATTGGCAGCTTAATGCAACAATTAACACAAAATAACCTGACATCACCGTTAACATTAGGAACTTCTTCAGGCGCTTGGTTAGCTTTAGTTATTGTTAATATCTGGTTTACAGATTGGGTTGCTGATCACAGCGCATTCGCTGCGACAATGGGAGCGTTATTGGCTTTCTTTTTGGTGATTATGATTGCAGGTATTCGCAATATGACCGGCTTGCCCCTTGTTGTTTCCGGTATGGTAGTGAATATCTTATTAGGTGCGATTGCAACCGCATTAGTGACGTTAAATTCTCAATTCGCCCAGAATATATTTATGTGGGGAGCTGGAGATCTTGCTCAAGATGGTTGGGAGACGTTTTTTTGGTTATTACCTCGAATTACACCTGTTTTACTTATTTTTATGTTTGCACCCCGTATTCTCACTTTATTGCGATTAGGGCATGAAGGTGCAACGGCTCGAGGGCTGTCTGTTTTACCCACATTTGCATTTTTTATTATATTAAGCACTTGGTTAGTTTCTGTTTCAATTACTGTTGTTGGCGTCATTAGTTTTATCGGATTACTTGCACCTAATATTGTCAGAACATTAGGCGCAAGAACGCCTCGTCAAGAGCTTATTGCCAGTGGCCTAATGGGAATATGCTTATTACTTATTACAGATAGCTTGGCAATATGGGTTGGACAGTGGCTCAATACGGTTATTCCCAGTGGGGTGACAGCCGCGGCTATTGGAGCACCTGCATTAATTTGGTTTAGTCGAAAGAAAATGAGAGCCCAAGATCAGCTTTCTATTTCTATTCATTCTCAGACCAAAACAGTATCAATATATACTGTGATAGGAATATTTGTATTATTAATACTTGGATTAGCCCTTACACTTTTCATTCATATTAATGAGCACCAATGGTTTTGGGAAATACCATCTGTTTACCAATGGGCATTACGCTCTCCTCGTTTATTAGCTGCTTTATTTGCAGGTATTGCACTGGCTATTGCTGGCGTTATTTTACAACGTTTAATCTACAATCCATTAGCTAGCCCTGATATTTTAGGGGTTTCATCTGGTGCTACTTTTGCATTGGTTTTTTCTAGCTTAATTTTAGGGAGTACCTTACAAACATCACAGTGGGGAATTGCATTATTAGGTAGCTGTATTGTGATGATTGCTCTATTAGTCTTAGGCAAGAAACACCAATATGCACCAGCCAGCTTAATATTAACGGGTATTGCCTTAACCGCGAGTTTAGAAGCCTTTATTCAATTTTTCTTAGCGAAAGGCTCATTAAGCAGCTATAAAATATTACTGTGGTTATCAGGTTCGACTTATCGTGTTAATAGTGAACAGGCTCTCTATTTTGCATTCGCAATCACATTGATTGTAGGAAGTGTCTTTTTATTAACGCGCTGGCTTGCATTAATATCAATTGGTCGAAGTTTTGCTTTAGCTCGTGGATTACATACTGAACGTGCCAGTATTATTTTATTAATCATCGTTTCACTATTATGTGCTTTAGTCACTTCAACGGTAGGCCCTATTGCCTTTATTGGCTTAGTTGCTCCTCATATGGCGGTATTACTTGGTGCTAAAAAAATCAACGCACAATTAATGGTTTCAGGGTTAATTGGTGGAACATTAATGGTTTGGGCTGATTGGCTTGGACAAATATTTATTTATCCCGCACAAATTGCAGCAGGAACTTTAGTCGCTATTTTAGGTGGTAGCTATTTCCTTTGCTTAATGCTGTTAAATCGTAGCCGTTGATTGAAAAAGCCTAAGATATTGGTGTTATTTTTGCTGATATTCTTAGGCTTTGATCGTTATTAATTACGCATAACTTTTACTGTTTTTATGATTAATGCGTTGAAAACCTAAAAATGCAATTAACATCACTAAAGTACTTGCTCCAATTGCAATCCATACACCAGATTGAACACCAGAATAATCAACAAGTTGCCCTGTTAATGTTGCACCAATTGCTGTGCCTACATTTAATCCTGCAAGTAACCATGTCATTCCTTCTGTAAGTTGATTTTCGGGTACACTTTTCTCAATAAGTGACATTGTCACTATTATCATGGGAGCAAAGAAGATCCCGGAAATTAATACCACTAAACTTAAGCTATAAATTGAGTCTACAAAAACAAGAGGTAAAATAGTGAGGAACGTTGCGATGCCACCTAAGCATAATAAACGGTGTAACGGTGTTGATAATTTTAATGTGCCAAAGAATAGACCTGCAAAACAAGAGCCAATAGCATAGGCGGATAATACAATGCTTGCACCTGCAGGCATTTTTTGGGTATTGGCGAAAGCCACACTAAAAATATCAATGGTGCCTACAATTACGCCCATAAAAATCATAATAACAGTTAAGATTTTTACGAGAGAAAAGCGGATCACAGATTGTGTCTTATGATGTATTAATTCAGAAGATATTGGTGTTATTGCAGGCTCTGTATCACGTTGTAAAA
Source organism: Proteus sp. G2669 (assembly GCF_009915245.1). Lineage (NCBI taxonomy): Bacteria > Pseudomonadati > Pseudomonadota > Gammaproteobacteria > Enterobacterales > Morganellaceae > Proteus > Proteus sp. G2669. The sequence goes on along the minus strand of NZ_JAABLX010000055.1, from coordinate 199,831 downwards.
CGAGTAAAAATACACCGATGATAAGAAAAACAGCAGACATTAATAACCCAGCTTGTGGGAAAAAAACGACACTTAATGTGACTGAAATGGGTGGACCAATAATAAATGTAACTTCATCAAACACACTTTCTAACGAATAAGCTGTTTGTAAGCGACTATCTTCTTTATAAATTACTGTCCATCTTGCTCTGATCATTGCAGAAATACACGGCATAAAGCCAATCAGCACTGCAAAAATAAATAATAAACTAATATGCCATTGTAACCATGTTGCCAATAACATGCCCCCTATTCCAATAACGCTGATTAATGTGAATAAAGGTAAAATTCGATATTGCCCATAAGTATCAACTAGACGTGATATTTGCGGTGATAGCATCGCGTAAGTAAATACAAAACTGGCAGAAATTGTTCCCGCTAATGCATAGCTGCCTGTAAGTTGTGAAATCATCATGATGATACCAATACCCATCATCGGTAGTGGTAATCGTGCAACCATTCCCGCTAAGGTAAAAGATAGCGTGCCTTTATAGCTAAATAGTGTTCGATAAGTATTTATCATAGTTTTCCTTATGTTTACCCTTGCCATTTTAGCGAGGGTTAAAGATAATACATACAGTGCGTATGTATAAATCATATATTCATACGATCTGAATGTAAATATACAAACAATACGTATGTATGTTTAAAAAAGGAGATAAAATGGCTAGACGTACTCGTGCTGAAATGGAAGAAACACGGCTATTATTGCTAGAAACAGCAAGGAAAGTATTCTGTGAACAAGGCTATACAGAAGCCTCAATGGATGACTTAACGGCACAAGCAGGTTTAACTCGAGGTGCGTTGTATCACCATTTTGGTGATAAAAAAGGATTGTTATCGGCTGTTGTTGCACAAATAGATGCAGAGATGGATGCTCGTTTACAGGCTATTTCCGATACTATTGACGATCCTTGGTTGGCATTTTCAATGCGTTGTCATACCTATTTAGAAATGGCTTTAGAGCCTGAAATTCAACGTATTATTATGAGAGATTCACGCGCTGTATTAAGTGATAAAGTGACTGAACTTCCCACTCATTGTGTAGTATCTATGAGTAGTATGATTGATAAACTTATCGAGAATAAAATACTTGTAAAGGCTGACTCAAAAATGTTGGCTCTATTCATTTATGGCAGTTTAGAAGCCACTGCTTTATGGATAGCAAATAGTCTCGATGGTAAGGCTCAGCTAGAACATGCTAAATCTACATTAGATACCTTATTAAATCGTTTACGTATTTTGCAGAATAAATAAAATATAGCGAGGATCACGGTGATAATCCTCGCTATTGTCTATTTGATTTTTTACACATTAATTATTATTCAAATCAAAGATTATGCTATTTGCCATATTGCTTTTCAATAAAATCAAGCAAATAGCGTACTTTGGGAGATAAATGGCGTTTAGACGAATAAACGGCACAAATCGGTGCAAGATCAACTGTATGCTCTAATAAAATAGGCACTAATTTATCAGATTTAATAAATTCACCCACTAAAAACTACCTAACTGGCATATTCCATAACCCGATAATGCCATGTCTAAAATAGCTTCTGTATTATCTAAATGTAATTTACCTTTAACGGGAAGAGCGAATTCTTTTTGATGAGCTTGATATTTCTAAGGCACTGTTGAACCTTGGTGAGAAAAAGTAATTAATTGATGTTCTGATAATGCATTAGGAGATTGAGGCATACCATTTCGCTCAAAATAATCGGGAGATGCACAGGTTATTAAACGGTGAGGTGCTAATACCTTACGTATTAATCGACTATCGTCATTCCCTCCAATACGGATAGCTTATTTAGGTGGCTTGCTCGTTGATAACTACAGCTTAAATTCAACACTAATTATTACTAACTTGTTTATTATATTGGCTTTATTCTGTGTTCTTCTCTCAAGACTCACAAAGAACGCGGTTAAATAACAAAATGCCTTCAATATAAATTAACAAGGGTGATCATGATATTATGATCACCCTTTTCTATAAAAGTAGGTTTTTAATGTGACATTGTCACAATATAAGGTTTCGTTTTATTTTAGTAATTGGGTAAATTGTTGATATAGCATATTGCCCAGTGTTTTTGCGGTGTATTCTTCACTATGGCCTAAGTTATCAACAGCGGCATGCATACCGTGATAAATCAATGTACTGGTTAATTCAGGCTGTGTGACGTGCCACGTTTTATTTTCAGTTCCCGCAATTAACAATGTTTGTATTTGCTGCAATGCCCTATTTTCATGAATATTACTGCTTTGATGAAAAACTTGATGAAAAAGCATATCGTGTAATTGCTGTTTCTCAACATAAGCAATTACACTAATTTCACACCATTGTTTTAATTTTTCACGGTGATCTTGCTCTGAGCAGGCATCCATTGCACTGTCTATTTTATCCAAGTACCAATCCATATAACGAGTTCTTAAGGCATCAAGAACGTCTGTTTTAGCAGAAAAATAGTGATAGTATGTTCCTTTGGCTACCCCTGCCTTTTTTACGATATCGCTCACAGTTGTTGCATCGAAGCCTTTATCTAAAAACAATGTTTCTGCCGCATTCATTAACTCTTCTAAACGAACCTCTGCGGGTTTTGTTCTTGGTTTATCTGTAGTTTGTTCTTCTAATGACATTGCTTATCTCCCTCAAAGTCGCATGTAAAGAGTACTCTATATTAAAGCGAGCCACAATGATGATAAATGAAACTCATTATCAATAACCATTGACCGACGGTCAGTCGGGTATTATTATGCCATTATTATTCATCATTAAGGCAATAAAACTTATGACTTATTTGAAACGACTGTCACTTATCTGTGCCATTTGTTTAGGCACTTTTATGGCAACACTTGATATTAGTATTGTGAATGTAGCATTACCCACTATTCAAAATGATATTCACGCTGATATGGCAACCTTACAGTGGATTGTCGATGCTTATGCGCTCTGTTTATCTGCCTGTATTTTGTCATCAGGCCCTTTAAGTGACCGCTTTGGGCGAAAAAAAGTATGGTTATGGGGGGTGATTATTTTTACAGTGGGATCTGTGATCTGTGCGATTGCACAGCAACATGAAGTGCTTATTTTAGGTCGTATTATTCAAGGTATTGCTGCCGCAGCACTAATTCCGGGCGCATTGTCTCTAATTACACATGCTTTTCCAATTGATATTGAGCGTGTCCGTATTATAGGTATTTGGTCTTCTGTCAGTGCTTTATCACTGATTATTGGTCCTATTTTAGGTGGGGTATTAGTTCACACTAGTGGTTGGGCAAGTATATTCCTTATTAATATTCCTATAGGCATAATTACTGTATTACTAGGTTGGTATGGATTAAGTGAAAGTGCTGATCCTGAAAATGTGGCACTCGATCCCTTTGGTCAATTAACCAGTATGTTAGGATTAGGCTTGTTGACTTATGGTTTAATTGAAGCCGGATCGGTTGGTTGGTCGCATTATCGAACTTTATCGACATTGATTGTAGGCGTTATATTCCTCGCCCTCTTTTTAATGATAGAAAAACGTGTTAAACGCCCTTTATTACCACTTACTTTATTTAAAGATCGTGCATTTTTTCAATATAACCTTTCTTCTTTCACTTTGGGCTTTGCCACTTATAGTAATGTCTTTTTTATTGCCTTTTTTCTGCAAAAAGCACAAGGCTGGAGTGCATTAGAAACAGGCTGGAGAATGGCACCTGAATTTATTGCGATGGCCCTATTTTCAATGTCTTTTGGGCGTTTATCTGCATATTTTTCAGTCAGAAAACTCATGATCTGTGGTTTCTTATTTATTGCTATTTCTTCTTGCTTATTAGCGACATTGGCAACAAATAGCCACTATGGATTAACTGGAAGTTACCTATTTGTATTAGGTGCTGGAATGGGCTTGTCAACACCAGCAATTGGTGCGTTAGTGATGAAAAGTGTTTCACCATCTCGCTCTGGTATGGCGTCTGCAACCATGAATGCATTAAGACAAACAGGAATGACGATGGGAATTGCTTTACTAGGCACATTAATGGTGCAACAAGCAATCCATTATATGGTTATGCAAAGTCAGGTATTAGGAATATCTGTAAACTATATCGATATTGTCAGTCTAGTAACTGAAAATGCTACGAGCAATTTAGACAAAGGATTCATCACCATGTTACCAGAGGCATTTAATTCTGGGTTTGCTTATGCAATCGCAACTGCTGGGATCTCATGTTTTGTCACTTTATTTATCGTGTTATTTCCTTTTAAAGCAAAACATAGCGCACTTTCTCAGCAAATAACGGATTAATATTTATAAACGTTGAGTGAGAAACTCAAGAAAAGATTCAATATTACGAGAAAGTGTACTACGACTTGCATATATTGCGATTAAATTGATACTGGCGGGCTGTTGAGGAAATTCAATAGCTCGCAAATTCCCTGCTTTAATTGCATCAAGGCAACAATGCTCAGCTAAAATAGCAAACCCTAATCCTTTTAATACCGCAGCTCTCGCTAATATAGCGCTATTTACTCGATAATGGCTATTAATAGTAACTTTTATTGGTTTTTTATGTTCATCAAGAAATATCCAAGGTTGCCCTTCTAGTGCACTTAGACTAGAAATACAAGGCATTTGGCTTAATTGTTCGATATGAGTTGGAACTCCTGTTTTTTCTAATAACTCATTAGAGGCAACAACAATACTGCGCCACGATTTAATTAACCGTGAATGGTAACTGCTATCTGCTAGATTTCCGCGATGAAAAGTTAATAGTAAATCCATATCATCATCAATGATATTTCTTGGCATTAATTGGGTGTCACATTGAATAAGTAAATTAGGATGAAGAACGGCAAAGTCAGCTAAAATATCAGCCAGTAGTTCGCTGCCATATTCACTTGGAATGGTTAAGCGGAATGTTCCTGTTAATGGGCCATCACTGGTGATGTTACTTACAACATTATCTAACTCAGTTAAGGTTTTCTTTCCTTGCTGATAGAGTAATTTACCTTGTTCAGTAAGGCGCATCTTTCGCGTTGTTCTATCAATAAGTTTACAATTGAGTTGCTGTTCAAGCTGTTTAATTGCACGACTGATATTTGAAGTAGGCATAGATAGTAGTCGAGCAGCCGCGGCAAATTGTCCTTGTTCGGCTACGGCAGAAAAAATACGTAATAAATTAAGATCGATTTGCATAAATAATTCACTGCCTACTGTATTTCTATTGCTTAATGTAGGCAGTGTATCATTCATTTTCTTTTCTCTCGTTAATAATTAACAGTAACCATGAGACATGAGTTTCTGATAACGATTATCTAAAAGCTCTTCAGTTGAATAGCTTTTTAATAAGGCTAAGTCGGTTAATAATTGTTGTTTAAGAAATTCAGCCGCTTGTTGATGATCACGATGAGCACCACCTAATGGCTCAGGAATAATAGCGTCGATAATGCCTAATGATTGTAATTTAGGTGCCGTCATTCCCATAGTTTCTGCCGCTATTGGCGCTTTATCAGAACTTTTCCATAAAATAGAAGCACAGCCTTCTGGTGAAATTGCCGCATAAGTGCTGTATTGCAACATATTAACTTTATCACCGACACCAATTGCGAGCGCTCCGCCAGAAAATCCTTCACCAGTAATAGTGCAAATAATCGGTGTTTTTAATCGTGACATTTCAAGAATGTTACGAGCAATGGCTTCTGCTTGCCCTCGTTCTTCAGCACCAACGCCAGGATAAGCTCCCGCAGAATCAATAAAAATAATAACGGGTAGATGAAAACGTTCAGCCATTTTCATTAAACGTAATGCTTTTCTATAACCTTCTGGTGATGGCATACCAAAATTGCGAAGAATTTTCTCTTTTGTATCACGGCCTTTTTGTTGCCCAATCACCATGACTGGCATTTTGTCTAATCGAGCTAAACCCGCCACAATCGCTTTATCATCGGCATAAGCCCTATCACCCGCTAACTCCTGAAAGTCAGTAAAAATCGCTTTAATATAGTCAAGGGTATATGGGCGCATAGGATGACGAGCAAGTTGCACTATTTCCCAAGCCCCTAAATCAGTAAAAATAGATTTTGTCAGCGAAAGACTTTTTTGTCTTAAACGAGCAATCTCTTCATCTAAATTAATACCTGTGGGTTCATCTTGAGATTGCTTAAAGGTGAGCAATGCATCTATTTTTTCGTCTAATTCAACAATAGGTTTTTCAAATTCAAGATGAATAAAAGACATAACGACCTCGGATTTAATGCAGTAAATAAAACGATAATTAGCTCAGTTTAGAAAAAATAACAATATGGCGATAGAGAGGAATTTGATAAACACTATTATCAAAAATGGGATAATTAAATCTTACTATAAGATCTGCAAGAAAAAAGACAGGATTAAAAAGAGCTTTTTCTCTCATTTTAATCTATACAGTAATTACTAAGTCATGTATTAATACACAGTGCGATTTTGTTCTTTTTGCACCCGTAAAAGATCGCGCAAATTATAAAACACTTCATAAAATACAAATAATTAGAATAAAGATAATATGTTCTCAAAAAAAACACGATCAACAACTGCACTGCTGTTTTCATCACTGCTTCTTACGATAGGAAGAGGTGCAACATTACCGTTTATGGCAATCTATTTATCACGGGAATATCAATTACCTGTTGATGATATTGGTATTGCCATGTCCATTGCATTAACAACCGGTATTTTTTTCAGCCTTGGCTTCGGGATGCTTGCGGATAAATTTGAGAAAAAACGTTATATGTTGCTATCTATTATAACGTTCATCTTTGGCTTTGCTGCAATACCTATGGTTCATAGTACGGTTTTAGTGGTTATTTTTTTCTCGGTAATCAACTGCTCCTATTTAGTGTTTTCAACCGTGTTGAAAGCCTATTTTTCTGAAACTTTATCGATTTCAGCGAAACCTAAAATATTCTCGCTAAACTATACCTTTATCAATATGGGGTGGACGGTCGGCCCGCCTATTGGCACGTTATTATTAATGTATGGAACACAATTACCCTTCTGGCTTGCTGCTATTTCTGCCAGTGTTCCACTTTTTATGATCCAGTTGTTTGTTCAGCGTTCTAAAGCAATAAATACTGGTGAAGAAAATAGTGTGAAATGGGATCCGAAAATAATGCTAAAAGACAGAGCATTAAGTTGGTTTGTGCTCTCGACTTTTTTTGGTACTTTAACATTTGGCTCTTTTGCATCATGTATTTCGCAATATATCTTAGTCGTCTATGACGCTAAATTAGCAGAGTCCGTTATTGCGGTTGTATTACCTGTAAACGCCGCTATTGTCGTTTCTTTGCAATATATTGTGGGTAAGCATGTTACAGCCGATAGATTGCGTAAATTAATGACCTTAGGTACGTTATTTTTTATGACTGGCTTACTTGGCTTTATGTTTGCGGGTGATAACTTAATATTTTGGGCATTAGCCATTGCCGTCTTTACTTTTGGTGAGTTAATTTATGCGCCCGGTGAGTATATGATGATTGATAACATTGCACCGTTAGGAATGAAAGCAAGTTATTTTTCTGCTCAGTCATTAGGTTGGTTAGGCGCAGCATTAAATCCATTAGCTAGCGGTTTTATTTTAACGTCATTCCCTCCTATTTCTTTATTTGCAATTTTAATGGCCGTTTCTGCATTGGCTTGGTTTTGTATGATCCAAGGAATGAACGCCAGTAAAACAAGAGCTATTGCACTCTAATTTCTGAAGACTTCACAAACTAAAAAGACACCTTAAAGGTGTCTTTTTTATGGTTTGTAGATGACTGATTTTGTCTCTATTTTTTCTACAATGGATTAAGTAAGGCATATTTCTTCTTAATCTTGAGTTGCATGGTTAGTTAATACCATTACCTTATTGAGTTTTAAATAAAAAACACCGAGAAGTAAGATTATTTCGATGTTCTTTTGAGTATTGTTTCAATGCTAATTGGGAAGAAATCGTTGACATCAACACCAACATTAATTGCATTTTTTCCTAAAACATCTAAACGTTTACGTTGAGTTGGATCTTTTTGTGAATTGTGTACATGACCATATAAATGAATAGCGTCACGGAAAAAACCACCCCATTCTAATATAGGATAATGAAACATCACAATTTTTCGTTTTTTATAATCCAATTCAAAGTAGTCTTTCACCCATTCAAATACTGATGCATCAAATTCCGGATCATCGAGAAATTTGTCGTGATTTCCACGGATAAGGTACTTTTTACCGTTTAACCGACGTAAAATTCGGTTGGCATCCTGTCCTGTTCCTCGATAGAGAAAATCACCTAAAATATAGATTTCGTCATGATCAGATACATAAGCGTTCCAGTTATGGATTAATGTATCATTCATATGGCTTACACTATTGAAAGGACGATCACAAAGATTGAGGATATTTGAATGGCAAAAATGTGTATCAGAAGTAAAATAAATCATAGTAATTTCTTAATAAGTAATAAAAATCTTAACCTTAAGAAAGTATTTTCCCTCGGTCTGTATAGTGATATTTTTTCAACATAATTACCTCCTTTAGTTAAAAATAGAACAATAAATACAATATCATCTGTTTTATTGTCGTTGATGTTGTTTACGGTAACCAGATAAAGAATGCCCCGTCTCTCTTTTGAAATATCGGCATAAATAAGAAGGATCATCAAAATGAAGCTTTATTGATATCTCATTTACTGAAAGTGAAGTGTGCATTAATAATGCTTTTATTTCAAGAATAACTTGACGATTAATCAACGTCTTAGGTGAATCATTAAAAAATTGTTTTGTTATTTGTGATAAATAAAACGGCGTAATATTAAGACAATTTGCATAAAAAGCAACTTCTCTATGCTTTAAACAATGTTTTCCAATTAATTCCCAAAATTGCCAACAAAGCTTTTCTTTGCGACTAAATTCTTTTTTAGCGATAGAGAAATGTGTTGGTATTAATTCTGTGATCGCAAAGAAGAGATTTTGTAGATGGTTTTTTAACATCAATTTTCGATGTTCAGAATAGTGATTATCTATATATTTTAGTTGTTCTACCCATCTATTTAAGGCTTCTTCTTGTTCTTTTTTTGGGGAGAAAATGGGATTTTCATGGAGAAAGGCAAATAAAGTATTAGAAAGAGAATAAGCAATTTCTGAAGCAAAAGATTTATCAAGAAAACAATAAAATAAGCGAAAATTTGCTGATTTCTGGCTCAAAACAGTCATCATATCATCGCCTAAAATAAGAATATCATTCGCTTTAATCGTCTGTTTCTGAAAACCAATATTAATTACAGCCCTTCCTTCTAAGCAAACCATGACCACGATGTAAGATAAAGGTAATGGGTAATTAATTTCATTTGCCATACTGCTTTCACCCATAATGGCGTGTTGGGATGCGGTATTTAATTGTGACAATACTTGGCTTAACATAAATCTATTGTTCTCTTTTTATTCTAATTTGATAGTTTTTATATTTGATGATATTGCTGTTAATAACAAGTATTTCCTTTAATTTAGTTTTCAAAAGTACTGATTTTACCTCTTTTATGCCATTCGGGTTTTTATTTCTTTTCTTTAGAATGCACATATCTTAAAAACGTAAGATAAATAGCAACATATTGATAAAAAAGAAAATTGATTGAAATGAAAACATTAAAAACTGAAAGACTCATACTGCGGCCATGGAAACTTTCTGATGCGCCAAGCCTGTATGAATACGCTAAAGATGAACGAGTTGGCCCTATCGCTGGTTGGCCAACTCATAAAAGTGTTGAAGAAAGTGCTGAAATAATTCGTACTATATTTATGCGAAATGAAGTTTATGCTGTCACATTAATCGATGATGATCGCGCTATCGGCTTAGTGGGCCTATCTTTTGCTAAAGAGAGTAATTTCTCGATAGGCGATAATGATGCTGAAGTATCTTATTGGATTGGAGTTCCGTTCTGGGGGAAAGGTTTAATTCCTGAAGCAGTGAGAGAAATTAGTCGCCATAGCTTTGAAACTTTGGAGTTAGATAATCTATGGTGTGGGTATTTTGCTGATAATAATAAGTCACAAAAAGCACAAGAAAAATGTGGGTTTAAATTTCATCACATTATTGAAGAGCAATACGCAGAATTTTTAGATGAAGTGAAAGTTGAAAATATTTGCCGCTTAACTAAAGATGAATGGATTGAAATCCAAAAACAGACCTATTAAACCAAAACACCAGATAATGAAATCTACATTACCTGGTGTTTTTTAATATTAATAAGCTTATTTAATTAAGCACTTGCTAATGCTTGGGATAAATCAGCAATTAAATCTTGAGGATTTTCAATACCAATAGATAAACGAATGGTAGTGTCTTGAATACCAATATTATGACGTAATGCTATCGGCACGCCAGAATGAGTTGTTGAGCCTGGATGGCAGGCTAAAGACTCAGTTCCTCCCAAACTAACTGCCAGTTTAAAAATTTTCATAGCATTAAGAAAACGGAAAGCTTCGCTCTCTCCACCCACAATATCAAATGAGAATGTTGAACCTGCACCTGTACATTGTTTTGCAAATACTTGGCCTTCAACTGAGTTTTTATCTGCAAAAGGCAAATAGTGAATAGCTTTTACTTTTTCATGATCACGCAGAAACTCTGCAACTAATAAAGCATTCTGGTTCGCTTTTTCCATTCTAATTTGTAGTGTTTCTAAAGAGCGTCCAAGCATCCAACAAGAATGAGGATCAAGTTGTGTTCCTATTGCTCCTCGTAGTAATCGGATTTGATTAATTAGTTCACGAGAGCCCATTGCAGCACCAGCAACTAAGTCCGAATGACCACCAACATATTTAGTTAAAGAATAAACAGATATATCCGCCCCTTGCTCAATTGGGTGTTGATAAACTGGGCCAAGTAATGTGTTATCACAAACAATAATGGGACGATAGCCCTGCTTTTCTTCTAGTTTATCAGCAACAATTTTTAATGCGTTAATATCGACTAATGAATTAGTTGGGTTTGCAGGAGTTTCTGCAAAAATAACGGCAACACGCCCTTTTTGGCTAGCGTTATCGGCTTGTGCTTGGATCAGAGAAAGGTTTAATCCGTCAGTAAATGGAGTGGCTTGAATACCAAATTTAGCAAGTGTTTTTGCAATTAATGTCTCTGTTCCACCATAAAGAGGTTGAGAGTGTAAAATGACATCTCCAGGCTGAGTTAAGGCCATTAATGTTGTGGTGATTGCTGACATACCTGAAGAGAATAATACACAAGATTGTGTATTTTCATACACAGCAAGTCTATCTTCAACAATCTCACTATTGGGCTGATTAAAACGAGAATAAACCAAACCTGCTTTTTCACCTTCAGGTAAAGGTTTTCTTCCACTTACTGTATCAAAGAAAGCTTTGCCTTCTTCTGCACTTTTAAAAATAAAGGTCGATGTTAAAAATACTGGCGGTTTTACTGAACCTTCAGAAAGTAATGGATCATATCCATAACTCATCATAAGTGTTTCAGGAGATAGTTTGTGTTCACCGATATATTGTTTTTTTAGTTGAGAGTCAGCCATTTTTTTATTTCTTCTGTGTAATGGAGGATGAGTTATCATACTGAAAAAAATTCATGTTGTTAGAATGTTTTATAAAGTATAAAAACTAGCAGTTATATGAAAATAGCGAAATTAGGAATAAAAATAAGGATTAATAATGAAATTATAAGAATTGAGTGATATTTAGCCAAGAAAACACACCAAATAAGAGTGGAACATTCTAGGGGAAAAATAATAAAAACTTAAAGACAAAAAGCATTCTCTCTATCTTTAAGTTAAGACGTTACCATGCTCTTACTGCATCACCTTTATACATTTCTTTAAACTTCAACTCGATTTGTCGTGAGTGAAGTACTGAAATCAACTTCTTTATATTTTCATCATCTTTGTTATCTTCGCGGGTTACGATAACATTGGCATAAGGTGAGTTTTTATTTTCTAGAATTAATCCATCACGAGTTGCAATTAACCCAATTTGAGACGAAAAGTTATTATTAATAATCGCCATTGTAATTGCTGGATCATTTAGTGCTTCAGTGAGCTGTGGCGTATCGACTTCAATAAACTTAATTTCTTTAGGGTTATAGATTATGTCATCTAATGTTGGGGTGAAACCGACATTTTCATTGAGAGTAATAAGATGGTTTTCTGCTAATAATAGAAGTGCTCGACCTCTCATGCTGGCTTCATTTGAGATAGCAACAAGAGATCCTAATTGTAACTCATTTATATCGCTAATTTTTTTAGAGTATGCTGCTAAAGGAAAAATATAGGTTTTACCCGCGATATGAAATTTATAACTATTTTCTTTCATTTGCGTTTGAAGGTAAGGAATGGATTGAAATGCATTCGCATCAACTTCTTTATTATTTAATGCCTTATTAGGAAGTACATAATCATTAAAAGCGACAACTTCAACGTCTAACCCTTCTGTTAATTTCGCTAAACGAATAACTTCATCCCAAATCACTTGATCAGGTCCTGTATTAATTGCCACCTTTACCTTATGTGTATCTTCTTGTGAACAAGATACGGTAAATAGTGATATTGAGGCTAGAAGTAAACCCGTAATAATCTCCTTCATATTTCCCTCTTAAACAGCCCCCGATAAGAACAGCACTATTAATATCATTTTGATTAAGAAATATCCTAACAGTAGATTAATAACAAGGAAAAAGAAATGATACAAGTACTCAATGAATATAAAGAAAGGAATATTCTTTGTCTTCTTACAATTCATTGTTTTATAAAATAAAAAAATAACACATTAAAATGTGATGTGTTTGTTAGCAAATTGTAGATTTATTCATTGATAATTTTATTTATACAAGCATCAGAATATGAGTCTTCAACACTAAGATAGGATAATTCAGTGACACAATAAGTATTAAATTGCCATTTGAACTGAATTTCATCTCCTTGTTTCTTTTCTGATATTTCATAACTAGAAAAACGAATCGGAGTTGGTTGTTGTAAATTATTTCCTACTTTTTCAGCACTTAACAATACAACCCGACCTTTTTTTTCAATGAATTCAAAATCAGAAATAGTGATATTAGTACCTTTAATCTTATTGTTATAAAGACTTAATGCATTAGAATATATGGATGGGACAATATACACTTTTTGATCGCTACCTTTGATATAAACGGTCGTCATATCAAAAGATGATGAATCATTTAATGAGCGTCGAGACTTAACCACGACATCAGGAACACCATCACCATTAAAATCGATAAGATTTACTCCATATTCGAGTTTAATTTCAGATGATATTGAAGTGAAAGGTAATGATGCAAAAAGTAATCCTAGCCCAAGTTTTAATATCTTATTCATTGTATTCGCTTCTTTTTTTGCTTATTACTTGAGCATCAGACTACTTTGTGGCAATGATTAGTCAAGGAATTTTGTGTTTCAAAATAATACAGAATTTACAATTATATCACTTATGAAATATTTCCATGCTAATGAATTTACTTATTTGACTATTATAAAATGATTTTTTTGATTTTAAGGATTAATTTTTTATTTAATATAAAGCAATATAATTTTTAAGATCATTAATTCTTTCTTTTGTTTTATCTTTTAAGCAACTGCTATATACCATTGGTGCTAAACTCCCCCCTTGATAATAGTCAGCTTCATACTGACAAGAGAGATCTCTAAAATTAATCCATATTAACTGTGCTTGCTTTAATTGCTCTTTTCTAGTGCTATCTAGCTTGGCGTAATATTGCTGGTAAATGTGGTTAAGTTCTTCATCTTTCTGCTGAAAGTCTTGATGTACACATTGATTTATTTCAGTTTGCGTTGCTGCATTTCGACAATCAAAGTTATCTGCTTGTAAATGTATAGACCAAAAGAGTATACCGCCAGATATTGCACTTAATAGGATAAGTTTTTTCATCGCACCGTCCATTTTTTGATTAAAAACATCGCTAAAATATTCATTTCACTCCTTTAATATTTAATTTAAGGGGTGAGGATAAAGTAAAACCTTTATCATTTTAGCAATATTTATCATATAACAATTACTTGAAGATAATGCAAAATCTTTCTATTTAAGACAATCAAAATAAGATTAAAATATTAATGTTTAGTAATTATACTGTTATTTTCTTCATAAAAAATATTTATTTAAAACAAATTTAAAAAAATGATAACTAAATACCTTTTTTCTTTAACAATAAGTGTTATTTAAAAAAATACTAAACAAAATAGAACGCTTTTTATATTTTTTAGTTATTGATATAACACGTTAAAATAGCTAATGAATTTAGCTTTTATGTATTACTCATTTACCCGCGCTTGTTTAGGTTGCTATCTAGTAACAGTCATAAATCAATGTGATATTTAATAATATCCTTTATTTTTATTAGTGCATCACGTAATAAACTAATTTCAACTGAAGCTAATGCGATACGGATTGCATGAGGAATATGGGGTGTTGTGGCATAAGGTTCAGCAGTGGCGACAGATATTTGTAATTGATGTAAGGAAGCGACAATTTTATCAGCTCTAATTTCTTCTGGTAGTGGGATCCATAAAAAGTAAGAAGTAGGATGATGAATATAAGCTATTCCTTCAAAGATTTCGCTGACAATTTTTTGCCGTTGCTGTGCATCTTTGCGTAATAATCTCTCTAATTTATCAACAACACCCTCTTTAACCCATTGACAGACAATCGATGTCATCAGTGCTGGTGTATTCCATGTTGTCACTCTCATCGCTCGCTCTAATGATGCAATGGTCTTTGTAGGAGCAACCATAAAACCGACTCTTAACCCTGATGCAATATTTTTAGAAAATCCTGAAATATAAAAGGTAATCTCTGGCGCTAAAGTCACAATGGGAGCCGGTGCTTTTTGAACTAAGAAAGCGTAAGTTGCATCTTCAATAATTATAAAGTGGTATTTTCGCGCTAAGACAATTAATTGTTGGCGTTGTTTTAATGTTAATACCCATCCCATTGGATTATGTAGTGTAGGAATACAATAAAGTGCGCGAATTGCCCTTTTTTTACATAGTTCTTCTAATTTATCTAAATCTGTTCCTAAAGGTGTTATGGGGATCGGTAATATTTCCAAATGATGAGCTAATGCTGCTAATTTAAATCCTGGGTAACTTAATGCATCAACAGCAACGACATCACCAGGTTTTAATACACCTAATAATGTAATCGCAATACCCTGTTGTGCACCGTTAGTGATAATAATATTTTCAGGTTCAACGGTGATTTTTTTATTTTTGAGGTATTGAGAAATCACTATTTTATCGTGTAATTTGCCACTATGTGGTTGATAGCGAAGTAATGATTCAATTTCACCTGAAGTTGATAATCTTTTTAGTTCAGAGCGTAATAATTCAGCTTGAATAGGTAATGATGGATAATTGAAATTCAGATCCAACATATCCGTTGCCGTAGGATTTTCTATTCCATGGTTTGTTGGAAGTGATAACTCACGAACAAATGTTCCTCTTCCTGTTTCACCAATGACTAGACCCATATTTTCTAATTCAGCATAGACACGACTTGCCGTTGCAAGAGACATTTTATGCTCTGCGGCCAAATGTCGATGTGTGGGTAAACGTGTACCAGGTAATAATTTTCCTATACGTATTTCGTTCGCCAATTTATCAACTAAAGATTTATAACGGGGCTGAACCATAGAAATTGTATCCATGACAATTATTTGATTGTCATGATTGTGACCCATAAGATAGTACTCAGCAAGTACATAATAGATACAATTATTTAAAATGAATTTTATATTTCTTCCTATTGTAAAAAATATAATCATTTGTTTTTAAAAGAGAATTAATAATAATTATGGAACATCGTATGCAACAAATAAAACAAAAAACGCAAACTAATGGTTGGATAAATGGCTTTATTGGTATGCTAATTTTTAGTGGATCTTTACCTGCTACAAAAGCTGCTGTATTAGGTTTTGAACCTTTATTTCTAACAGCAGCAAGAGCGAGTATTGCTGGATTATTATCTTTAGTAATGTTGTTGTTATATAAAGAAAAATTACCAACATTTAAACAATGGATTTCATTAACAGTCGTTTCATTAGGTGTCGTGGTAGGTTTTCCGCTGTTAACCGCTATTGCATTACAAGAGATAACATCCGCACACTCCCTCGTTTTTCTGGCTTTATTACCATTATCTACGGCAATTTTTGCTGTAATTCGTGGTGGTGAAAAGCCTCGTCCTACTTTTTGGCTTTTTTCTATTGTTGGTAGTTTATTAGTGATGGGATATGCCCTTTCTCAAGGTGGAGCATCATCTATCAGTGCTGATTTATTAATGATAGCGTCAGTCATTGTTTGTGGTTTAGGTTATGCAGAAGGCGCAACATTAACGAAACAACTAGGTGGCTGGCAAGTTATCTGTTGGGCTTTAATTGTATCATTGCCTCCAATGCTTATTCTTAGCTTTATTCTTATGCCAGAAGAATTAACAAAAATTAGCCTTTCTGCATGGACTGGATTAGGTTATGTTTCACTTTTTAGTATGTTGATTGGTTTTATATTTTGGTACAAAGGATTATCACAAGGTGGGATCGCAGCTGTAGGACAGCTTCAATTATTACAACCCTTCTTTGGATTAGGTTTAGCGGCTGCATTACTTCATGAATCTGTCAATTTATTGATGTTGCTTGTAACCGTTGGTGTTATTTTTTGCGTTGCGGGCTCACGAAAATATGCTTGATTAATATCAATGACTTAAAGCTAAAAAACACGCTAAATATTTTTATTTAGCGTGTTATCATTTTAATTAAAGTTCACACTTCGTTTTCAAAGCAGCCGTTTTTTTATGATGATCCAGTGCTAACTCAATTAATTTAGTAATTAACGACTGATAGCCTAAACCAGCACTTTGCCATAATTTTGGATACATACTGATATTTGTAAACCCTGGCAATGTGTTTATTTCATTAATCACAACTCGGTTATCTTGAGTTAAGAATACATCAACACGAGCCATACCTAAGCAATTAAGAACACGGTATGCTTTTAATGCCACTTGGCGAATATGTAAACTAGTGTCTTCGTTCATTATTGCTGGAACAACGACTTTTGCACCATCGTCATCAATGTATTTTGTGTTATAGGCATAGAAAGCATCGTTTAGTACGATCTCGCCACACGGGCTGACTTCAGGATTTTCGTTACCTAAAACGGCACACTCAATTTCACGACCCACAATAGCACTTTCAACAATAACTTTAAGATCATACTCAAATGCCATTGCTAATGCTGCATTAAATTCTTCTTCATTATTAACTTTGCTTATTCCTACAGAAGAACCTAGATTCGCAGGCTTAATAAATAAAGGAAGTCCTAATTGACGAACCATTTCATTGTAAGGAATATCATCAATTTGATGCGCCATGATCGTAATAAACGGTGCGACCGCTAATCCCGCGCCATCAAGAAGGCGTTTAGTGATGTCTTTATCCATACAAGCAGCGGAACTCATGATATTTGGGCCAACATACGGCATATCTATCATGTGTAATAAACCTTGCAATGTACCATCTTCGCCATAAGCGCCATGGACAATTGGAAAGACAACATCAATTTGAGGAAGTGCTTGGCCGTCTTCTAAAGAAATGAATTGATTTTTTTCACTACCTGGAATAATTGCAACTGCTCTTAACGAATTACTTAATGAGATAGTTTTAGGATTATCGCTATTGAGTAGATAGTCAGCTTCTGAATATTCATGCCACTGGCCTTGTTCATTAATACCGATTAAGCAAAGGTCGAATTTCGTTCGATCTAATTCATTAATAATATTTTTTGCTGATTGTAATGAAACTTGATGTTCTGTGGATTTTCCACCAAAAATAATAGCGACTCTTAATTTACTCATTTTCTAACCTTTTATAGGACAGCTATAGCGAATAGGTAGCAATATATCATGATAAAAACCCCCAATGTAGGTAGATAGTTCTTATCTGCGAAAAATCACGATAAAATGATGAAATTCTATGATTTAGAGTGTAAAAACATCACTCTTTAAAGCGATAACAACAAAGTTATTCGCATAAGCTAAATGCCATGTCTGATATAAAACAATCGATTGAAATGGATATTACCGAGGTTGTAAAAACAACGGGTATTGTTTCTTTAGCAATCCGCTATTATGAGAAAAAGAACTTATTAACTTGATAGGACGTAAAGGAATTAAGCGTGAATATCATCGTGATGTTCTGAGGTGTCACAGCAAGTTCATTTTTCTTTAGATGAAATAGCTCTACTTCGCGCCAATCAACGAATACCGATAATAGATAGAAATTGTTCTTTATTTGTTCGTCATTATCTTAAGTCCGCTTAAATAGCGGACTTTCACACAAAATGATACCTTTTGTTTTTCTTGCAGGATTGCATATCAGAAATCTATCTTGATAGAATTACATTACCGATTAACTTTTAAACTTAGAGAAGGAGGCTAATTATGCTTTTGTGTGATCTTATTGAATACTCACACTTCTTTGGTAATCGCCACAGCTCAGGCTCTCACAGTATTTTACTGCGCTAACCTGCCTGAGCGACGTTAACTATTACCTCTCCTCAGCTTACAGGGTTATCGCAAGATATTACCCAAGGCGTTGCTACGCCTAAAAATGAGTAAGCTATGAGCACATTATTATCTACACAAAATCTGTCTTTCCATAATAACTACGGTTTGTTATTAAATAATATTTCTTTAGCTCTAATTAAAGGTGAAAAAATTGGTTTAATTGGCCATAACGGCTGTGGAAAAAGTACATTATTAAAACTTTTATCACATCAATTAACACCGAATGAAGGCGTTATTTCCATTGCTAATCAAACCGTAATGGCCTATATAGAGCAACACCTTCCCCAAGAGCTACAGCCAATGACATTAATGGATGCTGTACTTCATAAACTTCCTGAAGAATACAGATTATCTGAAGGCTGGCGAGCTGAGTTATTGCTAAGTGAAATGGGATTTAAACTTCACGAGAAAAATCTACTTGTTTCACAATTAAGTGGTGGTCAACACACTCGTTTATTATTAGCGAGAGCGTTAATTATCGAGCCTGATTTATTATTACTTGATGAGCCGAGTAATCATCTCGATTTGCCGACTATTTTATGGTTAGAAACATTTTTAAAACAGTGGCGTGGTAGTTTTATCTTGGTTTCACATGATAATACGTTATTAGACAACGTAACGAATTGTACATGGATCATTCGTGATAAATCGCTATCTATTTTTCGTTTACCCTGCTCTCAAGCTAGAGTGGCGCAAGAAGAGCAAGATATTAGTGCACAACATCGTCATAATGCACAACAAAAAGAGATAGATAGAATAGCCCAAAGTGCAAAACAACTCGCAATGTGGGGTCATGTTTATGATAACGAAAATTTATCTCGTAAAGCCAAACAGATGGAAAAACATATCGTTCGTTTAAAAGATGAACAAACTGAAGTGACGGACGGAAATCAATGGATATTACAATTTTCTGGAACGACGTTACGAGCGGATAGACTTTGTGAATTAAATCAGCTCGCTGTTATTCCTGCTGAAAACACTCCAACTTTATACACTGTCGAAAATCAGCGTATCAAAAGTGGTGATCGGGTGGCAATAATCGGTGCTAATGGAACCGGAAAATCATCACTATTGAAGATGATCTGGTCACTTAGTTCAGTTAAAGAAAATGAACAAAGTGAAATAAGGTTGCATCCTCGTGTTGAGCTGGGCTATTACGATCAAAAAATTGCTCAATTAATTGATAATGATACTCTTTCTGATGCATTAAAACCGTTTGCTCCATTAACAGATGAACAACGTAAAATGGCACTGATTAGTGCAGGCTTTGTTTATACTAGACATGAGCAAAAAATTAGTACATTAAGTGGTGGTGAGCGCGCTCGCTTATTATTTGTTGGACTCAGTTTAGCTAAGTATTCTTTTCTTATGCTGGATGAACCCACTAACCATATTGATATGGAAGGTAAAAAAGCATTAGCTGAACAGATCAGTCAATTTCCTGGTAGTGTTTTATTAGTTAGCCATGATAGAGAATTGATTGAAAATAGCTGTAATCGTTTTTGGTATATTCACAACGGTGTCTTAACGGAACATCATGATATTGAAGCCATTTATCAGCTTATTTCAGAAGAAGAAATACCAGAAGTTCTGCTAATGGATAAACTCAATAACTCGCAGAATATCTCATCAATGCCATTAGTTTCACATGATGATGATGATAAAAAACTCTTTAAGTTAATTGAGCTAGAAGATAAGTTAGAGGCTGATTTAGCGCGTAAAACAAGTCATCAAAAACCGGCTTTGCAAACTCAATGGAAATTAGAGATTAGCCAGCTAAAACATGCACTTAAATTGATTTAAGATAGATGGGATTTTGTTTAAACAAAAAGGATCACATCGTGATCCTTTTTTATTGTTCTTATTTTACTAATTCATATTCAATAAGATATAAAGACTGAATTGTCGGATAAATATCTTTGATAAGCGCTTTCAACACAGGAAGTGTCATACCCTCCTGTTGTGCGTGATACTCATTAATATCATCATAGCATAAAGGCGATACCGCTATGATTTTCAATTTTCCATAGTAAGTGCGATGTTCGTTAGCAAATAATTCAACAATGCTTCCTGGTTTGTAATCACTTTCGTTTTCATCTCGGATGGTAATCACTTTTTTTTCTTCAAGAATAGAAGGAATTAAACGTTCAAAAAAAGTAATTTCTGTTGGTATTGCCGACATAATATTAACTCATATACTTATTGATAAATTACTAATTATCTTATCATGCAATAACTACTCTTTACTCTTTTTTGGCTATTGGCGAGTTATTTAATGCCTCCACCTGAAGTAACTTAGCTTTACGCTCAATTCCCCAACGATAACCTGATAAATCACCATTTTGGCGAATAACACGATGACAAGGTATCGCCACAGCAAGTTTATTAGCTGCACAGGCATTTGCTACCGCACGATATGCTTTAGGGGAACCTATTTTATTGGCAATTTCTTGATATGTCATAGTACTGCCGAAAGGGATATCTAATAATGCCTGCCATACTTTTTGTTGAAAAACAGTACCTTGAATATCAAGAGGTAAAGATAGCGGTTGTTTAGGTAATTCAATAAAACCGATAACTTGGGCTATTATTTGTTCAAATTCTTTATTTGCACCAATTAATTCAGCAAGAGGAAATTGTTTTTGTAAATCTTTTAATAACTGTTCTGCATCATCTCCTAGCATAATAGCGCAAATCCCCTTTTCGCTTTGAGCCACAAGAATATTGCCTAAAGAGCACAATGCAATTGCAAAAAAGATAGCAATATTCTTACCGCCTGTACGCCAATTTGTTGGCGTCATTCCTAATATTGCAGCTGCATTTTCATAAAAACGGCTATTAGCATTGAAGCCTGATTGATAAATCGCATCTGTAATACTGCCATCTTGAACCAATGCTTTTTTTATTAATTTTTGGCGATAAGCATTAGCATAATCTTTTGGCGTGATCCCCATCGTTGATTTAAATAAACGATGAAAATGATATGGACTTGCCATAACATGCTCAGCAATACGAGCTAGTGAAACATCACCGTTGTTTTTTTCAATAAAACGGCAAGCTTGCTCAATAAGTTGATTATGTTTACTTTCCATTATGGTAGTCCTTTAAATGCGGAATTATGGCTATTATCGGCAGACATAATGAATAAAGAACTCCGTTTATTGCTCAATTACTCTGGCTCTTTAGATAATGCCCATAAATAAAGTGATGCCGTAGAACCGTAGGGTGAATAGCGTTTTCGGTAGCGTTCGAAACGTGTTTTATCTAATGTTTTATGACGATAAAGACGCATAATCCCACGTTGAATAGCTAAATCTCCCCAACTCAAAATATCTGGCCGATTAAGTGAAGAAATTAATAGCATTTCCGCTGTCCAAACCCCAATACCTTTTAATTGAATTAAAGTATCAATAACCTCTTTATCTGTCATATCAGGAATTTTATTTAATTTTAATTCCCCAGAGATTACTGAGTTTGCAATGCCAATAATATAACCTGCTTTGCGCATTGTCATACCACATTGCTGAATTTCTTGTTCAGTTAATATACTAATACGTTCTGGTGTATAGACACCTTCACATAAATTCAATAGCCTTTGATGCACCGTTATTGCAGCAGAAACAGAAATCTGTTGTTCGATAATATTTTTAACTAATGCTGTAAATAAATCAGGTGTAATAGGACGCTTAATATCCCCCATTCTTTCAATGAGTGCAGCTAAACGCTTATCACGCTGTTTTAAGGTTTTTATCTCTTTTTCACCATATTGGAAGTACATAAATTCACTCAGATAAACTGGAAACATTAAAATTAGTATAACGTGAAAGTAGAGATACTATGCACTCCATTTTTTGCTTTTTCCTTTATGTAGAACTAATAAGATAGTAACAATTGCCTAGCGTAAACATTACTGTTCTATCAATAGAATAAAAAGATATTAAATAATTAAATTAATATATTTTCATATTGTTACATTAACAAGAGGAACTTGTTTTGTTATATGATAATAGAACATAAATATTATTATAATTAAAAACAATTAAGTTTAAAAATGAAATATAAAATAAAAAATATTAAATTATCATCTATAATTTATTTGCTTTAATAGTTTTCTATATTAATTATTAATTACATCTAATTATAAGGTTTAATATGATAAATAGCACTTTGAATTTAAAAAACAAATCAGCAGCTTTAGATTTAATGAAAAAATCAATGAGTTTTACCGTACCTGGTGCGTTAAGAGTTGCTGCTAAATTAAAAATTGCTGATTTATTGAAGGACGGTCCTAAAAATATCAATGAGATTGCAGAAGAAACAAACTCTATTCCTTCAGTTTTAAATAGAATATTAAGAATGCTAGCATCAGAGAACATACTTTATGAATCTGAAAATCTTAATTATTCTCTTGCTCCTGCAGGGCAATTTTTATTAAGTGATCACGAATATAGCTTACGTGATGCCGTATTAATGTTAACGAATGAGACATTATGGCGACCTGTCGGCGATATAACCGAATCAGTGCAAGGTAACCCAGCTTTTGAAAACTTGTATGGAATGTCCTTTTATCAATACTGGCAAGATAATACAAGAGAAGATCATGATTTTCAGGCAGGCATGAGCTCACTTTCAAAAATAGAAAATTACTTCATTATTAAATATTATGAATTTCCTGAAAATAAAATTGTTACTGATATTGCAGGAGGTTTAGGAGGATTATTATTAGAAGTATTAAAAAATAATCCAACTTTAAAAGGTCAGTTATTTGATCGTCAACATGTATTAGAACGCACTAAATTAGTAGAGTTAGGTGATGATAGCCGCTGGAAATTAGTTCCTGGAGATTTATTTGGTAAATACCCTGAATCAGATATTTATTTAATTAAGTATATTATTCATGATTGGGATGATGAAAGTGTCATTAAAATATTTAAAAATTTCCGTGAGGCAATGAAAGAAGATTCAAAAATACTTATTATTGAACCTGTCGTTTTTAAGAAGAATATTCCCGACATTGCAAAATATATGGATCTACTTTGTGTAAGTGCGTTTCCTGAATCAGGAGAGCGCACTGAAGAAGAGTTTATTAAGTTATTAGATAAAGCGGATTTAAAAATTAATAAATTTATCAAAACAGAGACATATAATTCAATATTAGAAGTAGTTATCAAATAATAAAATCTTTTCTCTAACAAATTAGAGAGATCAAAAAAGGTCACTTTATAGTGACCTTTTTAACTAAAACTATAACTATATTCTTACGCTGTTAAAGCAAGTTTGGCACCAAAAAGTAAGAACACTGCACCTATACAACTATTTGATAATGATGCTAATCGTTTGTTATGTTTTACTTTATTAGTAATAGCCACTCCGCCAAAAATAAGAATTGATAAATAAATCATGCTACATGTTTCTAAAATTGCACCTAATACAAAAAATGGAACACCCGCATTTTCATATTTAGGATCAATAAACTGAATAAAGAAAGAGACATAAAAAATGATCATTTTAGGATTAAGCATACTTAAAAATAGAGCTTTAACATAAAGACCATCTTTTGCTTTGATTGCCACTTCTGATACTTGTTCAGTTGTTTCTTTTTTCTTGTGAAACGTTGCATATAATGTCTTCAAACCTAAATAGGTTAAATAAAGAGCACCTGCATATTTAATAACAATAAAGAAAACGGGTGAAGTCTTGACTAATGAAGCTACCCCCAAAAATGCCAAAAAGATTAATAATGCATCACCCGTAAAAACACCAAGAGCGGCTTTATACCCCCCTTTTACCCCATGCTTCGCACTGGAAGTAAGGACGAAAATCGAGTTTGGACCAGGTACTAAGGTAATAAAAATAACGCCTAAAAGGTATGTCCAAATATTTGAAATACCGATACTTTCTAACATACGACGCCTTTTTTAAAAAAATAACATGCTGAATATATGAGCTATCATATCCACAATAATTTTTTTGTAAAACAATAATCTTTATATAAACTAAAAATAAGTTAATTACTCTGCTTTTGTTAATAAAAAGCAGTTTGTAAGTCTTTTTTACTTATTCATATTGGATTAAAAAACTGGTTTGACTATGCGTTATAGTATGATGCTGAAATTAAAATTTAAACAGTGATAAAATTCAAAATAAAAAATAATTATAGTCTTATAAACTATAAAAAAGACAAATATAAGAGGTAATATCCCATTGTTTATTTTGTGTTATAGTTTTTTATTCCTTTTGTGATCTGCATCTACCCAATATTGTCAAAATAAAAGCAATAACAGTCAATATCTTTATGAAAAATAATGATTTTTATAAATGCATCATTGAATGTATTAGCACAAAAAGTGAGAGGATAAATAAGATTATTTTTCTCAAAACCATTATTCTGTGTTGTTTTTTATAATTAGCATAAAAATTACCTTACTTCCTATTACCGTTAAGAGAATAAAATGGATATAAGCGCCTCATCGCTATCTCAAAAAACACAAAAGAAAATTATTATTGTTGGTGCTGGTATAGTTGGTGTAATGCAAGCTTGGTATCTTGCGAAAATGAGTAACATGCAGATTATCTTATTAGATAAAACCAATGCAGGAGCTGGTGTAACAAGTGCTTCATTTGCTTGGCTAAATGTCTCTTATGGACGACCAGATGCTTATCAACAATTACGAGCAGAAGCGATCCATTGTTGGCGAGAACTTGATAAAGAGACTCAAGGAAAATTAAATATTGATTGGGCAGGTGCAATAAGTTGGATGTCTTCTGACAAAGAAACTGCTCAATTTATTCAATCACATCACCAAGCTGGCTTTAATGTCCAAGCATTAAATAAAGAACAATTGATCCATAAAGTACCTAATTTATCCAAAGCCCCTGAGCTAGCGGCTTTTGCAAGTGATGAAGGTGCTGTGAACCCTTTTCATGTTATTGACATATTATTACGGCAAGCCCAAGAAATGGGCGTAAAATACAGAGCTAACACTGAAGTCATTCGTTTGATAGAAGAAGATCATCGCATTATTGGTGTAGAAACAGAAAATATTAAAATGCATGCTGATCATGTTATTTTAACCGCGGGAGTGGGCGCTTTAGCGTTATTGTCTGAAAAAAGTATTAATTTACCTTTATATGCATTACCCAGTATTTTACTCAAATTAACAACAGATGCTGAAACGCCGTTTTTACCTTGCATTATCTCAACACCAGAAATGGAGTTACGTCACTTTGCTCAAAATGAGATTATTGCGGCTGAGGATTACATTGATAATAGTGATGAACATCACCCTGAGCACATTGCATTCCATGCACAAGCGACTTTTTATGATAATTTTACGCAAACAGGTAAACTAACGATTGAACAGGTTACTGTTGGTGAAAGACCCATGCCTAAAGATGAAATGCCAATTATTGGAGAAATATCTCCTTATCAGGGACTATATCTTGTTACTATGCACGCCGCCGTGACGTTGTCACCTTTATTATGTAAATTGGTTGCACAAGAACTGATTTACGAAAAAGCGAATCCTTTATTAACTCCTTATCGCTTATCACGATTTAGCTAGAGAACCATTATGGATGCACAACTGTATAAAGAATTTAAAATAGTAGAAAAAGCCTTTTGGTCAGAAATTTGTGAAAATAATATTCGTATTGGTGATCATACTCATTGCTTTATGACACCAATGGATGCGCCAATTTTTAACTTTATTTATTTACGTCAAGGCGCAACAGAAAGCTCGTTTCAGCAGGCCAGTACCCTTTTCTCATCGCAAAAAAAAGATCATATTCTGGTTTTACCTGAATCATTATTGCCTGAATTTGAAGAAATTATAAAAAATGCAGGCTATACCGGTGACGGTATGACAACAGCAATGTATTTAACATTGTCAGAAGCGGTTTACCCTTCTTATCGAAATAATCCATGCGATATTATTCTCACCAATCATAACCTAGAACAATGGGCACATCCGTTAAAAACAGCGTTCCCTGTGGGAGATGATAGCGATGATACGATTGTTAATGAATATATTCGTTATCACCAAAAAGCATTAGATAATGGTGCGGCTATTTTCCATTATGCTCTGTTAGTTGATGGTCAGCCCGTATCGTCATTAACGCTGACGTTACATGATAAATTAGCGCGTTTTGATGATATTGGGACAGATGTTGCTTATCAAGGCAATGGCTATGCTACTCATTTGATTAAACATGTTTTAGAGTTTTGCCGTGAGCAAGGTGTAGAGCGTTGTTTCTTAGATGCATCCGCAGATGGTTTAGCGCTATATCGTAAGTTTGGTTTTCAATCACTCTTTAACTATTTAAGTTTTATTAAAGAGTAACCTTATCATAAGGCTCAATAGACTTATTGAGCCTTGATTTTTAGTAATTAAAGTTTCAACCTTCTTTCTGCATCTGTTTTATCTTTATCACTGATTTGTCTTATTACACGACAGGGATTGCCAACAGCAACACAATTAGCTGGAATAGATTTTGTTACTACACTGCCGGCACCAATAACACAATTATCACCAATAGTTACACCGGGTAAAATAATGCACCCTGCACCTAACCATACAGAATTGCCAATAGTAATAGGTAATGCATATTCGAGCTCACTGCTGCGTATTTCAGGATCGATCGGATGAGTTGCAGTTAAAATGCTAACATTAGGTGCACACATTACATTGTTTCCAATTTTTACAGGCGCACAATCTAATATCGTTAAATTGAAATTGGCATAAAATCCCTCCCCAATTTCAATCAATTCACCATAATCACAATGAAACGGGGGTTCAATAGTAAAGCTATCGCCTGTTTTACCCAAAAGCAGTTTTAAATATGCCTTTCTTTTTTCAACTTCAGATGGTCGCGTTACATTAAAATCATAAATAATTTCGCGAGCTTTTACTCTAAGTGGCTCTAAACTATCATCTTTACATGCATGATAAAGATGACCTGATACCATTTTTTCGTATTCTGTCATTGTGATACTCCGAAATTGAATAAAACAGTTTAGATAAACTTCAATATTTATCACCTCATTCTAGCGTGGATTAACCTAAATTAACGGCATTTTTTAAGACCATTACGTGCGGCTTGATGAAATTGAGCATTTAGATTAGCGGTCAAACTTTGTGAAATAGCAGTCATTTCAGATCCTGCAAGTGTGGGGGAACCTGTTCCGAAAGGAGGACGAGGATCATATTCAATCGCGAGTTCAACCAATTGAGCAAAAGGTGTACCAAGTAATTGTTCTAATACTAATAATGAGGCATCAAACGAACCTGTGGCTGGCCCTGAAGTATAAATATTGCCATCAATAACAACATCACTTCCCTCTACTGCTATGGCCCCCATATCAGGTAACATCGGAACGACATTTGAATTACTGGTTGCTTTTTTACCTTTTAATAATCCTGCCGCACCTAAAACTAAAGAGCCGTAACATGTACCAATAACATAACGTGCTTTATTACCCATATTAGCAAAAAATGTTAGTGTATCTTCATCTTCAACAATTTCTGGTGGTACCATTCCTACGACGAGTACATCAAGATCTTCTGGGCATTCATCAAAAGTCATGGTGGGCATTGTTGGCCAACCAATATACCCTTCAACTAACTCCTTCTTTTTCCAGATCAAATAAATTTCAGCACTTGCAATCGTAAAGACTGATTGAGCGCCATTAATATCCATAGGCATAAAGCCTGGACAGACAAAAATACCTATTTTCAATGGCTTTAATTGCTGTTTACGCCCATCTTCAACAAGTTTGATAATGGAGGGCATATTTTTTCCATACAGCATTTCATTGTGATTCATTTTACTTTCCTATTTTGTACTGGTTAGTAAAATAATGACATTTGTTTTATACTGAGTAAATGAATTTCTTACTAACTGGTATAAAATGCAAAAAAAAGGTCGCCCTCGTCGTTATGATAGCGATGCTGCTCTTGAAAAAATAATGGCATTATTTTGGCGAAAAGGATTTACTGCAACATCGATGGATGACTTGGTCATTGAAACTCAAATGAATAAGCCAAGTCTTTACGCTGCATTTGGTAATAAAGCCGCATTGTATGAAAAAGCCATTGAACGCTTTAATCATATTGCTTCTACGCGTTATCGCCATGAATTAGAAAAACAGTCACCGAAAGATAAAATTACCGCAAGAGTAAATCGGTATCTGAATTCGGCTATCCATTTTTATACAGATAATGATGGATTAACTGGTTGTATGGTACTTTCAACCGCAGTAACTGAAATTGCCGATCCTGCAATCAAAAATATGCTTAATCGGGTTATTAATGCACAAACTCAGCAAGTTGAAGATGCCTTGCAAGAAGTGTTAGAGGCCGGTGAACTAAAAGAAGGAACTGATATTCACACCATTGCATTGGGGGTGATTGCGTTATTGCATTCCATTTCTTTAAGAGCAAGATCAGGAGCTACAGTTGATGAATTGTTGCCACTCGCTGATCTCTCATTAATAATATTAGCGCCTTATTTATCAGATTATTATGATCAATAAAGAAAATAAGTAATTACATTCGTTATTTAAGAGAAAAAACCATTAAAAAGCAGTGAGCCACCAGCAAAAATTAACATGACATCTAGTAGCCCTTGGAATAGCTTAGGTGTCAGTTTTAATACCAGCTTTTTGCCAAGGAAATTGCCTATGGTTAAGCCACAACCCACTAACACGCCACTAATTAGGATAAAACTATTAACTGCACCAAGTTGGCTAAAAGTTAGGGCTTTGGTGAGATAAATAACAAACGAAGCGGCCGCTTCTGTAGCTAGTAATGGCCCTAGTGTTAGCCCATATGCAGAAAATATTGGAATAGTTAATGGCCCAGTAGAAAACACCACGCCCGTTAAATAGCCGATAACCGCGCCAGCAATAATAACTTGATAAGTTTTCATTTTAATTTGATGTTGGCGTAATAAATGAATAATTGGGATCATCAGAATGAAGAACAGCCCCATCCCGATATTGAGCCATTTTTCAGGCATAACCCATAATGTATTGGCACCTAAAATAACCGCGGGAATACCGGGTAATAAATAATAAAAAAGTGGCTTAAAACGGATACTATGACGCCATAAGTAAATGCGAGATAAATTCCCCATTACGGAGGCAAGAGCCATAATAGGCACCGCCTCTTTAGCGCCAAATACATAAGTTAATGCAGGAATAAGTAAAATAGACGAACCTGTTCCAACCACTCCGCTGATAACACCAGAAAACACTGCTAATAAAATAACCGCGATAAAACTCATTATCATCCTTTAAGTTCAATAAGTTAAAGATGCTTTATCATACCTGCCTTCTTTATTTTTACCTGTGATAAAATATCACTGTACTGTGAGTTTTAATCAGAAAGACCGCCTTATTGGTGATAAGTAAACTATAGAGAAAATTATGATGAGAAACCTTCCTCCATTACCTTCATTGCGTGCTTTCTTAGTTGCTTGTCATAGCCAAAGTTATACAGAAGCGGCACAAACACTATGTGTAACTCATGGTGCGATTAGCAGACATATTCAAGTTGTTGAAAAATGGTTTGGTGTTACGTTATTTAACAAACAAGGTTTACGCCGTGTACCAACTCCCTATGCATTAACATTGGCACAAGAATTAAGTGATGTTTTTGATAAGCTAAATGACATTGGTGTTCGTTATGGCAATGGTGGTAAAAACGATATTTTAAATATCAGTGTTCCTACAACATTATGTTTAAAATGGCTTATTCCAAGAATGGAGGATTTTTATCTTCAATATCCTAATGCCAACATTCAAATTGCATCAGCAAATAGTGAGCGATTTCACTTAATCAGCCATGATGATTTAATTATTCGTCCGCAACCTCAGCAACAAGAGTATTCATCTCTTGTTTTTCTAAAGGATGTGCATTGTTTAGTTGCCTCTGAAAAGCTCCTTAAACGTTACAGCGTCACAAATGTGGAAGATGTTTTTAATTGCCCTGTCATCGATACACTTACTCGTCCTGGTCATTGGCAACAATGGCTAATAGCGGCTCAACTTAATACTCAGCGATCATTTTTGCGTCAGTATCGCTTTGATCACTTTCATATTTCTCTTCAAGCAATTATCGAAGGTTTAGGAATAGGTATTGGCCCAATCTCAATTTTATCGAATGAAATAAATCGCGGAACTTTAAAAATCTTATTTCCTAACATTCAAATAGCCCCTCTTTATTACTATGCATTAACACCATTAGGTGTACAAAAAACCAAAACACACCTCGATTTTGAACAATGGCTCACACAACAGAAAAGTTAATTCTGCTAATGAAATAAGTGTTTTTTTTTCATAAAAATGACGATTTTACTCTTATTACTTATACTTTTTAAAACTCCATATTAAATATTTAATTAAAAATATTTAATATCAGCCTCTTTTTTAGATTAGGTAAAAACGCTATTTGTGCTGTATTTATAATTCGCGATCTTACTCTACCTCTCACATCAAATGTATTTGCATTCAATCAATTAAAGACAAATTTTAAGTATATTAACCCATGATGATTATTTTGTTTTTAAATAATCTGTTAAAAACACTTATTGTTTAACTTAAATTAACGTTCTATGCTGATATTTATATATAAAATTTATTAATTTATTTGCTAGCAACGAAGGACGATAAGATGTCTGTAGCTGTGACAAAAAAAACAATAGAAAAGCTAATTAATGGGTATGAGTCTGACCCTTTTGCACTTCTTGGTATGCATGAAACATCGGCTGGTTTAGAAGTTCGTGCATTTTTACCTGATGCTGTTTCAGTCAGTGTCATCGATAGAAAGAATGGCAGAAAAGTCGCGACATTAGAACGCAAACATCCTAGTGGTTTTTTCTGTGGTGCAATCCCCCGACGTAAACGTCGTTTTAGTTATTGTTTAGATGTTACTTGGGAAAATGCACAAGGGATTGTTGATGATCCTTATCAGTTCGGTATTTTACTGCAAGAAATGGATATTTGGTTTTTAGCACAAGGTCATCATTCTCGCCCTTATCAATGTTTAGGCGCTCACCCTGCTAAATTAGGTGATATTGATGGTATTACTTTTGCTGTATGGGCACCCAATGCACAAAGTGTGAGTGTGGTTGGCGATTTCTCATTTTGGGATGAAAGACGTTTTCCTATGCGATTACGTCGTGAAAGTGGAATTTGGGAGCTTTTTATTCCACAAGCTCATCTTGGTGATTGCTATAAATACGCTATTTTGGATGCCAATGGAGAACGTCGATTAAAAGCAGATCCTTATGCTTTTGAAACGCAAATACGCCCTGAAACTGCATCAATCATCAATACATTACCTCCCGTTAAGCCAATGCCATTGCCACGTCAGCAAGCGAATCAACGTAATGTGCCTATCTCTATTTATGAAGTTCATCTAGGTTCATGGCGCCGACACACTGACGATCAAAGTTGGTTAAGTTATCGTGAACTAGCCGAACAGTTAATTCCCTACGTTAAAGAAATGGGCTTTACCCATATCGAACTATTGCCTATTAATGAGCACCCTTTTGATGGCTCATGGGGATATCAACCTTTAGGGTTATATTCACCAACTCGTCGCTTTGGGTCACCTATGGATTTTCGTGATTTTATCGAAGCGGCTCATCAGGCTGAAATTAGCGTTATTTTAGATTGGGTTCCTGGGCATTTCCCTGAAGATGACTACGGTTTACGTAATTTTGATGGTACATCACTCTATGAATATGCTGATAGACGAGAAGGCTTCCATCCTGATTGGAACACATTAATTTATAACTATGGGCGCAATGAAGTACTGAATTACCTTTCAGGCAATTTATTGTATTGGCACGAACATTTTGCGCTTGATGGTTTCCGTTTCGATGCAGTTGCTTCCATGCTTTATCGTGATTACAGCCGAAAAGAAGGTGAATGGATACCTAATAAACACGGTGGACGTGAGAATTTAGAAGCCATTGATTTTATTCGTCATACCAACAAATTATTGGGTGCAACTTGCCCAGGTACTATCACGATTGCAGAAGAATCAACCGATTTCCCAGGTGTTACCCTACCGCCTGATGATGGTGGTTTAGGTTTTAATTACAAATGGAATATGGGTTGGATGCACGACACGTTAGCTTATATGCAACGAGATCCTATCTATCGTAAATACCACCACAATCAAATGACCTTTGGCATGCTCTATGCCTATAACGAAAACTTTGTTCTGCCTCTTTCTCACGATGAATTTGTGCATGGTAAAGGTTCGTTAATAGGTCGTATGGTGGGTGATGATTGGCAAAAATTTGCCAATTTACGGGCATATCTTGGCTTTATGTGGGCTTATCCCGGCAAAAAATTACTATTTATGGGATGTGAGTTTGCACAGTGGCGTGAATGGAACCACGACAGTAGTTTAGATTGGCATCTTCTCGAAGAGCCAAATAGCCCGCACCAAGGTGTTCAACACTTTGTACGAGATTTAAATCTTTCCTATCAAGCCAATGCCCCGCTTTATGAGTGTGATTTTGAACGCGAAGGCTTTGAATGGCTTACCGTTGATGATCACGACAATTCCGTCTTTGTTTTTTGCCGTAAAGATGCACAAGGCAATGAAATTATTGTTATCAGTAATTTCACTCCTATTGTTCATCATAATTACGTTGTCGGTGTAAACAAAGCGGGTTCATATCAAGAAATACTCAATAGTGATTCTGAGTTTTACAACGGCAGTAATGTAGGAAATTTAGGTGAAATAGAGACAACTGCAAGTGCATTTAATGGCAAGCCTCACTCCTTGTCATTGTCACTACCGCCACTTGCGACGCTGTATTTAAGATTGAAGGATTAATATGTCTTTAGATTATGGTCGCCCTTTTCCTATGGGCAGTCATTATGATGGTTATGGAGTAAATTTTACACTCTTTAGTGAAAATGCCACTAAAGTCATACTCTGCCTGTTTGATAAAGCAGGCAAAGAGATCCGCTATCCATTACCGGGTAAAACTGGCTCAATTTGGCATGGGTATTTGCCTGGTGCAGGGCCTGGTTTACATTATGGTTATCGTGTAGAAGGCGAATGGGAACCAGAAAAAGGATTATTCTATCAACCTCAACAGTTGTTATTAGATCCTTATGCGAGGCAAGTCACAGGCATAGTGGATAACACCTTGCCTTATACATCCCCTGTTTTTAATGCATTAGAACATGATGATAGTGCAATAACACCTAAAGCAGTTATCACGGATGATAGTGGTTGTTTTTGTCACTATTATAAAGAAAAAGGCACTTATCAGCGTTTAAATACACCGTGGTCAGAAACCATTATTTATGAAGGTCATGTAAAGGGACTAACAAAACTACATCCTGAAATACCTGAAAAATTACGGGGTACTTATGCAGCATTAGGACACCCTGCTTTTATTTCGCATTTGAAAAAATTAGGTATTACGGCATTAGAATTATTACCTATTCAATATCATTTAACCGAGCCACATCTTCATAAAATTGGTTTAAAAAACTATTGGGGTTATAACGTATTAGCGCCTTTTGCTTTATCGACACAATATTATTCCAACACTGGTCGAAATATTATTGATGAATTTCGAGAAGCCGTAAGATGTCTGCATAAAGCCAATATTGAAGTCATCCTAGATGTGGTATTCAATCACACTGCTGAATTAAGTGACCAATTTGAAGGTTATATTGTTTCTCAACGTGGTATTGATAACCAAAGCTATTATTGGTTAAACGATGAAAGTAAAGCCCAAAATTGGACAGGATGTGGTAACACTCTCAATTTAAGTCGCCCTGAAACGGTGCAGTGGGTAATGGATTGCCTACGCTATTGGGTTACTGAATTTCATATTGATGGCTTCCGCTTTGATTTGGCAACCAGTCTTGGCCGAGTTCCTTATTTTGATACACAATCGCCATTATTAACGGCTATTCGCCAAGATCCGCTTCTTTCACGCATTAAACTTATCGCAGAGCCATGGGATTTAGGCTCTGATGGTTATCAAGTCGGTAATTTCCCAGTTCCATTTACAGAATGGAATGACGGCTACCGTGATGTTATTCGTCGTTTTTGGTTATGGCGAGATGTATCTATTGCAACATTTGCAGACAACATTACTGGCTCTGCAAAGCTATACCATAAAAACGGTCGGCCTCCCTATTCTAGTATCAATATGATAACAAGCCATGATGGCTTTACACTGCGAGATTTAGTGAGTTATCAGAATAAACATAACGAGGAGAATGGAGAATCAAACCTAGATGGACATAACACCAATTACAGTGTGAATTTTGGTGAAGAGGGTTTGATAGTTAATGAAAAAATAAGTCAATACAGATTGCTTGCGACAAGGAATATGCTGGCAACCTTACTGCTTTCTAGAGGAACACCTCATTTACTCGCCGGTGATGAAGTGGGTAATACGCAATATGGTAATAACAACGCTTATTGTCAGGATAATAAAGTCAGTTGGATCAAATGGTTTCAACAACCTTATGACTTAACTGATTACATTCGCCACCTTATTGAATTACGTCACCAAATTACACCTTTAAGTTCTCTTAAATGGTGGGAAGAAGATAGTGAAAACGTTATTTGGTTCAATCAAGATGCTCAACCAATGAGCGATGAAGATTGGCAACAACTTCCGCCCTCACCATTACAACTTTTTTTAGCGCAACAATGGATTTTAATGATTAACCCATTAAGAAACAGCGCTGTCTTTTCTTTACCTGAAGGGTCTTGGTCTTGCTTGCTTGATACGGCTAGCTGGCCTCTTTGTCACCCAACACAATCTCAGCATTGTGAAGTACAACCTAACAGTATCACCCTTTGGCGAAATAGCGTTTTTTATACTCAGTCTTCTACTGAAAAATTACCCAATATTTCCTCCCAAGTTAAGTAATTTGATTGGAGTGCTATAACTATGATGACAACAGAACAAGGCCAAAAATTAATGTTGGCACAACAACTTCCTAAAGAGGCGATTGCGCTCGTTTTAGCTGGAGGTCGTGGCACACGCTTGAAAGCATTGACAGCGAAACGTGCAAAACCGGCGGTTTTCTTTGGTGGGAAATTTCGAATTATCGACTTTACGCTATCAAACTGTCTTAACTCAGGGATCCGTCGTATTGGTGTAATAACCCAGTATCAATCGCACTCCCTCGTTCAACATATTCAACGCGGTTGGTCATTTTTTAACGAAGACATGAATGAATTTGTTGACTTATTACCAGCTCAACAACGTCGTAATACCGAACATTGGTATATGGGTACGGCTGATGCGATATATCAAAACCTTGATATTCTTCGTAGCTACAAAGCTAAATATGTGGTGATTTTAGCGGGTGATCATATTTATAAAATGAACTATGCGCGTTTATTACTTGATCACGTTGAAAATAAATCAAAATTTACCGTTGCCTGTATTCGAGTTCCTAAAGAAGATGCATTTCAGTTTGGTATTATGGACATCGATGAAAATCGTCGAGTACTAAATTTCCTAGAAAAACCATCAAATCCACCGTGTATTCCTGATGATCCAGAGCATTCATTAGCGAGCATGGGGATTTATGTGGTTGATAGAGATTATCTATTTGATTTACTGGAAGAAGATAGCCGTGATCCTGATTCACATCATGATTTTGGCCAAGATATTATTCCTAAAATCACTGAACGTGGTGATGTGTTAGCTCACCCATTTGAACTCTCTTGCGTTAGTTCTGATCCGTCTGTAGCACCTTATTGGCGTGATGTAGGAACCATTGAAGCGTATTGGTCTGCAAACCTTGATTTAGCCTCAGTGACACCTGAGCTTGATATGTATGCCAAAGATTGGCCAATTCGCACCTTTATGACCCCGCTACCACCTGCAAAATTTGTACAAGATAATCATGGTGAGCATGGGCAAATGATGAACTCTTTGATTGCAGATGGCTGTATTATCAATGGCTCAACTCTCTATTCTTCTATTTTATTCCCATTGGTTCGTGTTGAATCTTTCTGCCACATTGAAGATTCTGTCATTTTACCAGATGTTACCGTGAGTCATCACTGCTACTTAAAACGTTGTATCATCGAGCGTAGTTGTACTATCCCCGAAGGGACAGTCATTGGTATGAATGCAGAAGATGATGCGGCTCGTTTTCATCGTACTGAAGAAGGTATTGTGCTAGTGACAAGAGAAATGCTTGAACAATTAGCACATCAAAAAAAAGAAAACCCAATTGAGAAAAACGAAGAACAGAAACCTCAAAATGAGGAGGCATTTTCGTGAATGTGCTTCACTGTTGTTCTGAGTTATTTCCTCTGCTAAAAACAGGGGGATTAGCTGATGTTATGGGCTCTTTGCCCCTAGCTCAGAAAAAAATAGGCTTAGATGCGCGGGTTGTTATACCCGCGTTTCCTGCGATTAAAGATAATATTGTTGATCTCAAATTAGTCACTGATGTTGATACCTTTGCAGGTCATATTTCTTTGCTTTATGGTCAATACCAAGGTATTGATATTTATCTTATTGATGCACCTCATCTTTATCAACGAGCAGGCAGCCCTTATCACGATGAATATCAACATGCTTATAGTGATAATGTTTTTCGTTTTGCCCTATTAGGTTGGGTTGCCAGTGAATTATCCGCAGGATTAGATCCTTTATGGCGTGCTGATATTGTTCATGCTCACGACTGGCATGCGGGGTTAGCTTGCGCTTATTTGGCTGTAAAACACTATCCTGCAAAATCGGTTTTTACAGTTCATAACCTCGCTTATAAAGGCGAGTTTTCACCTTATCATCTTCATCAACTTGAATTACCTGATTACAGTTTTTCAATTAATGGGTTGGAATATTATGGACAGATTTCATTCTTAAAAGCGGGCTTATTTTATGCAAATCATATTACGACGGTTAGCCCAACATATGCCAAAGAGATAACGCGCCCTGAATTTGGTTATGGACTTGAAGGTTTATTGCGTCAACGTACCGATGAACAGCGATTAAGTGGCATATTAAATGGTATAGATGAGGCGATTTGGGAGCCTGCAACGGATAACTTAATTACACGTCGCTATGATATAAAAAACCTCAATAAACGCCTAGAAAATAAAACAGCATTACAGAAAAAATGCGGTTTACCTGTTAATAATAATGCCCCTCTTTTTGCTGTTGTGAGCCGTTTAACATCACAAAAAGGGCTTGATTTAGTGATTGACGTATTACCTGATATTGTTGATCAAGGTGGTCAATTTGTGTTGTTAGGCACAGGTGATAGCCATCTTGAATCCGCATTTTTACATGCTCAACAACAATACCCTCAACATGTTGCTACTCATATTGGTTATGACGAAAGTTTTTCACACCAAGTTATCGCGGGTGCTGATGTGATTATGGTGCCTAGTCGTTTTGAACCTTGTGGGTTAACTCAGCTATATGGCTTGAAATATGGCGCACTTCCTTTAGTGAGACACACCGGTGGATTAGCTGATACGGTGAATGATTGTTCATTAGAAAATCTAGCCCATCATCAAGCCACAGGTTTTGTTTTCCATGAAGCAACACCTGATGATTTGCGTCTTGCTATCAATCGAGCCTTTACCTTGTGGGGTATGCCAAAACAGTGGCAACAAGTTCAAACAGATGCCATGAGCCAAACTATTTTTAGTTGGGAAACAGCGGCTAAGACCTATGCAGCGCTGTATCACCGTTTATAGACATGATGTCTATTTGACCTGTGGATCACCAAAAGAGATTTATAATGAAAAAGTTATGTGAATTTGATTATTTATCACCAGATAAGGATGTTGAATCGTTAAAGCGTTCTATTGTTTATAAACTGATGTTTATTGTTGGTACTTCCCCTAAATACGCCACACCAACAGATTGGTTAAATGCAACTTCCTACGCGATACGAGACCGTTTAGTTGAACGTTGGTTGAAATCAACCAAAGCTGAACTTTCACCGAAAGTAAAACAGGTTTACTACATTTCGATGGAATTTCTTATGGGACGTTTTTTAACGAACGCTATGCTTTCTTTAGGGGTTTATAACGAAGTTAAAGAAGCATTAAAAGAATTAGGACTTGATCTTGAAAAGCAAATCGAACTTGAGCCAGACCCAGGTTTAGGTAACGGCGGTTTAGGTCGTTTAGCGGCGTGTTTTCTTGATTCTTGTGCCACATTAGGTTATCCGGTGACAGGCTATGGTATTCGCTATGAATACGGTATGTTCCGTCAGCAAATTCAAAATGGTGAACAGCATGAAGTTGCGGATAACTGGCTTGAGAAAGGTAATCCTTGGGAATTCCCTCGTCATGATGTGCAATTTGAAGTGGATTTTGGCGGGCGTTTACAACAAGAAGGTGATAAAAGTTATTGGGTTGATACCTTGAATGTGCTGGCTCAACCTAATGACTCTATTGTTCCTGGTTATAACACACAAGCAACAGATACCATTAGGTTATGGTCTGCTAAAGCAAATGGTGCGTTTAATTTAGGTAAATTCAATAAAGGTGAATACCTTGAAGCTACAGAAGCCAAAGATCGCTCTGAAAATATCTCTCGTATTCTTTACCCAGATGACTCAACTATGTCAGGTAAGATGTTGCGTTTGCAGCAAGAATATTTTTTAGTCAGCGCCTCTATTCAAGATATTTTGCAACGTCATTATCATCTTCATCAACGCTTTGATAATTTAAAAGATTTTATTGCCATTCACCTTAACGACACTCACCCTGTTCTCGCTATTCCTGAATTAATGCGCCAACTTATTGATAAGCATGGATTTAGTTGGGATGAAGCATGGAAGCAAACAATCTGCATATTTTCATATACCAATCATACGTTAATGGGTGAAGCATTAGAAACATGGCCTGTTGATATGATAGGACGCGCACTTCCTCGCCATTTACAAATTATTTTCCAAATCAATGATAAATTCTTAAAGCAAGTTAGAGAACAATATCCTAATGATAACGACTTATTACGTCGTGTTTCTATTATTGATGAAGAAAATGGTCGTAATGTCCGTATGGCTTGGCTTGCGGTAATTATTAGTCAGCAAGTTAATGGAGTTTCTGAACTTCATAGCCAATTAATGGTGCAATCCTTATTTGCTGATTTTGCGATGATCTATCCTAAGAAATTCTGCAATATTACCAATGGTATTACCCCCCGTCGCTGGCTGGCATTAGCTAACCCTTCTCTTTCTCAAGTCATTGATAACCAGATTGGTACCAACTGGCGAACCAATTTAGAGCAATTAGGTGAATTAATGCCACTGGTGAAAGACAAAGATTTCTTACACCAATTAAAAGACTCAAAGCGACTGAATAAACAAAACTTGGCTAACATTATTCAGCAAGATTTGAATATTACCATTAATCCTGATGCGTTATTTGATGTGCAAATTAAACGTATTCATGAATATAAACGTCAACTTCTCAATGTGTTAGGTATTATCACTCGTTATAATCGTATTCTAGAAAATCCAGAGAAAAACTGGGTGCCTCGCGTATTTATTTTTGGAGGTAAAGCTGCGTCAGCTTATTATAATGCGAAAAAAATTATTAATCTTATCAACGATATTGCGGTGAAGATTAATAATGACGAGCGTATTAAAGATAAACTAAAAGTGATCTTCATTCCTAATTACGGCGTGAGCTTAGCGCAACATATTATTCCTGCTGCGGATTTATCTGAACAAATATCTTTAGCTGGCACAGAAGCTTCTGGTACAGGTAATATGAAATTTGCGTTAAATGGTGCGCTAACTATCGGAACTCTGGATGGTGCTAATATTGAAATTGGTGAGCATGTTGGTTTTGAAAATATGTTTATCTTTGGTCATAACGCACAAGAAGTTGCTGAGTTAAGACAGCGTTATTCGCCACGTCGCTATTATGATGAAGATGTTGAGCTACATACAGTGCTCAATCAAATCGCTAATGGCTTCTTTAATCCAACTTCTCCTGATAGATATAAATCAATTTTCGATAGTTTAATTGAGTTTGGCGATCATTATCAGGTATTAGCCGATTATCGTAGCTATGTGGATACTCAAGATAGTGTTGATGTTCTCTATCAAGATGGAGATGCTTGGTTGAAAAAATCTGCATTAAATATCTGCCAAATGGGTTATTTTTCTGCAGATCGTGCGGTAACAGAGTATATGCAACGAATTTGGAAAGCTTCTGCAATTACCTTGTAAAAAATAAACTTATTTTCTAAGGACAGAACGTAACCGCGCTTTATTGCGCGGTTTTGCTTTTATTGTTCAAGCATGAATAAGATTAGATTTTAATGTGGTAAGCACAACGTCTTGCACCTTCTAAGATATATTCAACACGTTGTAGTTCTACCCCTAGTGTTTCAGAAAATAACTCTTTTTCTGTATTACAAAAACCTTGGCAAACTTTAGCTGCGGCACATATTGGGCAATGATCTTCAATAAACAGGTATTCGTTATCTTTTACTTGTTCCCAGTGCGCCATATAGCCTTCTTGACTACGCAGAGAAGCTAAAATATCTAAGCGTTCTGTTAGTTCATCAGCTTCTCTTATTGCTTGAGTGTAGCGTTCATAGCTCTGTTTTTTTCGTGCAAGAATAATTTTATCAATCGCATCTTCACCCAATTCTTCACGAATAGTCATCAGAATTTGTGCTGTTAATTCAGCATGAGTATCTGGAAATTGCTTTTGCCCTAATTCTGTTAAGTGCCAATATTGAATAGGTCGTCCAACCCCTCTTGGCTCAGTTATTGCTTCAACCAATCCTGCGCTGGCAAGCTTTACAAATTGTTGCCTTGCCGCTTCGCTACTTGTACCAAGACGTTGACCAACATCATTTGCTTGCATTGGCCCATGTTTTTTAATTAAAAACAGAATTTTATCGCCAACACTACGTTGAGCAGGATAATTATATTCCAAGTTTTTTCTTGACATATTAGACGTCTCAGTATTTATTAATCCAAGTTTTACCTTGGTAATTTAACGAAGCTATGTCGTAATAGCAATAAAAGAAGGATATTTTTTCTAATGATCCCAGATAACAATAGCCAATGGCGTGATCTTTTCTCAGGGAAAAATGGGGCAATTTCATTTGCACTTTCCTTTGGTGTCGTGATCCACGCAATTAATATTTTAATGGCAACCACGATTTTACCCTCAGTTGTAACCGATATTGGCGGAATGGGATTATATGCATGGAACACCACGCTATTTGTTGCGGCCTCTATTATTGGTTCGGTATTATCTGCACGCTTATTAAGTTTATTAGGTGCCAAAGGTGCCTATTTGATAGCAACGGTACTTTTTTTTATTGGTAGTTTATTGTGTACAATAGCACCTAAAATGGAAGTCATGCTAATTGGTCGATTTGTTCAAGGCCTTGGTGGTGGGCTTTTATTTGCACTTTCCTACGCCATGGTGAATATCGTTTATGATCAAGCATTATGGCCAAGAGCAATGGCATTAATTTCAGGAATGTGGGGGGTTGCTACATTAATTGGCCCTGCTATTGGTGGAATTTTTGCTCAATTAGATGCTTGGCGTTATGCCTTTGGTATTATGTTACCTATCATGCTTTTTTATGGTATTTACCTGTGGTTTATCTTACCAAAGAATGATAACGAGGCTCCAAAATCATCATCACAAAGTTTACCTTATCTTCAGCTAATAATTTTAACAGCGGCAGTTTTGCTTATTTCATCAGGTAGCCTTTCTTCTTCACTCATCATCAACTTACTCAGTATCGTGGTGGTATTTGGTTTAATTGGTATACTTATTTTTTGTGAGAAACGCCTTTCTGTTCGATTATTACCGTCAAATACTTTTAAAGGTCTTTCTTTACATGCCCTTTTATATCTGACTATCTCGTTATTAGCGATTGGCATGACATGTGAGATCTTTGTCCCTTACTATCTACAAAGCTTGCATATGCAAACACCTTTAGCTTCTGGTTATATGAGTGCATTAATGGCGTTAGGTTGGACAGTTGCTGAAGTGATTAGTGCAAGTTGGCAAGGCGCTAAAATGCGTTTTAGTATTTTAAGTGGTCCTATTATTGTTTTTGCTGGTTTATTAGCGTTAGCTTTCGTTATTCCAAATCCATTGCTGCAATCGGAAAATGCGGTTAGTCTTTCTATTATATTATTCGCTTTATTCTTAGTGGGATATGGTATTGGTTTTGGTTGGCCACACCTATTAACACGAATATTACAAGCCGCATCAGAACAAGATAAAGATATTGCAGGTGCTTCGATTACCACGGTACAGTTATTTGCAACTGCACTCGGTTCTGCTCTTGCTGGTATGATAGTTAACTTAAATGGCTTTAATAGCGGTACACCGGAAGGACTTTCTTCTTCTGCATCTGCCCTTTTCTTATTTTTAGCATTCGCACCATTAATAGCGATTTATACAGCGTGGAAAATAACGCGGTGCTCATACTAAAGCTTCTATACTCAAATAATTAAGAGGTGATTTTTTCACCTCTTTTTATTTTTTGTTTACATTATCTTTTTACAGCTTACATATTTCATTCTTTTTTTATCTTTAAATTAAAA
The DNA here is from genome assembly GCF_009915245.1 of Proteus sp. G2669. Classification (NCBI taxonomy): domain Bacteria; kingdom Pseudomonadati; phylum Pseudomonadota; class Gammaproteobacteria; order Enterobacterales; family Morganellaceae; genus Proteus; species Proteus sp. G2669. Next base: position 156,599 of record NZ_JAABLX010000055.1, on the reverse strand, counting down.
ATAAATATAATCGTGCATTTTATAAAAGACGTATTTACTTATTAGTCTAATAATATAATAAAGTATTATTTTTATATATTTAGGATAATGAAATGATCAATGTTTTATTTGGAAATAAATGCAGAATATCTTATAAGATAGATCAGAAAAAATCAGTAAAGATTGATGAAATCTCAAACTATCAAGCGTTGTTAAAAAATATTAATGATGCGAAAAATACATTTGCCACATTGAAATACAAAGAAAAACAGATAGATATTAATCTTAAAGATGTAAGTCAAAGACTCGCAATTATGATGCTAGAAAGCACGGTAAAAGATTTAGACTCGCCAATAACTAAGAAGCTGACACTAGAACAGATGATAGAAAAATGGGAACAAGAAGAAAGAGTTACGCTTATATCGGCCATAATTAATAGAGAGATTGATCATATTTTTTCTAAAAAAGGTACACGTTTAACAGATGAAAATCGAAAAAAAATATTCGATGAATTGAGCAAGGAATATCACATTGAAATAAATAGTAAATGTGCCCAAAGTTCCATTATTCAATCACTATTACGTGATACTCAAGTAATGGAGAAAATATCATCACTAAAGATAGATGATATATTAAGAAATAATTTAGCTATTAAAACTCTTAATAATGAATTATTAAAAATAGAAAACAATTCTCAAGAAAATACTAATACCATTAGTAATATTTCTAATGATAATAATATGATGATAAATATCGAGTATTCAAAAATAAAAGGAGATCTGTATAACGATTTGGCAAAAAGTGTTTATAATACATTGTTTTATAATGATAAAATCAAACCAATCTCTTTTGAAGATATCATTCAAAAAGTCAATTATTTAACATTAAAACAATGACAAGATCATAACCGTTCTTTGATTTTTTTATAAAAAAAATTTATTGGCAAATAAGTAAATGAACTATTGATCTAACATTAGACATTATGTATAAATAAGTATACATTTTATCTAACTTAAGTGAAATAGGAAAATACCATGGCATCACATCTTACACTACAAAATATTGAAACCCTTGCCTCACCTGGTGGGCATTACTCTCATGTTGTTACTGCAAATAATATGTCATTTATTTCTGGACTATTGCCTTTAGATAAACAAGGAAATCCATTGGCAAACAAGCCAGTTGAAGTTCAAATCACACAAGTTCTTGAAAATTTAAATGCCTGTCTTCTCGGAATAAATGCAAAGAAAACCGATATTGCTCAAGTAAAAGTCTATGTGACTGATATTAATGAATGGCCCGTTGTTAATGAGCTATATGCAAAATGGATTGGCGAACATAGACCCGCAAGATTAGTCGCTGGCGTAAAAGAATTACATTTTGGAAGCAAAATTGAAATTGAAGCCGTGGTGATCAAGGAGTAATCTTATGAATAAGCTACCTATTCCTACCTATAAAGATGTTGCACAGGCCCATCAACGCATTTTGCCTTATCTTAATAAAACACCTATTTTAACTTCTCGTACTATTAATGCGCTAACCGGGGCGCAGTTTTATTTTAAATGTGAAAACTTTCAGCGTATGGGCGCATTTAAATTTCGGGGGGCAATAAATGCGTTATCACAATTTACCACACAGCAACGTAAAATGGGTGTCGTGACTTTCTCATCAGGTAACCATGCACAAGCTATTGCTTTATCAGCAAAATTATTAGGTATTCCTGCAACAATTATCATGCCAGAAGATGCGCCAAAGGCTAAAATGGAAGCGACAAAAGGCTATGGTGGTCGTGTGATCACCTATAACCGTTATACAGAAAATCGTGAAGAAATTGGCCAACAACTAGCACAAAAAGAAGGATTAACGTTAATTCCACCTTATGATCATCCTCATATTATTGCAGGGCAAGGTACTGTAGCAAAAGAGCTGTTTGATGAAGTTGGTGAATTAGATATGCTATTTGTTCCATTAGGTGGTGGTGGTTTACTTTCTGGCTCTTTATTATCAACCAAAGCCCTCTCACCAGATTGTAAAATATTTGGTGTTGAACCTTTAGCAGGAAATGACGGACAACAATCATTACGCAAAGGCGAAATCATTCATATTGATACTCCGAAAACAATTGCAGATGGTGCGCAAACACAACATCTTGGTAATTATACTTTTGAGATTATTCGTAACAATGTGGATGATATTTTAACTGCAACAGATGAAGAGTTAATTTCCACCATGCAGTTTTATGCCCAGCGAATGAAAATAATTGTAGAGCCAACGGGATGTTTAAGTTTAGCGGCAGCTCGTCAATTTAGTGATAAATTAAAAGGTAAGAAAATCGGAATTATTATCAGCGGTGGTAATGTCGATATCGCACAATATGGTCGTTTTTTAGCACAATAAAAAGATGTTATTAACAATTAAAAAAAAGCAGTATGGATTATTTTTCATACTGCTTAAAATCATCAATATATTGCCACTCAATTAAGATAACGAAGATGTTTTTTGCTTAGTCTCTTTTAATTAAGTGAAAAAGTGATCCCTGCTTCTTTACACAATTGCGTTAAACTCTCTTTTAATTGTTGATTTTCTTCAGGTAATAAATCGAGTTGTGGTAAACGCATATGACCGCCATCTAAACCACGCATGGTTAATGCTGATTTAAATATTGCCATATTTGCACCTGATTTGAGTGCATCACTAAATTTCACACAAAATTGTTGCCAGTGTTTTGCTTCTTGATGATCACCTGCAATATAGGCTTTATACATATTCACAAATGGTTCAGGGAATACACAAGCACAACCTGAAACAGTACCATCACAACCTGCATCTAGTAGGCCTAGGAATAATTTATCGTAGCCATGAAGCACTGAAAAATTATCAGCTACAGCAAGGTAACTTAATGTTGTATTGTTATCAGCAAAACTGTATTTAATCCCAATCACATTTTTACACTGTTGTTGTACTTTTGCCGCTAATTCAGGCTTGATATTATTTGCCGCACATTGTGGTATGTTATACAGATAAACAGGGAAATTATCCGGCACACTGTTTGCCACCGTCACAAAATAATTTTCTAATTCTCTGTCTGTCGCACCAAAAAATTGTGGTGTCACCACACCAATACCATCAGCGCCAATTTCAACGGCATGTTTCGCTAATTCAATGGTTTCGGTTAATGTCATTGCGCCAACATGAATAAAAACGGGTAAGCGTTTATTGGCTGTTTCGACAACAGTTTTTGCAACACTTTTACGCTCTGAAGCTGATAAACGTAGCATCTCTCCCGTAGTGCCACAAGGATAGAGGCAATCAACACCTTGAGTGACTAACATGTCTGTTAATGTAGATAACGCATTAATATCCACTTGATCGTTCGAATCAAACGGAGTAACCATTGCCACTGTAACGCCAAATAATTTTTTCATATTAAGACCTTTATTAAATCAGATTGCTTCAACAATAACTTTAATTGCCAACATGCCAGGATCATCTAAACCAATAGATTTTTCTGGAAACATACGCGCTCGACCTAATAAATTAGGTTTTTGACGAAATTCAGTAAGCGTATTATCAATACTGAATAAGGCTGCTGCTTTTAATTCCGATAGAGATAAAACAGGTTTTAGCGCTTCAGATAATTGGTAAATAATATCAAGTACCGATTTTTGCCCTAACTCCCCTTTTCCTCTCGCCATCATGCTTTGATACGCAACAGTTAAAAGTGGTGAAATATCGGCGGGGGCTATTTCTTGCAGTTGATTTTCTTTGCAATATTTCGCCATTGCCATAAAAGCAGTCGCTTGCAACGTACCAAAAGAAGAAGCGCAGGCTTTTTGTAGTGATTTACTGCATTGAAAAAGTGATTTACTTAAATCGTCAGGCCAATCTTGTGCATCATCTGCAATTTGCCGCCACCCTTTTTGCATGGTGATCCCTAAATCACCATCACCTAAACGACTATCAGCTTCACACAACATTGACTGTGATTGCTCACAAGCAGTAGCAATACGTGCAACGCCTTGTTTTAGCATATCAAGAGTGATATTCATCGCTAGACTCTCCAAAATGCACAATAAGCCGGTGCATTCATTAAAGCTTCGAGTTCATCATCTAATTTACACAACGTTAAACTTACCCCCGTCATTTCCATTGATGTAGCATAACGGCCGACTAATGGATGAATAATCGTAGCACCTGTTTTTTCAATAAGCTGTGCAACTTTGTTATATAGAATGTAGAGCTCTTCAAGAGGTGTTGCGCCTAATGAATTGACTAACACTGAAACCTTATCATTTGCTTTGAATGATAATTCAGCTTGCAGACGATCGAACATTTCTTGGGCAATTTCATCAGCGCTGCGTAACTTATCACGCCAAATTCCCGGTTCACCGTGAATTCCCATGCCCATTTCCATTTCATCCTCACCAATTTCAAAGGTAGGATGTCCTACCGCTGGTAAGGTACAAGATGTTAACGCACAACCAATCGTTCGGGTATTTTCCATGGTTTTTTGAGCAATACGTGTTACTTCATCAAGTGAAGCCCCTTCTTCTGCTTTGGCGCCCGCCATTTTAAAACCATAAACCATCCCAGCTACACCACGGCGTTTATGCGCCTCTTCAGGCTTTGCTGAAGCAACATCATCCGCAGCTAATACCGTTGTGCAACGAATATTATCTTCAAAATCAACCGTTTCAGTTGCCATATCAAAATTCATTACATCGCCACCGTAATTGCCATAAAGTAGCAATACGCCTAAGCCGCTATTTGCTTCACGAATAGTATCGGCCATTAAATCCGCTGAAGGTGAAGCAAAAACATCTCCCACAGCAGCTGCATCTAATAAACCTTTACCGACATATCCTGTGAATACTGGCAAATGGCCAGAGCCTCCGCCTGTTACAATACCCACTTTCGGCTTATCTGCTTTTTTTGAACGAGCAATCAATCTTGGCTGTGGTTGACGATAAATATGGCTATGTGCAAGACATAAACCGGCTAATGTTTCATCGACATAATTTTCTGGCTTATTTAATATTTTTTTCATTCGATCACCCGATATTTTTATTTATCTGCTGATTTCTAACATCTTAAAAAACGTTATTTTGTTTATTTAAAATGAGCTTTCCCTGATACTTAAAAAGTATCTTTATATTTAATTTATTTGGTATAAAAACGAGATGCGTTATTTAGCTTTCAATGCACCTCTAATTTGCATAATAACAATGAGAAAAAATGCACTGGCTAATACCATCGAAATAGGTCTATTAACAAAATTAATAAAATCACCATCAGATTTCATTAATGAGGAGAGTAAATTCTTTTCTAACATAGGCCCTAATATCATGCCTAAAATAATTGGTGAGATTGGGAATTTTCGTTCTTGAAGGAAATAGCCAATAACACCCATAACTAACATAACCACAATAGAAGACATCGTATTTGTGATTGCATATGAGCCAACGATACTAAATAGAATGATTGCTGGGTAAATAATCGCATTATCGATAGCAACAATTTTTTTCAACAAATTGACAACAATAAAAGCAATCGGAAGTAAAATAAGATTAGCAATAAAAAAGATAATAAAGACAGCATACAATTTATCGGGGTTAAATAAGAATAACGTTGGTCCCGGTTGCATATCTTTCATATATAGTACACCGATAATAATTGCAGCCGCAGAATCACCGGGAATACCAAAGACTAGAGATGGGATCCAACTTCCGGCTAAGCTTGCATTATTACTCGCTGAAGCATCAACAATACCTTCCTCAGAGCCATGACCATATTTCTCTGGTTTTTTAGAGAGTTTCTTTGAAACAGCATAAGAGATCCACGCGGCAATATCGGCTCCAGCACCAGGTAAAGCACCAATTAATGTTCCTATTATTCCGCTACGGAAAATACCGCCCTTACGTTGACGAACAACACCCCCCACACCTTTAAAGATATTGTAAGAGTTATTTTCCACATTCACTTCTGTTAGTGTAATTTGCTTTTCTTTCCAACGTTCAACGTAATATTTGATAGCACCAGAAATAGCAAATAGCCCTATCATTGCTGGAATAAAGCTGACACCTTGCATTAAAGAAACTTCACCGAAAGTAAAGCGGGCTTGACCTGTAAACTCATCATAACCAATGGTGGCTAATGCAATACCAAAGAACAGAGCTAATAAGCTTTTTCTAATATGAGAGCCGGAAACAATAGTTGCACAACTTAAACCGATTAGAGACAACCACATATATTCGTAAGAGCTAAATTTTAAAGCAAATTCAGCTAATATTGGTGCTGTTGAGGCTAATATAATCGTACCAATTACGCCACCAATCACAGAGCTGGTTAATGACATACCCAATACACGATTTGTTTTACCTTCTTTAACTAAGGAATGTGCATCATTGGTATAAGCTGCCGATGCAGGTGTACCCGGAATATTTAATAAGGCTCCGGGAATATCCCCTGCAAATATAGATGATGCTCCAACGGAGATCATTAAGGCTAAAGCAGGAATGGGTTCAAGAAAAAAAGTAAACGGTACCATTAATGCAATAGCCATTGTTGATGTTAATCCGGGAATTGCACCAACAAATAAGCCAAATAAACAGGCTCCAATAACGACAAGAATTGTTGTGTAATCAATATAAGCAAGTGCGCTAATTAATATATCCATACTGTTGTTCTCTATTTATGAAAATAGCTGAGGTAGCGGTACTAACAGTACAGCGGTAAATAAGTAATACACACCTAACACCACTCCTGCTGAAATAATAAAACTATATATAGATTTTACTGTTGCATATTTCATCATTAATGGTGCTGTAATAATTAATCCGGTTAAAATAAATCCTAAATAATCAGATGCAAGCACATAAAAAAGAATAATACTGATAATTAATAAGACAAATTTTATTTCATGCCACGTCACTAATGGAATGTCACTTTCTTGTTTACGTGAAAATATATCTATTAATGAAAATAGGATCATGCCACCGCCAATAATAGAAGGCATAAACGCAGCACCATATTCACTAAAATCGCCTAATGAATATGCACTATAAACAATAAGGAATAAACCAAAGCAACAAAATATGAGCGATAGAATATGACGATTTAGCATAGGCATAAAAACGGCTGTTGCTCAGCCGTTCCCTCAGTTATTTCTTTATAATTTCGCCAAACTTTTTATCTTCATTGGCCATAAATTGAGTGGCATCATCGCCATATAACTCGATAACTTCAAAGCCTTGTTTATTTGCAAATTCGGCTAATTCACCAGAGGCATATACTTTTTTCATGGCTGCGGTAAGTTTATCTTGTACTTCTTTATCAAGACCTTTAGGGGCAACTAACATATTCCACGCTTGCAGATCCCAATTATAAGCTGTAGCTTCTTTGAATAAGGGTACATCTGGGTAGAAAGCCGACTTTTCATTGGACATAATGGCCATATGTTTTACTAATCCCGCTTTTACCATACTATCGGCTTCACCTAATGAAGATGTCACTATATCAACACCCCCTGATGCTAATTCTTGTAACGCCGCACTCGCACCTTGAGAAGGAATAAAGCGAATAGCATTATCTGGTAATCCAGCTGCACGCAACATACCAATAGTATTCAGATGCCAAATTGAATTTAAGCCACTGCCTGATGCTTTTAATTTACCTGGATTTGCTTTCGCATAATCAATAATTTCCTGTGCATTTTTAAATGGCGAAGATTTTCCAACTTGCAATCCACCATAAATAACGGCAAGACGTGTAATCGGTGTGTAATCTTGATATGTTAAATTCGTCATTCCCTGATGATGCATCATGGTAATTTCAACTGTTGCAATTCCTAATGTGTAGCCATCAGGTTTTGCATTTTTAATGGCATCATGACCTACAACACCACTGCCGCCAGTTTTATTGACTACATTAACAGTAACGCCTAATTCTTCTTGTAGTCCTTTTGCTGCTAAGCGTGCAACCGTATCGGTATTACCACCTGCAGCCCAAGGAACAACAATAGTAATCGGTTTTTCAGGGTATTGCGCGAAAGCCGGAAGTGTAAAAATGGAACTGCATAGGGTAAATGCCAGAAGTGTTTTTTTCATTATATGCACCTTTTCTCATTGCAGATTATTTGTGGCCGAATATCTTCAAGCCTTGATTTAAGGCGAGCCTGAACTTGGGAAAGTACAGGCATTGCTGTTACGCCTTTTTGTTCTATAAATGCAGAGAGGAAAGCACTGGCAAATAATACACTCTCATGCATTGTGCCTCCTGCTGCTATCTTTGATGCAAATGCGCCATTAAACGCATCTGTTGCTGCCATCGTATCTACGCGTAACGATGGCATAGGTGGAATATGAAATGTGGCTCGACCATCAAAATAAACCACACCAAGCTCATCCATATAAATAATCACTTTCTTACTTTCGTCACCGGAAATAATATTGATCGCCTGCTTTGCATCATTAATATCGTTTATTTCAAAGTCAGCCCAATGAGATGCTTGGTTCGCATTTAAAGTAATAAAATCAAGATACAAATAAAGTTGTTTTAGGTTTTCGTTATAAGGCGCAACATTTAGTATGATGATCTTATTAACCGACTTAGCAAATAAGGCGGCTTTAATATTAGCTTCTATATTAATTTCGCCTTGGAGCAATAACACATCGGCTTCACTGACATACGGCAATGAAATATCAATCTCTTGTTCAGAAAAAGTGTTATTTGCGCCTAGATAAGTTGCTGTAATATTGTTTTGTGTTTTGTCAGCTAAATAACTAATCGAACTGCCTGTTGGCTCGGTTTCTGTTTGAAAAATAGTGAAAGAATCAATGCCACTTTCTTGTAAATATTTATAAGCATATTTACTAAAATGATCTTCACCAACTTTTGTTATTAAATGGACTTTTGCATCAGAAAAACTTGCTGCCATCGCCTGATTTGTTCCTTTACCACCAGGACCTATCGAATTGCTTTTTGAATTAACTAATTCACCAACTTTCGGAAAAGATTCGACATTGGCGATAATATCTACTACAAACGATCCTAAAACACAGACTTTACCTTCCGGTTTTCTATCTTTACGTTCTCTAACAATTAATAAGTCGTGCAATAAACATGAAATATCAAAACTATCACTGAATTTACTTATTTTTTTAATTTCTTGTTTCCCTAGTATGGCGCCACCATGACAACGTTTGATCAACCCTTCTCCTTCAAGGTATTTCAAATCGCTGCGAATAGTCTCCAATGTGACACTGAATTTCTCCGCAAGCTGAGCCACTTTAACTTTCTTTTGTTCCCTGATGATGGTGTAAATTTCCTGCCGCCGTTCTTCTGAAAACATATAAAGTGCCTCCGTATCATTGATAACGAGAATAAGGAGATCAGGTCTGTGATTCTGCGATGGTATTCAAAACAAAAAACCAAAAACAGAAGCAAAACCAAATCGAAGCAATTTAGATCACATTTTTTTAACACAACATCAATTGGTATACGTTAAAAATGAGAGGTGAAACGAGTCGGATAATGAATGGTAATACAGAAAAGAGAGGTAGAATCAGCCGTTCAAAGACGGCCGATAAAATAACGAACTACATTAATACAAAAATGATTATTTTTAAATGTAAATATTACGTTAAATAAAATCACCTTTAGTATTCAGTTTAATAAGGCATTAAGAAGATAAAAACCAACCAAGGTCAGTAAAACCACTATTAATGTATTGCGTATTTTAAGCGCTAATCCTACACATAATAAAGTTCCCCAAAGATAAGGGTTATCTAAAATACCTTTAAATTCGCCTTTTTCTAACAGTACAATTGGCGCACAGATTGCGGTTAATAAACAGGGTGCAGAGTATCCTAAGGCTTGTCTGATCACTGGCGGTAATTTGACAGGTACTGCTGGTTCGAGAAAGAAATAACGCAGCATGAAAATGACCAGTGCCAAAATTAATAATAACGACCATGTCATTTTTGCTCTCCTCTTATTCTTGCAACACAAACCGCGATAAACATACCTGTTAGCCCACCAATAACGACACCACCCTCTATATTTAACCAACTGAAAACAATTGAAAGGCAAAATGAGACAATAACACCGACTAACGTACTAAATGTTTTTATTAACGGGATCACAATTGCCAATAACGTAGCAACAATAGAGAAATCAAGATGATAACGTGATAAATCAGAAACTTGGCTTGCCATAATAATGCCAACAATACTGACCGCTACCCAGGCTAAATAAAAACATAATCCTGCACCGATCATATAAGCAGGTGTTAGTTTCACTTTAGGTTGTGCTGACACTGCAAAAAGCTCATCCGTTAATAAAAAACCTATCGTAATGCGTTGATACCATTTTAAATGAGCAACATGAGGCCGTAAGGTTAAACCATATAAAAGGTGTTGGGCAGTAATAAAAAAGACAGAAACAATAATGGTTAGCATCCCTGCCCCAGAAACAACTAACCCTAATGTTACTAATTGCGCCGCACCTGCAAAAACAATAGCAGACATTCCGACACTTTGTGCAAAGGTTAATCCTGCATCAACAGCCATTGAACCTGCGAGTATTCCCCAAGGGATCACCGCAAGGCATAAAGGCAAAACATGTAAAGCGCCTAAACCAAAGGCACGCATAGTTTGCTTATCTTCAGTGTTATTTTTGATTTTTTCCATTTATCTGTCTTCACGTCTAATACATTAATTCTATAGAGAATGATTATCAGTCAGTAAAGATAAATGGGATTGTATAAAATTGCTCTTTTAATTTTTTATTACAACAAGGGGGATTTTAAAGAGGAAGATAATCGAAGCCCTTTTAAATAGTTTCCCGGTGTAACACCAATAGCGTTTTTAAAATGACGATGGAAATGGCTTTGATCTGAAAAACCACAACGTTGTGTTACATCAGTAAGTGTATGACCTAAAGAGAGTAACTGCCTTGCTTTACGAATTCTGGCTTGAATAAGCCAAGCATGAGGGGTCATACCTATTTCTTTTTTAAACTGACGTAAAAAGTGCCATGGACTTAAATTCACCATTTCAGCTAACGTGTTGAGTGAAAACTCATTTTCAGGTGTGTCATTCATTAATTCACTCACCCACTGTAACCGTTGCCCTATAGCACTTAATGGTTTTTCTTGGGTTCTTGTTTTGCTATAACGCAAAATCAACATTGCCATTGTTGAAAGCAATAGCGATTCTTTTAAAAGATAATTATTAGGTTGTTCCAGTAATGAAAAAAGTAATAAAAGTTGCTGACTTAAACCAGGATCGTGAATAACAGCATCAGGAAACCAAGGCGTGGCACCCTGCTCTTGTTGTAGATCACGCGTTAATGTTTGCAGATATTCTGGTGTGGGATAAATAGCTTGATAAGCCCAACCAGATTCAACCGCAGAGGAGCCGGTATGAACTTCATCTGCATTAACAATAATGATGTCTCCTTTAGGAGCGATATGTTCACTTCCTGTGCGATAAAACTGCTGTGCGCCATCATCAATTACACCAATACAGAAGCCTTCATGGGTATGGCGAGAGAAAGTTTGGTGTAAATATTCAGCTTGCAGATAAGCAAGGCTATTCAGCTCAGGAAGGTGGATAAGTTTAGCCTGCTCTTGGCGCATTGAATATTGACTCCATCAACAGTAAAAATCATCAGCTTGTATCATAAACACTATACTGGTGATTGCATAAAATTGCTCAGTCTTACTCATGTCGTTGATGAATTTTTGCTGGAACAAAAATTTGATGAATTTCTAAGTTTGTCTGGTTTATTAATCCCATGACCAGTCGGAAACAGTGTGATGCTAATTCAGGATTATTTTGTGCAATAGTATCTATTGGTATTGATAATGAATCATACAAATAGTGATCATCAAAACCGGCTAAATAGACTTCATTTTGCATAATTTTATTTTGACTTAGATAGCGCAACACGCCATCCAATAAGCCACAAGCAGAAGTAAAAACAAACTTAGGCGATCGTCCTAACGATGCACACAAAGAGCCAAACATTTCATAACCTGAACTTGGGTGATAATGCCCATGTATGATCCACTCTGATTTTAGATTGATTTGTGCTTGTGAAAGCCCTTGGGTGAAACCTAAAAGACGATCTTTAGTTGGTGAAAGCGTTGATTGCCCACCAAGGAAATAAAACTCATCAATACCTTTTGTCGAAGCAATTTCTGCAATAATTTGTTGTGTTGCCGTTATTGAATCGGTGACAACAAAAGGTAATGTTGTTCCTTCAAAATACCGGTCAAATAACACAACAGGTATTTGCTTACTTAAACGTTGATATTCAAAATCACTTTGTAAACAAGAAGCCACAATCAAACCATCTATTTGACGTGATAATAGATGTTCTATTGCCAGCGTTTCTTGAGCCGCATTTTCATCAGTACAAGAAATAAGTAATTGAATACCTGCTTCTCTGCATAATATTTCTAGTTCATACGCCACAGAAGCAAAACCATAGTTAGTAATATCAGGAATAACCAACCCTAATGCATAACTACGATTATCACGTAAAGAGCGAGCATGAATATTAGGCTGATACTGATATTGTTCAGCAATAGCCGTAATACGTGCGATAGTATCATCAGATACACGCATCTCTTTACCACGGCCATTTAATACTAAACTTGCCGTTGTTTTTGAAACGCTCGCTAATTTTGCAATATCGGTGATCGTGATACGTTTTTGTTTTTTCACTATTATTCTACTTAATGTCACATTCGCTAAACTTAAACTGTTTTATTGTTTATATAATTGGATCTAACTGAGTAATGCATTCTTTAATGGCCAAGTTGTGAGGTTTATTGTGTCTTTTCCCAAGAAACAAATAGTCTGTTTTTCTAAGGGGAAAAAACGGCTACTCATCACACCGGCTCCGCCATTAAAGAAAATCTCTACACTGGAGCTATCACATAATATTTGAAGATGTTTTATATCACCAGACCAGAAACGTGATTGCCACTCCCCATTTTTAACACTACGGCGTTTTAACACGGCTTGATCATCTTCAATGAATAAAGCAAGAGTATCAGAAAAATAAATAGTAAGAGAGCCAAATAGCTCTACTTCAAATTCAAACGAAAATCCGCTGATATCTGGCGCATCATCAGCAATACCCTGCCAATATGCTGGCTTTTGTCTTAATTGCTGTAACTCTTTTACGGGTTGTTGATAAAGCTTCCCTTCTTTTATATGTAATTCGCGAGGGCAAGTCATTTGGTGAATCCAGCCATTAGCAATAGTCGGTTGATACATCTCTTCACCATCAGGAACTCCCATCCAACCAAATAATAAACGTCTGCCATTCACTAATGTTGTTTGAGGTGCGTAAAACTCAAAACCTGCATCTAGTTCGACTAAATCACCATGCTGAAATTGCAATGTTGAATAATCAAAATCCCCGATTAAATAGGCACTAGAATGCGAATTTAAAAATCGTTGTTGTTCTCTTTTTATCCCTTGGGGACATGTTAATAAAATAAAGCGATCATCTAGTTCAAAGAGATCTGGGCATTCCCACATATAACCCGCATCAGCTAACCCGCCTAAATAACTTCCCGCTAACTCGCCGACTAATTGCCATTGATATAAGTGAGATGCACGATAGAGTAAAACTTTACCCTGTTTATCTAAGTTCTGTGCGCCTAATACCATGTACCAGACATCATTATATTGCCAAATCTTCGGATCACGGACATGACCACTATAGCCTTCAGGAAGCCCTAATACAGGCCCTAACTTATCAAAACCTCCCTGTTGATTTTCAACGGCTAAACATTGCCATGCTGTACGTGAGCCATCCTCAAATTTGACATTACCGGTATAGCAAAGAGTTAATTTCCCTTGGTAGATCACGGCACTACCAGAATAACAGCCATCTTTGTCATAAAATTCATCAGGTAGTAAAGCAATAGGTTGATGCTGCCAAGTAATCAAATCCTTTGAGCGCCAATGACCCCAACATTTATGTTTATGCTCACAAGACAAAGGGTTCCATTGATAAAACAGATGATAATATTCACCATCAAAACAAAATCCATTGGGATCATTTAATAACCCAGTTACTGGCGCTAAATGCCAATGTGGATAATATTTATCTTTTATGGCTTTAGCGCTATTACGCATGACCGATTGTAAAATCGCAGATAACCCTTCGTTTGTGTTCATTTATGCAGACTCCACTTTGTATTTCAGCAAAAGAGAGATAACAAACGCAGTCACAAAGGCAATCACAAGGCCAATAATATAGTTCATAATTGAACCTGCTTGCACGATTGCAATACCCGGAATAGCAGTCAACCCTACGGCTGTCATATAAACATGCGAGCCTACAACCCAAGCACCGCCAGCTGCACCACCAATTAACGCAGCAATAAAAGGTTTTCCATAACGTAAATTAATCCCGAAAATTGCCGCTTCAGTGATACCTAACATAGCGGAAAAACCAGATGGGATTGTGATTGCTTTAATTTTTGCATCATTAGTTTTAAACCAAACGGCTATACAAGCACCACCTTGAGCAATATTCGCCATTGCCCAAATCGGCAATAAAAAGTTAACTCCAATATTAGGATTACCTAATAAACCCGCTTCGACAGCATGAAAACTGTGGTGAATACCCGTAATAACAATCACAGAATAAAGGCCACCAAAGATCAGCCCTGCTATCCAACCCGCTTGTGTAATTAAGGTACTTAATAATAGTGAAATACCATCACCTAAAAGGCGACCAACAGGCCCTATAACTAATAACGCCACAAAGCCCGAAATAATAACGGTTAAAAATGGCGTGATAATTAAATCGAGAGCATTAGGAACAACTTTACGTAATTGTTTTTCCAAGACACTCATAAACCAAACGGCAAGCAAGACTGGAAAAACAGTACCTTGATAACCAATCATTGCCACCTCTAACCCAAAGAAGTTCATGGTGTTAAAACCAGCGGCAACGCCCCATGCGTTAGTTAATGCAGGATGCGTTAAAATTCCACCTAATGTAGCGCCAAGATAAGGATTTCCGCCAAACTCTTTTGCCGCAGTAAAACCAATCAAAATAGGCAAAATAATAAATGCCGCAGAGCTACACATATCTAACATGATATAGAGTGCATTATCAGGGCTCACCCACTGGTTAGTTTTCATTAACCCAAGTAACCCCATTAATAAACCCGATGCCACAATGGCAGGGATAATAGGTACAAAAATATTAGAAAGCAGTCTAGCTATTCGCTGAAATGGGTTAAGCTTTTTGGCTGCAATATTTGCCGCTTCAGATTTACTTGATTCACCAATACCCGCCGCAGCAATAAAGGCAGCATGCACTTTATTAACTAAGCCAGTACCAAAAATTACCTGAATTTGCCCTGCATTACTAAAACACCCTTTTACACCTTCTAATTTATTGATTGCCTCTTTATCAGCTTTAGTGTCATCGACTAATACAAGTCTTAAACGAGTAGCACAATGCGCCGCACTGGCAATGTTTTCAGCACCTCCCAATAAAGGTACTAGTTGGCGAGCAATATTCTCAATATTCATCATAGCCTCGGTAAGTCTTACTTCGTTTATAAACCAATCATTAATAGCAGTCATAAAAACTAAAACGGTTTAGCTAATAATATGATTAAATAAAAACCTATCTTGAATGGCAATAAATATACGGATAAAAGCGTTCTATTTGTGATCTAAACGACAAAAAAGACACATAACTAGTCCTAACTAGACAATAAAAGTAACTTAAAATAATCTAATAGCTAAACAAATTATTTTTTATTTAGCTAAACAAATTAATATAATGTTAAATAATTTTATTTGAGAAAAAAATATTCCATTCATTAATTTTATTGGCAAATTATCCAGTCAAATCTGATAGATAGTGCATTATTATTTCGTCTATTCTCTGTTATCAGTAACATTATAATACTTTATTAATCGTTATATATTTTATTATATAACACTGTCAATCATTTGATTAAATTTAACTAATACAAAAACTTAAGTTAACCTCAAAAACTGGTAACGCTTGTAATAAATCACTTTTCTTTGATGTAAAGCAACTACAACTTTTAGAAAATACGTAATATCCACATTAACAGTTGGGTTTTATTACCTACGTTAAAGTGCTTATTTTTTAACAACAATAACAATAATTATTTCTATAAGCTTGTTGGCTTCTTTTTTCTTAAAAATATAAATAATCAAGTGAGTAATGTATGAAAAACATCAAAGAGATGGCGTTACTTTCCACTCCCTTATCTCGCCGTCGTTTTGTAAAAACAGGTGCAGCGAGTGGTTTAGCAATAACTGCAGGGGGATTATCTCTCCCCTTTAATCAAGCCATCGCCACAGAGACAAAACCGACAACGAATAGCGAAAAAGTGGTGTGGAGTGCCTGTACAGTAAACTGTGGTAGTCGGTGTCCATTACGTATGCATGTTGTTGATGGTGAAATTAAATATGTAGAAACCGACAATACGGGTAATGATATCTACGAAGAATTACACCAAGTTCGTGCCTGTTTACGTGGTCGCTCAATGCGTCGTCGTGTTTACAACCCTGACCGTTTACGCTACCCAATGAAACGTGTGGGTAAGCGTGGTGAAGGTAAATTTGAACGTATTTCATGGGATGAAGCCTTTGATACGATTTCAGATACCATGAAACGTTTGATTAAAGATTATGGTAATGAATCTATTTATTTGAACTACGGCACAGGTACTTTAGGTGGCACGATGACGAAGTCATGGCCACCAGGAGCAACATTAATTGCTCGTTTAATGAATTGTTGTGGTGGTTATCTTAATCACTACGGTGATTACAGTACGGCACAAATTGCAGCTGGCTTAAATTACACCTATGGTGGTTGGGCAGATGGTAATAGCCCTTCAGATATTGAAAACACCAAACTGGTTGTAATGTTTGGTAATAATCCAGGTGAAACACGGATGAGTGGTGGCGGTGTCACCTATTACGTTGAACAAGCCCGTGAGAAATCTGATGCACGAATGATTATCATCGATCCGCGTTATACCGATACGGGTGCAGGTCGTGAAGATGAGTGGATCCCTATTCGCCCAGGAACGGATGCAGCATTAGTCAATGCCTTAGCGTATGTCATGATCAAAGAAGACTTAGTTGATAAGCCTTTCCTAGATAAATATTGCGTAGGTTACGATGAAACCACTCTACCTGAAGGTGCGCCAAAAAATGGGCACTATAAAGCCTATATTTTAGGTGACGGCGCTGACGGTCAACCTAAAACACCAGAATGGGCAGCGCAAATTACAGGTATTCCCGCTTCACGTATTGTGAAATTGGCTCGTGAAATTGCAACAGCAAAACCAGCTTATATTACACAAGGATGGGGGCCTCAACGCCGTTCTAACGGTGAACTCGCTTCTCGTGCTATTGCGATGCTCTCTATTTTGACCGGTAATGTGGGAATTAACGGCGGTAATACTGGTGCTCGCGAAGGCTCTTACAGCATTCCTTTTGTTCGTATGCCTACGTTCACTAACCCTGTCACCACCAGCATTTCCATGTTTATGTGGACGGATGCAATCTTACGTGGCCCAGAAATGACAGCAACTCGTGATGGTGTTCGTGGTAAAGACAAACTTGATGTGCCTATTAAAATGGTATGGAACTACGCAGGTAACTGTTTAGTTAACCAACATTCTGAAATCAATCGTACTCACGATATTTTGCAAGACGATAAAAAATGCGAAATGATTGTGGTGATCGATAACCATATGACAGCATCTGCTAAATATGCCGATATTCTACTTCCTGATTGCACTGCATCAGAACAGATGGATTTCTGTATGGATGCATCGGCGGGTAATATGGCGTATGTAATTTTTGCAGATCAAGCAATAAAACCTCGCTTTGAAAGCCGTAATATCTATGAAATGACCAGCGAAATTGCAAAACGCATGGGTGTAGGTGAAAAATTCACTGAAAATCGTACTCAAGAAGAATGGTTACGTCACCTTTACGAACAATCTCGTCAAAACTTACCTGAACTTCCCACTTTTGAAGAGTTCCGTACTCAAGGGATCTTCAAAAAACGCGACCCTGAAGGTCATCATGTTGCTTATCGTAAATTCCGTGATGATCCTGAAAACAACCCATTAACGACACCATCAGGCAAAATTGAGATTTATTCTTCTCAACTTGCTGACATTAAAGCGACATGGGAACTTGCATCTGACGATGTCATTGATCCACTGCCGATTTATTCTGCTGGTTTTGAAAGTTATGGTGATCCAGCAATGGAAAAATATCCATTACAAATGACGGGTTTCCACTATAAATCACGTACTCACTCAACTTATGGCAACGTAGATGTTTTAAAAGCCGCATGTCCACAAGAAATATGGATAAACCCTGTTGATGCATCAAAACGAGGCATTAAACACGGTGATTTAGTACGTATTTATAACGATCGTGGTGAAGTTAGGATCAACGCAAAAGTGACACCTCGCATTTTACCCGGTGTAGTAGGTTTAAGTGAAGGTGCTTGGTATAACCCAGATAGTAACCGCATTGATCACGCAGGTAGCATTAACGTGTTAACGACACAACGCCCTTCGCCACTTGCCAAGGGTAATCCTTCTCACAGTAATCTTGTTGAAGTCGTCAAGGCGTAAGGAGTCTGGTTATGTCAACGCAATATGGTTTTTACATTGATTCAAGTCGTTGCACCGGCTGCAAAACCTGTGAACTGGCGTGCAAGGATTTTAAAAATTTATCCCCTGAAGTCAATTTCCGTCGGATCTATGAATATGCAGGTGGCGATTGGACTGAACAAGATGGCGTTTATACACAAAATGTTTTTGCCTATTACTTATCCATTTCGTGTAACCACTGTGACGATCCTGCTTGTGCAAAAGTTTGCCCAAGTGGTGCAATGCATAAACGTGAAGATGGCTTTGTTGTCGTTAATGAAGATATTTGTATCGGTTGTCGTTATTGTCACATGGCATGTCCTTATGGCGCACCGCAATTTGATGAAGTTAAAGGTCATATGACCAAATGTGACGGTTGTTATGAGCGTGTAGCTGAAGGCAAAAAACCGATTTGTGTTGAGTCTTGTCCACTACGTGCATTAGATATGGCACCGATTGAAGAATTACGTGCTAAATATGGTGATTTAGCTGAAATCGCCCCACTTCCTTCAGCAAAATATACCAAGCCAAATATTGTCCTTAAATTAAATGCCAATAGCCGTCCTGTGGGTGATACCACCGGTCATCTGGCAAACCCAGAGGAGGTGTAAGATGGTGGGATTGCATGAATGGCCACTGATGTTCTTTACTGTTATCGGTCAAAGTGTTGCTGGCGCATTTATTATCATGGGATGCGCTATTCTTTCGGGGAAGCTTTCTCCTGAAATGAACAGAAAAGTACATTACAGCATGTTTGGTCTTTGGGTATTAATGGGTATTGGTTTCTTATTATCCATGATGCATATGGGAACCCCATTACGCGCATTTAACTCATTACTTCGTCTGGGTCACTCATCATTAAGTAATGAAATTGCCAGCGGTTCAATTTTCTTTGCTCTGGGAGGGATCTACTGGTTACTGGCTGTACTTAATAAGATGCCGGCTGCATTGGGCAAATTATGGGTCGCCCTTGTGATAGTATTAGCTGCATTATTTATTACAGCAATATCTCGCGTATACCAAATTGATACCGTTCCAACATGGTATAACAGCTACACTACATTTAATTTTGTGCTAACCGCCTTTATCTGTGGCCCTATTTTAGCGGCACTTTTACTGCGTATTGCGGGTTTTAACCTCAATTGTGTCAGTGCATTGCCATTATTAAGTGTTATCGCAATTGTTGTGAGTGCTATTGTGGCAACATCACAAGGCTTTGAATTAAGCTCTATTCAAACTTCTGTACAAAAAGCAGTAGATTTAGTCCCTAACTATGGTGCTTTAATGGGAATTAAATTAGTAGCTTTAGTTTTAGGCTTAAGTTGCTGGATTGCACCACTTCTGCGTAAAAATAACCCTTCTGTTGCTTTATTAGCATTGGGCTTTATTTTAGTGTTTGCCGGTGAGTTTATCGGACGCGGTGTGTTCTATGGTTTACATATGACTGTCGGTATGGCTGTGGTTGGTTAATTAAAAGTACTGCCTTTAAACCGCTGTAATAGTTAAAAAGCCCATACTTTTTATCTGTTATGGCGGTTTTCCTTTTATAATGCGGTATCACTCTTTTTTAATCTTCGTCATTATGTTTAGATAGAAAATCGCATATAGTAAAGACAATAAATCTAAGCGGATTATAAAAATATTATGGAACAACAACTTATTACTGACATTTCTCTTACTGCCCGTATTTTAGGTGCGGCATTTTATTATGCACCCACTGAAAAAAATGACATTGTCGAACTGCTGTCGAGCCCAAAGTGGATTGATGAATGGCCGTATGGCAGTGAGGAAGAGAAGCAACGTATTGCAAGTCTACTTTCACAAACCTCATTAAATGAAGAAACTTTAGCACTAGCTTATCAGCGTTTATTTGTCGGCCCTTACGCACTTCCAGCACCGCCTTGGGGCTCAGTCTATCTTGATCATGAAAATGTATTATTTGGTAATTCAACATTAGATTTACGTGAATGGATGCTAGAAAATGGCATTGATATTGCGTTAACTCAAAATGAGCCTGAAGATCACTTTGGATTAATGGTAATGATGGTGGCATGGATTGCAGAAACTCGCCCTGAAAAGCTCAATGAGTTATTAGCAGAACACCTTCTGCCATGGGCTTATCGTTATTTAGAAAAGTTATCTTTACAAGGGGCCTCCCCTTATTATGAAGGTTTAGCCATGTTGGCGACGTTAACGCTCAAAAGTTGGCAATCGCAGTTAAATGTGACCCCTGCTGAAAAACAATTATTTTGTTGATTAATCATCAATAGTAAAAATAAAAAGTCCTAAAAGTATCTGATCTTATGCTGTTACTTCAATTCTCGCTTTTAGGGCTTTTATTTATAGAAAACTTAGCATCTTTAAGATTGCTGTGACCAATACTGATAAAGTTCAGGTTGCATTTCATTCTCAGCTTTTATCTGTACAAATTGAAGGCCTTCTTGTTGCTCTGGCTCCTTTCTTAATGCTTTAGCAATACGGGCTGTCGATAGTCCGTAAGGCTCTGCATCCTCATTAGAATAAGCATAAAAAATTTTAGAGATCCCCGCCATACGCATGGCTGCAAGACACATTGGGCAAGGTTGTCCACTGGCATAAACAATACAGTCATCTAATTTTGTTCGCCCTAATACTTTACCTGCTTCTCGTAATGCTAATAATTCAGCATGGGCGGTGGGATCATTTGTCGTTACTATTTGATTAACAGCACTTGCAATCACTTGATTATTATTCACAATGACCGCACCAAATGGCCTTCCCCCCACTTTCACATTATCCATTGCAAGCGATATAGCTTGTTGTATAAATTGCTTATCTGACATTATTTTGCCCCCGCTTTTTCAAGTATATTAACGATGTTTGTATAGCCTTTATCTTTAGCTAAGGTTAATGGTGTGTGGCCAGAGCCATCGGCGAGGTTAACGTTAGCTCCGCCTTCAATAAGTAAAGTCACAATCTCTTCATATTTTTGGCTACCATCACCTAAAATAATAGCTTCGATTAAAGCCGTCCAACCTAAACGATTAATATGATCAACATCCACACCAGCATCAATCAATGTTTTTACTGTTTTTACATGACCTCGCTCTGAAGCAGGAATTAATGCTGTTCCACCATAACGATTAACACTTTTAAGCGAGGCACCATGCGATAACGTTAATTCTAAGATCTCCTGTAAACCTCTAGCGCCTGAATAAAGATATGGTGAATCATGAATAGCATCACGAGCATTAACATCTGCACCATGCTCAATCAGATATTTTGCAACCTCAATTTGGTTGGCATGTGTGGCCGCCATTAGCGGTGTGCGTAACTTTAGATCACGTTGTTCAATATCTGCACCTTGTTCTATCTGACGTTTTAATTCAGATAAATTTCCCTCTTGTGCCAGTGTAACTAGGTATGCCTTATCAGAATTTGCCATCGCTTTAACCATGAAGATAGATGAAATTATTAATAAGCTTAAGAAGTATAAAAACCATTTGGCCTTTAGATAGAGAGTATTCATTCAATATCCCCTAGAGAGTGCTAATTTCTATTCACTTAATTAGCATATTATTTGAACCTAACTTAGATCTAACAAAGGCATGACATTATTTCAACCAATCAAGGAGTCAATAGATCACCTATCTGCCATTTTTATACTTTTTTTACACTTCACCTATCTCTTTTATCAACATCTTTACAGACCTTTAAGTACGCTCTCTTAATCTAAATAGTAAAAGGATCGTTCTGATGGTGATATTCGGTGCTGTGACATTAGTTGTTTTGCTCACTGCTTATCTTATTTATGTGTTATTTCATGCAGAGGCATTTTAAAAATGGCAATAACAGCGTTGATATATATTGCTGTTTTTCTTATTACACTATTTGTAATGGGAAAAATGCTTGGACATTATTTAGCTCGCCTGATTGAAGGTGATTTACCTCATTGGGTTACTCAAACTGAACATGTCATTTGGCGTTGCTGTGGTTTTAAACCCGCAGGTAAATCTATTCAGCCTATGAGCGGGTATCAGTATATGCTCGCTCTGCTTATTTTTAATTTAATGGGGGCAATTCTATTATTTGTCATACTGCTTAACCAAGGCTATTTACCGTTAAATCCCCAATTTGCCCCTAATATGAACTGGGATTTAGCACTAAATACAACTATTAGCTTTATTACAAATACTAACTGGCAAGCTTATAGCGGTGAAACTGCTGTCAGTTATTTGAGCCAAATGATGGGGCTTGCAGTACAAAACTTTTTATCTGCCACAACGGGAATTGCGGTAGCTTTTGTTTTAATTAGAGCATTAACACAATCTTCTTGTTCTTCTTTAGGGAATGCTTGGGTCGATATTGGGCGTATTACATTATATGTCTTACTACCTTTAGCGATTATCTGGTCTCTGTTATTTGTCAGCCAAGGCGTGATACAAAACTTTCAACCTGCGCTATTCAGTCAAGGTCTTGATGGTCAACAACAATGGTTGCCAATGGGGCCAGTTGCTTCTCAAGAAGCAATTAAGTTATTAGGCACAAATGGCGGTGGTTTTTTTGCGGCAAACTCTGCACATCCTTATGAAAATCCAACTTCATTAAGTAACTTCTTACAAATACTCGCTATTTTTCTTATTCCTACTGCCTTATGTTTTGCTTTTGGTCGTTTAAGTGGAGTTCAGCGCCAAGGCTACACCTTACTTTGGGCAATGACGCTGATTTTTATCGTTGCCGTTGGTGTTATTACTTGGGCTGAATGGCAAGGAAATCCAGAATTTATACTCGCAGGTACCAATAGCTCACTGAATTTTGAAGGAAAAGAAACACGATTTGGAATAATTGGTAGCGCCATTTTTGTTGCTGTCACAACGGCCGCTTCTTGTGGTGCCGTTAATGCAATGCATGATTCATTAACAGCATTAGGTGGCATGGCGCCAATGTGGTTAATGCAAACAGGTGAAGTGGTTTTTGGCGGTGTAGGCTCAGGATTTTATGGCATGATCCTTTATGTGTTATTAGCTGTATTTATCGCTGGCTTAATGGTTGGTCGTGCACCGGAATATCTCGGTAAAAAGATTGGTGTTGCCGAAATGAAATGGGTAGCCATTGCCATTTTAATCTCTCCAGCCGTTGTTTTATTAGGTACTACCCTTGCGTTATTTACTGATGTTGGTCGTGAAGCCATTTTAAACCCAGGCCCTCATGGCTTTAGCGAAGTGTTATATGCTTTTACTTCTGCTGCGAATAATAACGGTAGTGCCTTTGCCGGGCTCAATGTCAATTCACCTTTTTATAATCTGTCATTAGGTATCGCAATGCTCATTGGTCGCTTTGGTGTCATGTTACCTGTTTTTGCTATTGCGGGTAGTTTAGCGGTGAAAAAACGTCAACCAGAAAGCTTGGCGACACTCTCTACCACTTCACCACTGTTTATTTTTTTATTGATCCTCACGGTATTAATGATCGGTGCTTTGACTTTTGTTCCGGCATTAGCACTTGGCCCTATTGCAGAACATTTACAGCTGTTTTGGGCTAAATAAGGAAACCTATCATGAAAACAACCCAACTTTTTGACAGAAAAACAATAATGTCGGCTTTCTTTGATGCAATAAAAAAATGTACCCCTCAGGCTCAATGGCGTAACCCCGTTATGTTTATTGTTTATGTTGGTGCGCTTTTAACTACCGGTATTTGGATTGCTTCGCTATTAGGATATCTCCCTAGTGATAATCATTTTACTTCACAAGTGATGTTTTGGTTATGGGTGACATTGTTATTTGCCAATTTTGCTGAATCATTAGCAGAAAGCCGAAGCAAAGCACAAGCAGCTAGTTTACGTGGTGCGAAACAACAATCCAAAGCAGTGCGTTTGCATCACGCTGACATCAATGCACCGAAAGAAACCGTTGATTCTTTTTCATTACATAAAGGTGATATTGTTTTAGTCAACGCGGGTGAAGTTATTCCTTGTGATGGCGAAGTAATTGAAGGTGGTGCTTCAGTTGATGAAAGTGCTATTACGGGTGAGTCCGCACCGGTGATCCGTGAATCAGGTGGTGATTTTTCTTCTGTCACTGGTGGTACTCGTGTGTTATCCGATTGGTTGATCATTCGTTGTACTGCAGAAGCGGGGAATTCATTTCTCGATCGCATGATTGGAATGGTTGAAGGCGCTAAACGCAGAAAAACACCAAATGAAGTGGCTTTAACTATTTTATTAACAGCACTCACACTTATTTTCTTATTAGCCTGCATCACCCTTTACCCGTTCAGTGTTTTCGCTGTCGAATATCAAGGCCATGGCGACGTTATTTCAGTAGTAACCTTGATTGCTTTGTTAGTATGTCTGATCCCTACCACGATCGGTGGGTTGCTTTCATCGATTGGTGTTGCAGGTATGAGCCGAATGCTAGATGCAAATGTTATCGCAACTAGTGGCCGTGCTGTTGAAGCTGCTGGCGATGTTGACGTTTTACTTCTTGATAAAACAGGCACAATTACTCTCGGTAATCGTCAAGCTTCTCGTTTTATCCCTCTTTCGGGTATTAGCGAAAAACAGCTTGCTGATGCAGCACAGTTAAGCTCGCTTGCAGATGAAACACCTGAGGGCAGAAGCATTGTGATCCTCGCTAAACAACGTTTTAATTTGCGCGAACGCGATTTAGCATCCATTGGGGCATCTTTTATTCCCTTCTCTGCAATGACACGAATGAGTGGAGTCAATATTGGGGAGCGATTGATCCGCAAAGGTTCTGTTGATGCTATTCGTCGCCATATTGAAGTTAGTCACGGTCATTTTCCTGATGAAGTCACCGCTATAGTCGAGCAAGTAGCAAGAGCTGGTGGAACACCACTAGTGGTCGTTGAAAATCAGAAAATTTTAGGTGTGGTTGAACTTAAAGATATTGTGAAAGGCGGTATTAAAGAACGTTTTGCCCAACTTCGCCAAATGGGGATAAAAACCGTCATGATCACCGGTGATAATCATCTTACGGCAGCAGCTATCGCAGCAGAATCTGGTGTTGATGACTTCCTCGCAGAAGCAACACCAGAGGCAAAATTAGCATTAATTCGTCAATACCAATCAGAAGGTCGATTAGTCGCAATGACGGGTGATGGTACTAATGATGCCCCTGCATTAGCACAAGCCGATGTTGCTGTTGCGATGAACTCAGGTACTCAAGCCGCTAAAGAAGCAGGCAATATGGTTGATTTAGACTCTAATCCAACAAAATTAATCGAAGTTGTGCATATTGGCAAACAAATGCTAATGACACGAGGTGCGTTAACTACTTTTAGTATTTCCAATGATATTGCTAAATATTTTGCCATTATTCCAGCAGCCTTTGCCGTCACTTATCCTCAACTCAATATGCTTAATGTGATGAACTTGCATTCACCCGTATCGGCAATGCTATCTGCGGTTATTTTTAATGCCTTAATTATTGTTTTCTTGATCCCACTTGCACTTAAAGGTGTGAATTACCGTCCAGTATCAGCACATGTATTACTTCGTCGTAATCTTTCCTTATACGGGATCAGCGGTCTATTAGTACCATTTATTGGCATTAAAGTTATCGATATGATTTTAGCGCTTATTGGGTTTTAAGGAGTTATATATGCCTCTATTTCGTTCATCATTAGTAATGTTATTATTACTTACACTAATAACTGGGCTGGCCTATCCTCTTTTAGTAACGGGACTAGCTAACTTAATATTCCCATGGCAAGCGAAGGGTTCTCTTATTTATCAAGATGACACGCTCATTGGCTCTGAATTAATTGGTCAACAATTTAATCGAACCGATTATTTTAAAAGCCGACCTTCAATGACAACAGAAAGGCCTTATAACAGTATGGCATCAGGTGCTAGCCAATTGGCAGTTTCTAATCCTTTATTACTAAATGAAGTCGTAAAACGTGTTCAAATATGGCAAAAAAACGTTGGTAATCATCATATAGTACCCGTGGATTTAGTAACTGCATCAGGAAGTGGGCTTGATCCGCATATTTCATTACAAGCAGCCTATTACCAAGTTGAAAATATTGCACAGTTACGTCAACTTTCAAAAAATGAACTAGAACAATTAATAAAAAACAACACGATATCTCCATTAATGTCATTTATGGGAGAGCCTGTTGTGAATGTATTTATGCTGAATCAAGCACTTGATAAATTAAGTGCTGAAAAACAACAGAAAGCGAGTATTCAATAGAATGGAACACGATCAACAATGGCAACGCCCTTCTCCTGATGATTTACTCGCTTCAACGCGAACAACAACTCGTGGGCGTTTAAAAATATTTTTTGGTGCTTGTGCTGGCGTAGGGAAAACCTACGCCATGTTGCAAGAAGCTCAACGCCTCCACCAGCAAGGTATAGATATTCTTGTGGGCGTGGTTGAAACACATCAACGCCAAGAAACAGCAGCATTATTAAGTGGATTGCCGGTATTGCCACCACAACGTATTCATTATCATGGTAGAAAATTAACGGCATTTGATTTAGATGCCGCTTTAGCAAGGCACCCTGCGGTGATCTTAATGGATGAATTGGCATTTAGTAATCCCCATAAATGCCGACATCCTAAACGCTGGCAAGATATTGAAGAGTTATTGGATGCGGGTATTGATGTTCTTGCTACGATAAATGTACAACACATTGAAAGTCTTAATGATATTGTTGGTAGTATTACGGGTATTCGAGTTCAAGAAACAATCCCTGACTATATTTTTGATAGTGCCGATGAAGTGGTTATGGTGGATTTGCCACCTGACGATTTACAACAGCGATTACACGAAGGCAAAGTGTATATTGCAGGACAAGCCGAGCGTGCAATAGAACACTTTTTTCGTAAAGGTAATTTAATTGCCTTGCGTGAATTAGCTTTACGCCGTATGGCCGATCGTGTTGATACACAAGTTAAAGAATTCCGTGATAGTCAAGGAACAGCCCCAGTCTGGCACACTACAGATAGTTTAATGGTTTGCCTGGGGGCTCATGGTGGTAATGATAAATTAGTTCGTACAGCGGCACGTTATGCTGCTGCTTTTGGTTGCCAATGGCATGCCATTTATGTTGAAACACCTAAACTTCACCAAATTGGAGAACATAAACGCCGAGCAATTTTACATTCATTAAAGCTGGCCCAACATCTTGGTGCAAGAACCGCGATCCTCTCCGACAATCATGCAGAAAAAGCGGTGATCCGTTATGCCAGAGAGCATAATTTAGGAAAAGTCATTATTGGACAGCGCGCTTATCAAAAGTGGCAGTGGCTAAAACGTTGGATACGTATGCGTTTTGCTGAAAAATTAGCGCGATACGCTCCCGATCTCCATGTTATCAGCGTTGCACTTAGTGATGAGGAGCTTCGTTACAAAACTAAAATACCACAACTGCAAAATGATAAATGGCGACAAAATCTAAAAGGTTATCTCACAGCCATTGGATTATGTTTAGTAATAACCTTATTTTCTCGTACTTTTCTATTAGCGCTTGATAAGGCCAATTTAGTCACACTCTATTTATTGGGTGTTGTATTAATCGCGCTCTTTTTTGGTCGCCGCCCTTCCATTTTTGCCGCATTAATTAATGTTATTAGCTTTGACCTATTCTTTGTACAGCCTCACTTTTCTCTCGCTGTCTTAGATATGCAGTATTTAATTACATTTACTGTAATGCTTATTGTTGGGCTAGTAGTGGGAAATTTAACCGCAGGTATGCGTTATCAAACACGAGTTGCACGTTATCGAGAACAACGCACTCGCCATTTATTTGAAATGACCAGAGAACTTAGTCGCGCTGTAACTTTACAAGAAATTGCTCAGACAAGTTATCATTTTCTATCAAGTGCATTTGACGCCAAAGTTTGTTTACTTATTCCCAATAAACAAGACGAATTAACTCCTTTTCATGCTCAAGGAATGGGGCATTTACCTCTTGATAATGCAATTGCGCGTTGGTGTTATGACAAAGATCAGATCGCTGGCGCAGGCACTGATACGCTTCCAAGTGTACCTTATCAATTACACCCTATTACGGCATCTCAACAAGTTTTAGCTATTTTAGCCATTGAACCCAATAATCTTCGCCAGCTACTTATTCCTGAACAACAACAGTTATTACAAACGTTTAATGGACTGATTGCCAATGCACTTGAGCGATTACAGCAGGCAGAAATGGCCGAACAATCACGAATTAATATAGAACGAGAACAATTACGAAATGCCCTCTTAGCGGCTCTTTCTCATGATTTAAAAACCCCTCTTACTGTGCTTTTTGGTCAATCTGAGATTTTACTTCTAGATTTAAGTGCCGAAGGTTCATCACACACTGAGCAAGTGAACCAAATTCGACAACAAATTCTCACAACTTCACGATTAGTCAATAATTTACTGGATATGGCTCGGATCCAATCAGGTGGATTTCATGTCAATTTACAATGGAACTCACTACAAGAAATTACAGGAAGTGCCATTCGTTCACTCTCTTATTTACTAGATAAACATCCATTACAAATTGATATTTCAGCCGATCTATTGCTTTATTGTGATAGCAATTTAATTGAACGAGTTATCACTAATTTGCTAGAAAATGCAGTTAAATACACAGCATCAAACACGAAGTTAGGCATAAAAGCCTACACAGAAGAAACAAAAATTCATGTTGAAATTTGGGATGAAGGTCATGGTATTCCCAGTGATCAGCTACAGCTTATTTTCAATAAATTTTCACGCGCAGTAAAAGAATCAGCTATTCCTGGAGTTGGATTAGGTTTAGCGATTTGCAATGCGATTATTCGCTTACATGAAGGTGAAATTTGGGCTGAAAACAATAAAAAAGGTGGAGCAAGTTTCCACTTTGTTTTACCTTTAAAATCACTCCCTGATATTGATGAGATTGAAATAAAACAGTGACTCCATATAACATTTTAATTGTTGAAGATGAAAAAGAGATCTTACGCTTTGTTCGGCTAGCATTAGAGAACGAAGGTTTTCGTGTTTATGAGGCTTCTGAATGTCAACGAGGGTTAATTGAAGCGGCATCAAGAAAACCTGATTTGGTTATTCTTGATCTCGGTTTACCAGATAAAGACGGACTCTGTTTTATTCAAGATTTTCGCCAATGGAGTAGTACGCCGGTAATCGTCCTTTCTGCAAGAGATGGTGAACAAGATAAAGTAAACGCACTTGATGCTGGAGCTGATGATTATCTAACGAAACCTTTTGGCATTAGTGAACTACTTGCCAGAGTAAGGGCTTCACTACGTCGTTTTGTAAAGCAAGAAACTGAAAACACACAATTTACCTTTGGTGATATTACTATCGATTGGGTTAATCGTATTGTCACACGCCAAAATGAACAGGTTCATTTGACACCAACAGAATTTCGCTTACTGAGTGAACTAGTTAATAACAGTGGTAAAGTGCTTACTCAACGACATTTAATGCAACATGTTTGGGGGCCTAATTTTGTCGAGCATAGCCATTATTTACGTATTTATATGGGGCATTTGCGTCAAAAATTAGAAACCGATCCCACATGTCCTGTACACTTAATAACAGAAACAGGGATCGGTTATCGATTTATGCCATGACTGACACTATTAGAGGATGGGTAAAGTTAATCTATTAATTAGTTTTCTTGTTTATATAAAATATACATACCTAATCCCCGTAAGATCTCACCAGACCAAAAACCATAGAATATACCATTATCGCTCCCGACTCTTACAGCTGGGGACCAACTCCCATTCATGGGACTTGTTGGAGACACAATTTGATAATGTTCAATAAGTTCAGTAACTGATTTTTCAATAATCCAATTTAATTTACTGTTTTTACACCCAGACAGTGCTGCAAAACAAAGGCCACATAGCCACAATCCTGTCATATGACCGACAAAATCTCGCTTTTCTGGTGGTGGAGAATCCGCAGGAAATTCGCAAGGGAATCCACCTACTTTTTCGAAAAAATGAATAAGATAAGCAACCCAATTATTTGTAAATTGAATAAGATTTTCAGGAATATTTTTTTCACATAAGGCTAATTCATACCACGCTCTAGCTGCTGAAGCAAAAGCCCTAGGTTGATAACCTGCCCAAGCATCACTCCCCCAATGATTAAAAATAAAGGTATCTGCCTCACCATACTCAATGTTATCCCAGCGATCCCAAATATAGGCCATAGCAACAGGTCCTTTCACCTTAAACTTCTCTTCATAAGCCTTTTGGGCATCAAACAAAAACTGACACATATTTTCTAAATGAGTTTGTGCATTTTCTTCATGGATATAAATAAAAGGATGTTGATAGCCAGGATAAGGTAATCCACGCCACGAATCGAATTGAGAGGAATCTTTTGTAGAATTATTGGAAAAAGGAATAATTCCGGGGGTATAAGCGAGTTTATTGAGATCGTTATAGCTAATATCACAATCACCAATAAGTCCTTCAAAACTATCATCACCTGATAGGGTTATTGAAAATTTATGCGTCCAACCATTAAGATCATTAAAATGAATGGGAATATCGTTAAAGCAATACCAAGTAAGTTCGGAGCTATTCTCTTTTTCAGCTTCATTTATAGCAAGAGTAACGCTAGATACGGCTTGTAATTTTGGATACTTAGGCTTAATTTCGCCATCTGAGTAATAAGGTTGATAAGTCGTTAATTCAAGAGATTCAGGTGTTAGCTGAATAGTAGACCATTTGCCTCCTGTTACAGGTAATGTCCAGTGCCAGCGCCAAAATTCAGCATCATAAATAATGATTTCCCATTTATTTCTATTCAATTTATACGTAAATGATGTCGGAACCGTTTTTTCTTCTTCTGTTAACCAAAAACCCACCATCATTTTACTGCTATTTTTAAGTTCCACATGTTGTACAACAGCTGAACGACCATCAACAACATTATCCTCAAACTCAAATGAAGTTTTGATATCTTCACCCAGTTCAACATACCCTACATCATTAACAGTAAGGTATTCAATATCTTCATCTTTTTGAATAAACGAACTCACACTGAATTCATATTTTATTACTTTATTATTTGTATAAGTATGAGGTAGTGACAAAAACCAATTTTTCACAACATGACTGTTCTTTTGCGGAATAATACCCATATTAATTCTGACGTTTAATGGGGCTTTATTTTTATCCACTCCTCCTACATTAATGATTATTTTAGAGTTTTTATCAATTTTCTTAGAAATACTTTGCTGCTCTAAAGTCAACGTAGCATTTCCATCCGTTTTTATTCTGATAAATCCCTGTTTATTCCTATCAAGAGTAATTTGGCGATTTTTGGGATAATGATATTCATAGGAGATCCCGTCAGTAAACGGACTTAATTCAGTAGTAGATTGTCTGAAGAACTTATCATTAGAATCAATATTTGCATATCTCATGCACATTAATGCGCTATTTCGCCAAGCTAACCAATAACGGTGTTCATTCGTTATTTTCCATAATGTATAACTTGCCTCTAAAAACCACTCTTCTGCATCAGCAGCATTCCCATAGTTCTGTTTATCAATAATAGGGATATTAAGAGGTCTATTATGCCATGCCATATTTCGTTTTATCAGAAAGCCACCTTTCTCTACAGGTTGAATATTTGCATGACACAATTTCCATAATCCATTAATTGGCGATGCCATTTTTACATAGCCTTTGGGTTCAATCGCATTTTCTTCTAATACATAACCTTGCTTATCAATTTTTCGTCCGTATAAATCAATCAACCATGCTAATTCAACGGATTCACCCTTTTTACTCCAATTAATACTTCCATCATTATTAATTCCGACAACTCTGGCATTTATATTTGAATAAGATAATACTCCACGATAGGCTTGTGTCACTATATCAAGATATTCTCCCCAATAAGGCGTGCCATGGGGTATTTGACATATACCATCAACAAACATAATTTCAGTATCAATAAATCCTGAATTAGTCGGTTCATCAAAATTAATTGGCCAATTAGATAACGTGGGCTCTTTACCATTAATAATCCATTGGCTTAACCATCTATTATGAGGAGGGTCGGGAATTGTTTGATCTTGATAGAAATATTTAATATAGGCATCAAAGCACCAAATTGCTTTATCTAACCAATATTTATCCTTTGTTGCCTTATATACATAAAGATAACCCAATATTTGTAAAGATTGACCTTCTGTTGTTGCATCTCCATTAGGCTGTGATTCTAAACGTGTATATCCTATTGTGTGTCTATTATTTGATAAAACACCATCAAGATTAAAGACAAAATGTTGTTTATTTCTATCCATTGTTAAACCGGTATTATTATCTAAGAATCGTTGATGACCAAATAACAAATTATATATAGACATTAAATTATCATTCTGATACATGCATACCTCCCCCAATAAATCGCCCCATCCATTTCCCGTTAAGTGCAATAAACTGGATCATATCAATAGCATTTTCATCCCATGACAATAGAGGTTTACGACCTAAAGGCCATAATACACCATCAACAAAAGTCACTTGATTTGCACCTGAACCTTGAGTGATATGAAGTAAAATTTGGGAGCCGGATGTCGCTGTAGGAAGTTGAATAAAAGTCATCGGTTCATTAAGTGTTGTGGTGTACCAAGCATTTATAGAGTGAGGTAAATATAATTTATCTCTAATTGGCTTAATATCCATTATATCTATACCAATTTGTTCTTCTTTATTAAATTTACTTTCTCTTGTTGCAACTTTAAATATTCTTATTATCTTCATAAAACCAACCTTATTTTAAATATTTTTAAAACAATCAATAAAAATATATTAATTTCATTATTTTGATAATGGGTAAGGTTATTTACTAATGAGTTTTACTTAATGTCTTACCTTAAATATACTATTTACTCTTGTAAATATTAATTATTAAAACCCCATAATTAAGTAAAAACACCAAGCGGAGATAATTTAATTAATAAAAAACCTATCCCCTTCTATATTTAATAATAGAAGAGAATAGGTTAAATTATCGATTAATATTTAAAATTTATTAGGCCATAGCCGAAATGGTTTTTCTAAAACGTAATAAGGCTAATGAGAAAAATACCGACCCAATAACAATTAAGACAATAAATTGAGGCCACACAATAGAGAAATCAGCACCACGATATAAAATGGCCTGAGCTATACTCACGAAGTGTGTTGTTGGCATTGTTTGCATTACATCTTGTACAAACTGAGGCATACTTTCTCGTGATGTCATACCACCAGATAGCATATTTAGTGGTAGTAAAACCATAATCATCAATAAACCAAATTGTGGCATTGAACGCGCCATTGTACCTAAGAAAATACCAATAGAAGTTGTCGCAAATAAGCTTAAAGCAACACCACACATAAACAGTAAAACCGAGCCTTCAATAGGTACATTAAGCAAGGTTTTTACCACTAAGACTAACGACATTACCGATGCCAATAGTACAACCAAACCCATTGACCATATCTTAGAAAGCATGATTTCAAACGGAGTTACAGGCATAACCAGTAAATGTTCAATGGTTCCGTGCTCTCGCTCCCTTATTAATGCAGCTCCTGTTAATACTATTGATAACATAGTGATATTATTGATAATTGCCATCACAGAGCCAAACCAAGATTGTGTTAGGTTAGGGTTAAAGCTCATTCTTACTTCTAAATCAACAGGTAATGGGTCATTGGTTCTGTTTTTGGCTAAAAAGGTTTTCGCCTCTCCCATTACAATATTTTGTATATAACTATTACCTAAAAAAGCTTGGCTCATTCGTGTTGCATCGATATTAACTTGTATTTCCGGTTTACGACCCGCTAAAAGATCGCGCTGAAAATTAGGTGGAATATCTAATGCAAACGTATAAGCGCCTCTGTCTAACAAACCATCTATTTGCTCAGGAGTGATATCTGCAGGTGGCAAAAAATAAGGCATATAAAAACTATTTACAATACGTGCAGATAATTGTGATTTATCCTGATCAGCAACCGCAATCGGTGCATGGTGTAATGAACCCGGTGTTACCGTTGCAGATGAGTAAATCGATACGGTAAAAGCAAACACAATTAATGCCAGCATGGCCTTATCACGTGAGAGGCTTCGTAGCTCTTTTATACCTAAGTTAAATACATTTTGCATTGTGTGCCACATTTAAGCCTCCTGCTTTTTCAAGAAAAAGACACTTAGGCCAATTACGATAGGGATAGTAATAAGCAAAGGAATAAAAGACCAAGGCAAATCAAAAAGGTTTAATCCTTTAGAAAAAGTCCCTCTTGCGATAGTTAAGAAATGAGAAGTCGGATAAACATGCCCTATCCATTTACCAATGCCTTCTAATGATGAAACAGGGTCAATCATTCCTGAAAATTGTGTTGCTGGAATTAAGGTAATAATTGAAGTACCAAAAATAGCGGCAATCTGACTTTTCATGAAACAAGAGATTAATAACCCCATCCCTGTTGCGATCGTAATATAGAGCAATGCCCCTAAAGAGAGCGTAAGCATACTGCCTTTAAAACTGACGCCAAATACAAAGACTGAAAGCGCACAGAGCATAAAAAAGTTAAACATTCCCAATAAGATATAAGGAAATTGTTTACCTAATAAAAACTCAGCCTTGGTAACAGGTGTAACATAAAGATTAATAATAGAACCCAGCTCTTTTTCACGTACCACACTCAATGCACTTAACATTGCAGGGATCATCATTAATAAAAGTGGGATAACAGCCGGTACAATAGCAGGTAAGCTTTTTACATCAGGATTATAACGATAACGTGTTTCGATATTAATTGGTGATAATTTATCAACCACGTTTGTTGGTTGACGCATTGCCATATCAAGCATCCATGTTAAGTGCATTGCCTGAATATAACCACGTACTGTTTCAGCTCGATTTGGCATCGCACCATCTATCCAAACGCCTATTTTTACAGTATTTCCCTTTGCAACATCACGGGCAAAGTTAGGCGGAATTTCAATTGCAACGGTGATATCGCCACTACGTAGCCGACGTTCAAGTTGGTCATAATCAGTGATTGGTGCTTTTTCAATAAAATAACGAGAACCTGACAGATTTTGGCTATATGCTTGACTTAAACCCGTTTGGTCTCTATCCATTATACCAAAGCGTAAGTTTTCAACGTCCATGCTAATTCCATATCCCATAATAAACATGAGAATAACCGTTCCTAATAACGCCAGTGTTAGACGCACAGGATCACGACGCAACTCCATTCCTTCACGAATACTATAGCTAAATAAACGTCGTAGACTAAATCGTTGTTTTAAGGCTTTTTCTGCACTTTCATCGCTAGATGCGGGAAGTTGTAGTGTTTTTTCATTAAGTTCAGGGTTTTCCTGTTCACCCGATGCCTTCTTAAGATAATCAATAAAGACTTCTTCAAGGGTATCAAATTGACTATTTTTGACTAAATTACTCGGAGTATCAGTGACTAAAACTTTACCCGCATGCATAAGTGACATTCGGTCACAGCGTGCAGCTTCATTCATGAAATGGGTTGAAATAAAAATAGTGACACCGTCACGTCTTGATAAGTCAACCATCAAGTTCCAGAACATATCTCGAGCAATAGGGTCAACCCCTGAGGTTGGTTCATCCAGTATCAACATCTCAGGTTTATGAATAACTGCGACTGCAAGGGATAAACGTTGGCGAATACCTAATGGCAAACCATCAGGAAGGACATCTTCAACATCGGTTAAATTAAAACGCTCACTCATCGCCTTAACTTGTAGAGGAATTTCTTCTTCAGGAATATGGAAAAGTTTGGCATGTAATTCTAGATTTTGTCGTACCGTTAATTCACTATAAAGTGAAAAGGCTTGCGACATATACCCCACTCGACGACGAGTTTCGATATCTTTAGGGTCAACTTCTTGACCAAATAACCAAGCTCGCCCCTCACTAGCCTCTAATAATCCCGTCAGCATTTTCATTGTGGTTGATTTACCACAACCATTTGATCCCAAAAATCCAAAAATTTCGCCTTTAGGAATACGAAAGCTCACATGATCAACCGCAACAAATTGACCAAAACGCATGGTTAGATCTTTAGCTTCAATGGCAATCACATCATCGTCGCTTTTATCTCTAGGAGGAATAATTACTTTTTGATGATTCTTTTTCTTTTCTTCAGGTAACAACTCAATAAAAGCGGCTTCTAATTCATCCGTATGAGTTTGTGCTTTTAATTCATTGGCATGACCTGTTGCTAAAACTTTTCCGGCATCCATAGCAACCAGCCAATCAAAGCGCTCAGCCTCTTCCATGTAAGCAGTCGCAACTAACACGCTCATGTTTGTTTGGCGTTTACGGATACGATTAATTAACTCCCAAAATTGAGCACGAGATAAAGGGTCAACCCCTGTTGTCGGTTCATCTAGAATAAGTAATTCAGGATCATGAATTAATGCACAACATAAACCCAGTTTCTGTTTCATCCCACCAGAAAGTTTACCTGCTGGTCTGTCACGAAACGGCGCTAAACCCGTACTTTCAAGTAAGTCGTTTATACGCTCTGCTCGTTCTTGTTTTGATTGACCAAATAGACGGCCAAAAAAATCAACGTTTTCAAAAACAGAAAGTGTGTGATAAAGGTTTTTACCTAATCCTTGTGGCATATAAGCAATACGAGGACAAACAGCCCTTCGATGTTCAACATCATTCATATCACCATTTAAAACAATGACTTGCCCTGTTTGAATCTCTCTAGCTCCTGAGATAAGAGAAATTAAACTCGATTTACCTACACCGTCAGGGTCTATTAGGCCGACCATTTTTCCTGCTGGAATAGTCAATGTCACATCATCAAGTGCTTTGGTATCGCCATAATGTTGGGATACATGAGTCAATTCAATGATATGAGAATGACTTTGCGTTCTCATTGTTTGACTCATTGTGGTAATTTCACCTCTAAATCAGTTGGCCAAGATTGATTGTTATCTAATCGAATATAAGCACGACCTGGTAATCCGGTTTTTACATATTCAAGATGTTTTTCAAGTAACTCAGGTGAAATTCTCGCTCTTACACGAAACATCAATTTCAGTCTTTCATTATCCGTTTCAACTGTTTTAGGCGTAAATTGAGCAACACTAGCGACATAAGTCGTTTTTGCAGGAATAACAATATGAGGGGCTGCATCTAAAATAATATGAACGTCACTACCTAAAGCTGCTTGACCTGCCGCTTCAGTTGGTAAAAAGAAGGTCATATAAACATCACTTAAATCAACCATATTTAACACACGACCGCCAGCGCCTAAAACTTCGCCTGGCTCAGCAACACGATATTGAACACGACCATTACGAGGGGCTTTTAAAATACTGTCATCTAATTCAGCCATGATGCGTCTTTCGGTTGCTGTTGCGGCATCTACTTTTGTATTTGCTTGAATAATGCCCGCTTTTGCAGATTCAATAGCAGCTACGGTTGCCGTTTCTTGCGCTTTGGCAGCTTCAACGGCAGCTCTAGCCCCTTCAGTTCTGGCGATATCATCATCTAATTGTTGAATAGAAATAGCATTGGTTTTTACTAATGCGCGAGAACGATTGAGCCTTTTTTGTGCTGCATCCAGTTCAGCAATACGTTGACGAACCACCGCTTGGGCAGCAAGTTGTTCGCTGTTACGTTGTGATAATGCAGATTGAGCAGTAACAACACTGCTTTTTGCTTGATTTAATTGTGCTTGAACTTCATGAAGTTGTTCTTTAAGTGTACGAGTATCCATATTGGCTAAAACTTCACCTGCTTTAACAAAATCACCTTCTTGCACTAAAATAGAGTCTATTCTTCCTGGACTTTTTGTTGATATATCAATTTCGGTTGCTTCTATTCTCCCATTACTTTGAGCAAATCCAGAAGGAAGTGTCGGTGCTTGGGATTTCCACCAAAAAACACCGGCAGCAATTATCGCGATAAGAATAATACCGTAAACAAAAAAACGACTCTTTTTTTGATTTTTCATATAAATTATTTAACCTTCCTTTAGCCATAAAATAATACCCAAAATGTGTTTATCTGCTGTATGTCAGAAAATAGTTAAATAGTAAAAACTGATTAATTTTTTATTTTATCTATATTTAAAAATAGTTCATTTGTATTAATAAAGCTAACTCATACCTAATAAAAAAATAAAATGTTAAAAGCTAACCTTATGAATTATAAATATTATGTTACTATAATAGAGCCTTAACTCAAATTAATGTAGTGCTTTTATCACAGAATCCATTATCCCTTTTTGATTATTCGAAGAAGCACACAAATTGTATATAAAAAACACCTTTTTATTACATTCAAATACAAACGAAATAATAACAATTTGTTATCAATCGCTTATCAATATTAAAACGATACTTGTCTTTTTATTTTCTTTTATAAAATAACTAATTATTAGTTAACTGTAATGTAACCATCTATAGCAACAGATTGAATTTATTGCATAAATTAATTGAAGCCTATTTTTAAATACTTATTTTAAATACCTAGAAATAATCAGTAAAAATAGCATTATTAATTTTAAATTGAATATATTATTACTTACTTAACATATTTCTTCTGATATAAAAACAACCTCTAAAAAATGTAACCACTTGAATATGTTATAAAATAAATCGTAAAGTAAAATAACCCTATGACAGAGATCGATAAATCAGAAATAAATTCAAGTGTTCAGACCACTTATGTCTTAAACTTTTTATATAGTGATTATTGCAGTTAGTTATTATAGCTAACTTACGTAATTAATTAGAACTTAGGAATAAAGCGGTAAGAAAACATATGAAAATATCAAATTAATTTTAATCTAAAATAAGAAGGGTTATATGAATAATATAAAATATAAACTCGCCACAATGACACTTTGCACTCTATTTGCTACCTCTGTTTATGCTAATACCCAATCCCCTATTCGCCTTGTTATTCATGGTGGTGCAGGCACAATTACTAAAGACACTATCACCCCTGAGCAAGAAAAAGAATATAAAGAAAAACTGACTGAAGCATTAAACGCAGGATATGCTGTTTTGAATAGCGGAGGCACTAGTATAGAAGCGGTTCAAAAATCAATTAACGTAATGGAAGATTCGCCTCTCTTTAATGCAGGAAAAGGCGCCGTTTTTACCCATGATGGACGTAATGAACTTGATGCTTCTATTATGGATGGAAAAACACGCAATGCCGGTGCTGTTGCTGGAGTCACTACAGTTAAAAATCCTATCAATGCAGCTATTGCAGTAATGGAAAAAAGCCCTCATGTTTTAATGGTATCAAATGGCGCAGATGTTTTTGCTAAAGAACAAGGGCTGACAATTGTAGACCCTTCTTATTTCCGTACCGAAAATCGCTGGCAACAACTCCAAAAAGCGATAGAAAAAGAACAAATCGTTTTAGATCATGATGGAAAAACAGCTGCACTTTTTGTTGATCCGATGATGTACGATTATAAATATGGCACAGTAGGTGCAGTTGCTCTGGATCAACATGGTAATTTAGCAGCTGGAACTTCAACTGGCGGAATGACTAATAAACGCTATGGCCGAGTAGGCGACTCCCCTATTATTGGCGCAGGTAACTATGCCGATAATGAAACAGTTGCTGTATCTGCAACGGGTTCTGGTGAAATGTTTATCCGTACATTAACCGCCTTTAATATTGCCGCCCAAGTTAAATATCAAAATCTACCTTTAGAAATAGCGGCACAAAATGCACTTGATGAAGTCAAAGCTATTAATGGAAGTGGTGGTGTTATCGTATTAGATAAGTCAGGCAACTATACGATGAGTTTTAATTCTGAAGGTATGTACCGTGGCACAATCGGTAATGATGGAAAACCTGTTGTTGCTATTTATAAAGAGTAAATTTAAATAGTCATTTTTCTATTTCGTACCCAATTTCTTCCTTATTTTTAAACAGAGAAAAATGAAGATCTTGGGTACGAAACCTTAGCTCATCTCCTATTATTCGTCTTATTCCCTACATTTTTTCTGAAAGAAATCTATTCTTAATTTTAGAGACAATTCAACTCGATTACTATTTACACTAACTATGTTCAATTAACATTCCAATTGATGATAAAACAAACAAGATCCATTCTACTTATTAAAATGATCCTTTGAAAAAGTAGCTTTTTTCTTTTTTGGATCTGTTAGAATATTCATCATGGTTATGTTGATTTAATAAGGAAATCACAGTGGAATTTCACCACGACGATCAGGAATTAACACCTGAAACATCGCTAGTTTTGTCTGAAAAACAAGCATTATTGGATCTGAATGCAACATTCACCTCACCCGCTCATACTAATCCTGCAATGGCATATTTAATGAGTTTGGGTTCAAAACGTAGTCGTCAAACAATGGGATCGTTTTTAACTATTGTTGCTAAGATGATTGGTTTTTCTTCTCTCAAAAATTGCCAGTGGGGAGCACTTCGCCGGCATCATATTCAAGCCATTATTGATATGTTATCTGATGCCAATAAAGCCCCCGCCACTATCAATACTTATCTTGCTGCTTTAAAAGGTGTCGCTTTAGAAGCTTGGGCAATGAAACAAATGGATACTGAAAGTTATCAGCATATCCGCCAAGTTAAATCGGTAAGAGGAAGTCGACTCCCTAAAGGTCGAGCTCTAACGAGTAGTGAAATTCGTGCTTTATTTAAAAGTTGTGAAAAAGACAATTCATCGAAAGGTTTAAGAGATGCCGCAATATTAAGTGTGTTATTAGGTTGCGGGTTACGTCGTTCAGAAATAGTCGCTATCAATTACGAGCACATTCAATTTCGTGATCAAGCTTTTCTTGTCAGAGGTAAAGGTAATAAAGAAAGAATGTCTTATATGCCTGATGATACTTGGGATCGCGTTCAATTATGGATTGATGAAATAAGAGGTACTCAAGATGGCCCTCTTTTTACTCGAATTCGTCGTTTTGACGATGTAACAACTGAACGAATTACAGACCAAGCTATTTACTATATTTTAGAAACTCGTCAGCAAGAAAGTGGTATTGATAAATTTGCTCCTCATGATCTTCGAAGAACTTTTGCTTCCGCAATGCTTGATAATGGAGAAGATATTGTGACTGTAAAAGATGCAATGGGTCATGCCAGTATTATGACAACTCAGCGTTATGACAGACGTGGGGATGATCGACTAAGAAAAGCAGCACGCCATTTACGTTTTTAAATTTTATTTTTGAATAATTCACTTTTGATAAAATCAAATAAAAATCCCAAACTATTGAATTAATTATAATTTGGGATTTATTATTACTTACAATTTATCTGAAAGGTGGTTCATTAAATGTTCTCAATTTTCGAGAGTGCAAATTATTTTCTTCTTGTTTAAGTAACTCGATAGCTTGTATACCAATTTGCAAATGTTCTGACACAGCGCCCTCATAGAAATGATTCGCCTGACCAGGTAACTTAATTTCACCATGCAAAGGTTTATCTGATACACATAATAATGTGCCGTAAGGAACTCGAAAACGATAGCCTTGTGCTGCGATTGTTGCACTTTCCATATCAACAGCGACGGCGCGACTTAAATTAAATCGTCTAGCTGAAACAGAAAAACGTAATTCCCAGTTACGATCGTCCGTTGTCACAACGGTTCCTGTTCTTAATCTTTGTTTTATTTCATGCCCTGGTTTTCCACTGACTGCTTTAGTGGCGTCATAAAGTGCACGTTGTACTTCTGCAATATTTGGGATTGGAATATCAGGCGGTAAAACATCATCTAAAATATGGTCATCACGCAAATAAGCATGGGCTAAAACATAATCGCCAAGTTGTTGGCTTTCACGTAATCCGCCACAATGACCAATCATTAACCAAACATGAGGCCGTAAAACCGCCAAGTGGTCACAAATTGTTTTTGCATTTGAAGGGCCAACACCAATATTAACTAATGTTATTCCGGGGCCTTCTTTAGCAATTAAATGATAAGCTGGCATTTGATATTTCTTCCAAGTTAAATCTGATATTAACTTTTCAGGATCAACAGTATCTGCTGTAATTTGTTGAAACCCAGCACAGGAAAGCGCGCAATATGGACTATCTTTATCCGCAACTTGATCACATGCCCAACGAACGAATTCATCAACATAGCGATTATAATTAGTGAATAAAATATAAGGTTGAACATCTTCAGGTAATGTACCTGTGTAATGTTTTAAACGTGCCAATGAGAAATCTGTACGTAAAGCATCAAAATGAGAAAGTGGTAAAATATCCCTATCACAAATTAATCCATCGGTAATTTCATCACCAATTTTAGATAAGTCAGTTGTCGGGAAATATTTAGCTAAAGAAGCACTCATTTTTCTATCAAAACCAACACCAGTTCCATCAATGACAAAAGGATAAGGGATCTCTTGTTTTGAGGCACTAACTTCAAAAGTTGCATAGTAGGCATCAGCAATAAGTTGCAATTGTTCTGATAAATAGTTTTCAAATAAAGCGGGATTAGTAATAGTGGTAGAATAAGTTCCTGAGCGAGATAAACGCCCATAAGCTCTCGTTTTATCTTCTGTTTTTATTTCTCCAGACCAATGCACTGTTAATTGAGGATAAGCAAATAATCCTTCAGCTCTTTGTTTTATATCGGGTAATGTTCCATTTTGTGCATAATCAACAATTGCATTACGTAATGCATCAACGGCATTTTGATATTGTTCTTTTAGTTTGGTAATAACTGCTTGGATTTCAAGGTGATGAGGTTGTGACATAAAAAGAGCCTCTTACTTATTATTGATTTATAACCATAATAGCAAGAAGCTTTGTTTAGCCCAATAGTCAATACTTCAAGATTGCGTATTCATATTCACTTTTGTTATCAAGAACAAGTGTTTTATTTTTAATATCATAGTCAAAAATTAATTTAGTGTTATCTTCTAACGTAATATTCCTTCCAACTAATAATAACTCTGAAATATTAGAGTTAACAATACCCATAATATTCATATATTTATCTAATGAAAAAGGCTTTCCTATAAGTTCTTTACTAACGAGGTTGACTAAGTTACAGTGTTGCTCATTAACATACGGTAACTCTGTATTTATTAAATTCTTTATATTTTCTATATTATTATTACTTTTATCTTGTAATGATTTTTTATTTTCTATTTTAATTTTTATTGTGTTTTTACTATTATCTTTTATAATATCTATTACCGTTTCTGCTGAATAAGGAACATTAATTAATCCCGCAAGTGTATCTTGTTTCATCAAAAATGATTTAAATTCAAGAAGTCCTTTTTGATATAATAAGGAATAAATTAGTTCCTTATTATTTTCATCCAAATCTGTAAATTCATTTTTTAATTTTTTAAATTCTAACTCTTTGAATGTTTTTTCGTCTAATTCTTGTGGTTTATTTCTTAGATCAGCAACGGAAATACTATTAATTTTCAATGACATCCTTGATAGGTCATTAAGTAGTTCAGCCTCAATTTTATCTAATAATCTTTTACCTTCTTTATTTGCTTTTTTTCTTTCATCTTCAATTAATGCCTTTAATTCACTAGGAAACTTCTTGAAATCAAAATTAGCTTTTTTATATAATCTGTTTGTTAATATGAAATTTCTATCAAATTTATTTTCATTTACAACCTTAATTTTATTATTTATTAAATTGATAATAACTTCTTTTTTAATATCATCGATTTTATTAATGTTATTCTTGTTTTTTTCATCCCAGATTGCTATAGCATCAAATATAAACTCATCAAAATCATTTTCTTTTAATGCTATTATTATATCTGTTATTGATTTCAAATCATTGTCAATATCATTTATATTATATGAAAAGCTTATTTCTTCACTGTCAGGATTTTTATCCAATTTAATAGAACAAGTTATTTCATCATCGTTTTTTTCAATCAAAAAATTTTTTTTATATTCATTACCAGTAGTAAGGTTTTCTAATTTACAAAATCCAAGTATTTTATCTAACTTAGATGTTTCATCA
Organism: Proteus sp. G2669; assembly: GCF_009915245.1. Lineage (NCBI taxonomy): Bacteria > Pseudomonadati > Pseudomonadota > Gammaproteobacteria > Enterobacterales > Morganellaceae > Proteus > Proteus sp. G2669. The sequence goes on along the minus strand of NZ_JAABLX010000055.1, from coordinate 111,929 downwards.
TTAAAAAAAGTATTTTTAATTAATGGGATAACCGTGCTTTCTTGTCCAAAGCCAAACCAATTTTTTATTTTTTCCCATATAGTTCTTGCATCTAGTGGATTGGATGCATCTTGTATTTGCTTTGCATTTACAGGACTTATTGAATAATCAGCAATTTTTATTGGCATTATATTCTCCTAATATCTAATATTATGAAATAAAAATATCAGGATAAAGATTTTATGATATAAAAAAACAATCTAGTTATTTATGATATTTTGATAATGAAACCTTTCTATATTGCTAAAAAACTTAAAATAATAGGTAATGTCATTACTGCAAGTATCGTCTGAGATGTAATGATCCCTGCCATTAATTCAGAGTCGCCCCTTAACTGTCGGGTTAAAATATAAGAAGTTGGCGCTGTTGGAATAGAAAAGAAAATAACTAAAAGCATCATAACTAATGAAGATAAACCTAAGAAATAAGCAACGCTATACGCGATTACCGGTACTATAAGCAATCGGGTAACTGTGTTAATACCAATCATTTTGCTTTCTGCTTTTAGTGTTGATAGATGCAATGCTGCACCAATACAAATAAGTCCTAAAGGTAAACTCGTTGCTGCTAACAATTTCAAGAATTGATCGCTACCAAAAGGAAGCCCAATTCCTGACAGATTTATTATGATGCCAATAACACAAGAGATAATTAAAGGGTTTTTTATGATAGGTAATATCAATTGACGCAAAGTCACATTTTGCCCTGCAGTTAAGCAAAGCACTGAAGTTACGTTGGATAGAGGAACTAGTGTTGCTAATATCAAAGCCGCTATTCCCAAGCCTTCAACACCAAATAAATCAGCAACAATAGCTAAACCTAAATAAGTGTTAAATCGAATATTACCTTGAACAATTGCACCAAAGCGACCCGCAGACCACCCTGTTATTTTTTTCAAAATAACACACAAAATAGTGACAATAATAACTACAGAAAAAATAGCCCCAGCAAGGTGGGGTAATTGAGGATCAGATAAAGGAGCATTCGCCAAACTATTAATCAATAGGGCAGGAAAAAGTAGAAAATAGTTAAGTTTTTCAGCTCCTACCCAAAATGCGGGTTCAAACGTTTTATTTCTTCTTAAAATTGCACCTAGCGCAATTAACGCGAATAATGGCCATAACGTTAATAACACATTTTGCATAATATTTATCCTAGAGATGTCGTGATACTTTACAATATCGTAACATCAGGGCGATTGCTATTTTATGTTGTTAATACAATAACCAACTCAAAATATGATAAAAATATAGCAATATCGCATTTTCAGAATAGCATTTTTTATTTTTAGATCATTCAGTACAAATTTTTTTTATGTGCATAAATTCCCGAAGCTAATCTAAATCAATGTACATTCGATAACAATGTAGATTTGCTTTTGCTAAACTTGAATAATAATCTCGCTCTTCTAATGCTTTAAAGCCCTGTTTTAAATAAAATATTACTGCGTTAGGTGTTGCATCCAAAAATAATTTTTTTTGCCCCCTCTTTATTGCTTCATGTTTCAACTGTTTTAAAATAAGTCCTGCAAATCCTTTCCCCATATATTCTGGTAATGTAAAAATTGCTTCAGCAAAACCTGTTTTGACATCTAAAAAACCAGAAGCTACTGGAATGTTATACTCTTTATAATCAATTACATAAAATGGATTATCTATAATAGCTTGTCGATATCCATCAGGCATTTCATCGGGAGTCCATGCAGCTAAAATAGCTTTTGGATAAACATTCTCACAACCAAATCGCAAAGCTTGATTTCGTAAATACCACAATCTTTTTGCTTCCTGTGGTTCAGCAAGTCTAAGTTGAATCATACTCATTTCCATCTTATTCATTAGAATTAAAAGCCTCGAATCAGTAAAAAACTACTATTCTAATAGTGCATTTTAAATTTTTTAGTGTTACTTTTTTTTAGAGCATGATATGTTTTGGCAGAAGGATAATGTAAGGAAATCTTATGCCTAATTCAATATTACCTTCCCCAATAAAAAAAACCTCCTCTTTTGTTGCTGGTTCTGAACTTCCTTTTTATTATCAATTCATATCCACTTCAATTAGAGAAATCTATTTTTCAAAAGTTTCACTTATTTACCATAATAGATCTCAATCCGAAAATACACATCCAAAGCTAATTCTTTGTAGTCATCGGAACAGTGCTTTTGATGGTTACATTGCATTGAAGGCATTTCCTAAAGCTCAGGCTTTAGCATCAATACAATTATTAAATAGTTGCATAATGAAGACTTTTTTTACGGGCATTCCCGTAGTTAGAAAAAAGGATAGACAACGTTTAGGCATAAATACAAATATATTTTCAAGCCCTTCAGAAGCAGCAATTGCGCATATAAAAGCAGGCGGAGATCTCCTTTTATTTCCAGAAGGCAGTAGTGAGTGGGGTTTCCAGCCTTTACCTTATCAACGAGGAGCTGCAAGAATTATTAGAACATTAATCAGTGAGGGAGTAGATTTTGATATTATCCCTATGGGATTATTTTATATCGCACCTGATAAATTCAGTTCAAAAGTTGAAGTTTATATTGGAGATAATATATGTATAACCTCGAAAAAAGATAATTTATCAATCAGGGAATGGGAACAAAATATTCATAAAGAAGTATCTAATGCATTAAATAAAATTTCTGTTAATTGTCCAGATGTTGATATTTTTGAAAAAGCCTCATCCTATGCTTTTAATAAAAATAAAGAAGGATACTCTTATGCTGAATCCTTTATTGATTATCAAAATAATTTATCTCAAGCAGATAATAGCAATAAAACTATAGAAAAAACCTCTCAATCTTCTATTCTAATTTGGCGTTATATTTCATTTTTATTTATGTATATTTTATTCCCAATATTACTTTCATCATTTATCGCATCTCATTTTGCTGATGCACGTAATACCGTTAGCTTCTTCAAAATATTAGGTGGCGCTATTGCCTCAGCAATTTGGCTTCCGATCTTAGTCATGCTCCTATTCTTTTCACCTCTATTTATTGGTATAAGCTTAGTCAGTGCATCATTCGGCTTCATATTGATAAGGAAGAAAGGCGCCCAAATATGTTAACGACTAAAGCTAGGATGCTTTTTAACCATCTATTTTCCGTGCAACTCTTTATTATCTGGGGACTTGGTACTTATGGTAGTTGGTTAATTCATGCTACAGAGATGCTAACACCTATTTTCTTAGGTTTGTTTTTATGGATTTTATTGGTTTTTGTCGGATATAAAAATCAACATTCAACATATCATTCGCGATTTTATTGGTTAGGTTTGTTACAACTGATTGTATGCTGGACCATTTTTCCCTTATTTAAGTCAATTCGCTATGGATTATACCAATGGAGTTTTGATGATATTTTATATACTTTGGATAAGTTCTTGTGGTTTGGAAAAAGTTTACCCGAATGGTCTATTTTTTTACAATCAGGATGGCTAAGTGAATTTCTTTCTTTTTGCTATTTTAGTTTCTATTTTCTAATTATTGGTAGTGCCCTGTTCTTCTTTTTTAGCCGGAATAACGTGCTAACTAAAAACTATTTTTTCGGTTTAATGCTGATGTATTTTTTTGGATTTATTGGTTACTTTACTATTCCAGCCGCAGGTCCTTACTCTGCATTTCCTTCTGATTTTAACTATCCCGTTTACTCTGGCGCTATGACACTATTTCTGACTGATCTCGTTGATAAAGGCATTACAGGAATGGATGTTTTTCCTTCATTGCATACTGGGATAACGCTTTATATTGTTGGTTTTTTCTATTTATCAGGTTATCAAAAAACGGCTTATTGTTTATTTCCTATCCTAATAGGGCTGATTTTGGCAACTGTATATTTACATTACCATTATGGCATTGATGTTATTGTCGGTGCTTTACTTGCATCATTGGTGCTTTACATCACTTGTAAAAATAATAAGGTCGAATATGGAACTCATTTATAAAATTAACGAGCCTATTGCTTCTGAAGTATCTATTAGTGGGGGTAAAGGTGCGAGTTTAGCAAAAACAATTCAGTCACTGCCTGTTCCTGATGGTTTAATCCTCTCTTGTCAAGCTTATCAGTTATTTATCACGCCCTTACTGCCTGAAATTAATCACTTATTATCAGAAAAAAAGCAAGAAATTGAAGTCGTTAGTAAAAACATTCGCCATTTAATTTTACAAGCATCCATGCCAGAGAGCTTAATTCATTCTTTAAATTCGAAATTAAACGAGCTCCAATTAAATAACACTGCTTTAGCGGTGAGATCTTCTGGAACATTAGAAGATATGCCTGGAGCCGCTTTTGCGGGGCAACATGATACTGTATTAGGTGTTAAAACTTTGCCTAATTTACTGGAAGCTATTCGCCAATGTTATGCATCTTTATGGCACACGCACGTTATGCTCTATCGCCAACATTTAAATTTACCCCATACTCAAGCATCAATGGCGGTCGTGCTACAAAGAATGATTAACGTCCAAGAGAATGAAGCTGCGGGTGTGGCTTTTTCTGTTGATCCAGTTCAAGGCTCTCTTTCTACTGTATTAATTAATGCCGCATTTGGATTAGGTGAAACTGTTGTTGCTGGTGAAGATCCTGTCGATGAATTTCTAATTGATAGAGAGAGTTTCTCATTAAAACAAGAAACGATTGCTCAAAAAATAAATGCCATTGTTATGGTTGATAATGGTACTAAAATCTTACCTCTTAAATCTGCTCAACAATCCATGTCCTCGCTGACAGCAGAACAGTGTAAACAAGTAGCTGAACTTGCTATCTCAGCGGAAAAATATTTTGATTTCCCACAAGATATAGAATGGGCATTTCATGATGGAAAATTATGGCTTTTGCAATCACGCAATGTGACACAAATTGCCCCAATTTGGACAAGAGAAGAATCAGCAGAAAGATTCCCTAATCCTATCACGCCATTAACATGGGATATGTGTGAAGCGGGTTTTCATTCATCATTAAACTTTAGCCTTAATCTTATGGGGCTTCCTTCATTTAATGGTAAATGGTTCGGTATGCAAGATTATTATATTTACGGCAACCAAAATGCAGTTTCCTTGTATAGTAATCGTCTCCCTACATCGATGATGAATGATTTACCTACCCTGTTAAAATCGTTGCCTGAAATTGCACAAAAATTCAGTTGGGTACAGGAATTACCTATTACTTGGATGCGTGATTTAGATAAATATTTAATCTCTATTGGTGCATTGATGAATGAACCATTGCAGGATAAAAGTTTGCCTCAGCTATGGGATTATGTGCAAAGAATTAATAAATTAGGCGCTGATTACTTTTTACCTAACATTGCCATATCCTTGACTCAGCGCTCACTCTATTCTGCATTGATGGCATTGCTAAAACTTTTCTTCAAAGAAGAAAAATATGCTCATACCGCATTCGATAATTTAATTGCGATGTCTGAAACTAAAACGGGGCAAGTGAACGCTGAACTTTGGGCTCTCTCTCGTTATGTTCGACAGCACCCTCAACTTCTCAAACTTATAACATCCATTGTTCCTGAAAGTATTATGCAAGAAATTGAGGTATGTGATCCTCATTTTCACCAGCAATTTTCCTTATTTTTAGCAAATCACGGTCATCGAGAATTAGACTTTGATGCGTATCATCCAACTTGGCTAGATGCCCCCCATATTGTGTTGACTCAAATTAAGGCAATGGCTGATTTAGCTGATGATAAACAAGTAGATGATCCATTAGGTAAAAAAATTCTACAATCAGAAACTGAATTTTCAATTGTTTCTGATGCTCCTGAAGAGTTACGTTTTTTCTTACAAGAGATTATTCGATTAGCTCGAGTTTATACTGCACTTGATGACTTAGAACATTATCAAACAACACGACTAGCTTTACCTATGCGTCGCGGATTAAAAGCATTAGGAGAGCGATTGGTTATTCGTAGTGTTTTAGATTGCCCAATGGACATTTATTTTGCTAATGAACAACCTTTAGCTAATGCAATTCTTGCAGATGATCCTACTGAGTGGAATCAGTTACGTCATCATATATACCAAAACAAAACTGGATATCTAAAAGCAAAATCAGTTACCCCACAATGGATTTATGGCGAAGATGGCGGTGATGAACTGAATACAAATGAGCACCAATTAAAAGGGTTGGCTGGAAGTGCAGGCATTGTTGAAGGTGAAGTTTATCTTGTTCATGGCCCTGAAAATTTTGCCGAATTTCCACAAAATGCCATTTTAGTTGCAAGAACAACCAATCCAGCTTGGACTGCACTTTTTTATCGAGCTTCCGGCATAATTACAGAAAGTGGTGGACCATTATCTCATGGTGCTGTTACTGCTAGAGAATTGGGATTACCTGCCATTATGGGCGTTCGTAATATATTGAATATTTTAAAAAATGGGCAAAGAGTAAAAGTTGATGGGCAAAAAGGAGTCATTGAGATTTTATCCTAACTTTTTGATAAACCATGAGCCATATGCCTTGATCAGAAAAAGCATCTTTTTAGATGCTTTTTCTCGTTTCACACAACACATTTTTTAATTAGTTATTTTCTTTTTCTTCTGACGTTTTATTAATGTCGATATCAACTTTATAAGCAGAAGGTGCAAGTAAAGCAACCAACCCACCTATTAATAAAACAACAAAAAGCACCATTAACATGGTTGGCGCATTAAAGAGCAAATATGGCATTAATAATATAGGACTGATAGTAAAAACAAGTGAAATAATGACTGGATAACTTATACCAATATCTCTCACTCGTTGTGATAAAATCAGAGTAAATATGTAGATTTGTATTATTAAAAGTACAATTTCGATTAAACCATATGGCGTAAAAGAAAATTGATAATAAAAGGCACTTTCAATTATTGAATCTGCGCTTTCAGGATAAAGTAATATATACCAGCGATATATTAAGTTTTCGACAATAGCAAATAAAATTGACCAAGCAATTTCTAAACCTAAAAAAGAGAGCCTTCCACGTCTTTGTTGTTTCCATTGATAAGCAAGTTTAGCTTGCATCATAAATCCCTTCATTTTTTAAAAAGTAACCTTCTTATCATAATATACTTAATGTCTTTTTCCAAAAAAATGTTATTGTAGTTAGTGTCAGCACAAAAATACCTTTAATATTTAATAATTAGTGCAATAATACGTTATATTATCTTTTATAATAATTAAATATGTGAGGAGTTATTATGCAGCCTATTCAGACAACCCGTTTTGCCCTTCTTCACTAAGAAAATTATTACTTAACAAGAAGGGCTTAAAAATGAATTATAAAAAAATCGATTTAGAACAATGGCATAGAAAAGAACACTTTTTACATTATCGTCATAACTTGCAATGTGGTTTTAGTTTGACAACTAAGTTAGATATTACGGCCTTAAGGGATATATTAACTAAAAATAATCTTAAGTTTTACCCTGTAATGATCTATTTGATTGCAAAAACGGTAAATTATTATCCTGAATCTAGAATGGCAATAAAGAATGATGAATTGGTTATTTGGGATTATATCAATCCTGCATATACGATTTTTCATCCAGAAACGGAAACTTTTTCAGAGTTATGGAGTAAATATGTTGAAGATTGGCGTTCTTTTTTAAAAGAATATAAGCAAGATTATCAAAAGTATAAAGATAATCTGAATCTATCTGCAAAACCTAATTTACCTGAAAATCATTTCTGTATTTCGATGATCCCGTGGGTAAGTTTTGATGGATTTAATTTAAATATTGCTAATGTAAAAGATTATTTTCCTCCTATTTTTACTATGGGAAAATATATTCAACAAAATGACAAATTTTTATTACCAATATCCATTCAAGTACATCACGCTACTTGTGATGGTTTTCATATAGCAAGGATGATTAATAAACTTCAAGAGTTATGTGATGAGTTTTCAGTTTAACCATATTGACTTTTAGATAAAAAACTCGCCCTTTTATCAATTAAATAAAAGAGCGAGTTATTAAAAATCTGTTCAAATATAAATTAAATTATTATCGAACTTGTTTATTGATCCATTTTATTTCTTCATTAGTGAATCGAATATTGCTTTCTTTATTTGTATCAGTATCTTGTAAAATTTTATCTTTAATTAATTTACTGACTGGAACAATAATATTAAAGTGATCACCATTTTTAATACTATATATTTTTAATGGAATATCATGCACCATTGCAACGGCACGTAGCTCATTAAACTCATTCCAAAAATAGTCTCGTCCTTCAAAATAAAAAGTTGGTGTTTTTATTGATTTAATATAACGATATACAGATCGAACATTAAATTCCTCTTCCTTATTTCTATCAAAAGGTAACTCAACTATCATATCCCCTTCAGCTCTTAATTTAAGATCAGGTATTCCACCTAAAGAGAAAACAGCTCTAAATTTATCACTATATTCACTCGCTAATAATGCACGTGTTCCTCCAGTGCTATGTCCAACGACATAGATACGTTTAGCGTCAATGTAAGGCAATGATGCTAAATATTCTCTCGCTGATTCAAGATCTTCCAATTCGCCATAGAACATTTCATAACGACCAGGATTGGTATTTTCACCTCGAAAAGATGGGATCATCAGTACCATATTGGGATCTCGGAAAATAGCACCTGTTTGGTCATTATCAGCCGGTTTAGGTTGCCAAAAATAGTCATCACCCCCTATTCCACCGTAGCCTCCATTTAGCCAGATCACAGCAGGTAATTTCGTTTTTTTGTTTGCTGGAGGTGGTGTTAAATAGGCATACATATCACCGGGTTTGGCTGGGTATTTAATAACATTAAATATTTCTGGTGGCGCTTCCCAAGGTGGATCAATATTATCAAAACTGTCATTTATAATTTCGGTTTTAAAACGTTGATGTGCTTCAAATAAAGTTTCATCACGAATTTCGATATCTGCATTAACAGAAAAAGAGCTAATACTTACCAAAGAAAAAAGAATTGCAGGAACAATTTGTTTAAAATTCATCATTTTTATATTCATATCAATCAACTTCCCTATAGATTATTTAAGTCGTGAGATAATAGCATAGGTTGTTTGAGGTTTATGAATAGAGATTTTTCGATAAATTAAAAATTCAAGGTAGAAAAAAAGCATCTCAATTGAGATGCTTTTATAATGTAAAAGAGTTAATTTTTAAACCTAGCTTACTTATTTTGCAGTCGTGCGAATCAAGTAATCAAATGCGCTAAGTGAGGCTTTTTATACTGCTTTAATAGATTGATATAAAAGGATTTAATCAGCGTCAATGTCTACATATTGACCACATTTCGGAAAGCCTCTTGAAATGAACAACCTAAGTTCAAAAAGAGAGGCTTTTTGTTAATTACTGTTAATTAATACAGTATATTTTTTATCTATATAACAAACTTAATACTTATTCCAATAGTATTTCATCAATAATGTGATTATTTACCCAAAAATAATATTTTCCGCATGAATATATTTATTTATAAGGTAAATTTATTTCTAAATTTTATTTTTGAGGATATTAAGTTGAATAAAAAATACACAAGTTTTGATGATAGTGACTTTATTTCAGCATTAAAAAAAAGAGAAGATCTGGAAATTTTTGAAGAAAATAAAGAAGCTGTATTTGCTTTAGAATTGTTCTTTGGTTTAGATGATGCATTAAATACAATATCTTCAGCAATTACTGGAGGTAGAGATGATGCTAAAATAGATATTTTATTTGTTAGCCGAGAACTTAGATCTATTGTTATGATACAAGCTTATGAAGCTCAATCATTTAAACCAACCGCTAAAGGTAACAAAGGTGCTGATTTATCATACGCAATAGGAGTTTTACTTAGTTCATCTCTTGATGATATTCCAGTAGAAATTCGCCCTCATGTTTCTGATGCTAGAGATGCTTTATCAGCAGGCGAAATAGATATTATTCACATTTGGTATGTACATAATTGCCCCGAAAGTGAGCAAATAAAAAAACAAATGGAGCCAATGTCAACACCAATGCAAGAACAACTAAAAAAATATAATAATGAAAAAATTAATGTTAAAGCCAGTATTCGCGAAATTGGACTAGAAACTTTAGATGAATTATATAAATCATCTACACAATCTATAATTATCTCTGATGAAATATCTTTTCCTGAAAATAGAGTTGGTTTTCTTAAAAAAAATTCTGATTGGGAAACTTTTGTTACAACAATTAATGGAAAATGGTTAGCGGATATCTATAAAAAGTATACATCTACAGAATTATTTAGTGCAAACGTAAGAAATTTTATGGGAGCCAATAATAAAGATAATGATAAAATCATAAATGCAGGTATACAACGTTCATCAAAAGAAACGCCTCATGATTTTTTTGTATTTAATAATGGAATTACAGCATTAGTTCATGACTTTAATATCGTCACTGAAGAGAGTCAAAAATACTTAAAAAGTATTAAAGGAATTTCTATAGTTAATGGAGCCCAAACAACTGGTTCACTTGGAACATTAAAGAAAGAAGTAAAATTAGATGAAATAGAAATAGGTATACGCTTTATAAAGTGTGAAAATAAAAAATTAATAGAGGAAATAACTCGGTACAACAATAGCCAAAACAAAGTTATTCAATCAGACTTTAGAGCTAATGATCCTATACAAAAAAGATTAAGACAAGAGTTTTCAAAGCACAAGTCAGGAAATTATGATGGTGGTTTACGTGGAGTACCTTGTGCAAATAAAAAATTAAAAATAGATGCTCATACAGCTGCTCAAGCTTTAATGGCATGGCACGGTAGCCCATATGATAGCTATCATAATAAAATGAAAATATGGGAAGATGATAATCTTTATCAAAAAGTATTTAATCCTTCCATTACAGCAAGACATGTCATTTTTATCTATACACTACTTGAAGCTTGTAATATTTTACAAGAAGAATTAAAAAATAAGGATAGAAAATCTAAAATCAAAGAGCACGAAAAAAATTTCCTATCATTTTTAAATGAAAGAGGAAGTTCTTTTTTAATAATACATGCAATTAGACGTATAATTGAAGTAATTATCGAAAATAGTATCAAATCACCATATCGTATTGGTTTTAAAGATACTGTTACTAGGAATGACTGTATTAACTTATGGAAAGATTTATTAACTATTTCTTCTTTCCAGTTACAAATGCTAAAACCAGGATTAAAAAATCGATTATCGAACCAATCTGCAATAAAAGATAGTTGTGGCCAATTTGAAGCTATATTTGGTACAACATTTTTAATGTCTAAGCAAAAAGATCCTACAAATCCGTACATGAATTTTATAAAAAATATTGTAAATAAAATATAAAATAAAAAATGAAACTAAGATCCCCTGAGTTTTTATAGTACAATTTTTCTCTCCGGGGATTTCCATCAAATCCCCAACGCCTGCTGACAACACTTATCAAGATGTGGCTCTACTCGTTCAATCAATTGAGGCTTTGAAATAAACCGCGTTACGGTTTCATGGCTGACGAACGTCGCGCCACAATTGATATTCTGACACTGGTTATAACGTTCTTTGGTATCGGAAGATATTTGCTGACTACTACGAGTATGTGCGGCATGACCACAAACAGGACAAATCATCATAAACGGGTTACCTCTTTATGATGTGGAAATTACCTGTAATTATACACAGGCACTATTCCTTATCCATATCTATATCACTGCTTTTGACTTCTAATTCTAACGAGGTGGTAAACCCGCTATTGTTCAGCGAATGGCTCACCGTGACCAACGTCCAATAAGCATTATCAATCTCAGGTTTAAAACCGCTCACTTGTACCGGTAACTCAGGAAAGAGATCTGCACGCCCTTTCGCCAGCGTAATACTAAATGAAGCAACACCTCGCTGTATTTTTTCCCACGCGGCTTTCGCGGCGCGTTCGGCATTGGTTTTACTCGCGTAAGTATGAGACAACACCATCACGTTACCTTCTTCACCGACAAGGTACTCCCCTTGTTTCTCTTCTTCTTTTTTCGGTTTATCAGTAGTGGGTTTTCTGCGCCTAATTTGTGATTGTGTTTTCTCTTGCGGTTTACGGGTATTTAAATAATTTGCAGTCACGCCGGTATAAGCGCCTCTATCGACCAATGAAAAACGGTGTCCATCTCCCACACTACCACAGAAAGCGGTAACCGCCTCACTTATGAAGCCTCAAGCGGACACGCTGACCTTGCGTGGGCAACGATGCACGCCCTTTTCAACGTGGCACCGCCAATAACAGCATGGAAGCCTTTACCTTTGGTGATCTCGCTCCGGTGTTAGATAAACGAGAAATCTTTGATTATCTGGAATGTGCGCAAATTGATAATTGGTATGAGCCCCCAATTAGCTTTGATGGGTTATCAAAATTATTTCGCGCTGCGACTCATCATAGTAGTGCAATTTATGTCAAACGTAATATTTTAGTCAGCACATTTCAGCCTAACCGTCTTCTCTCTAAGTTAGACTTTAGCCGGTTTGCGCTCGACTTCTTAACATTCGGCAATGCCTATCTTGAACGGCGTAATAATATGGTGGGTAATTTATTAAAACTCACACCAACACTGGCAAAATATACCCGTCGTGGTGTTGCCGATGACAGTTATTGGTTTGTACGTTACGGCTATGACTCACAACCTTATGAGTTTAAACCCGGCAGTGTATTTCAGTTATACGAACCCGATTTAAATCAAGAGTTGTACGGGTTACCGGAATATCTGGCGTCCACCATGTCAGTGCTACTGAATGCTGTTCCGTCTTAAGTATTATCGTAATGGAAGCCATGCCGGATTTATTTTATACGTCAGTGACGCATCACAAAACCAAAGTGATATTGATAAAATCCGTAAAGCAATGCAAAACTCAAAAGGTCCCGGCAATTTCCGCAACTTGTTTATCCATGCACCGAACGGCAAGAAAGACGGCGTACAAGTTATTCCACTAAGTGAGATTGCGCAAAAGATGAATTTCTTAATATCAAGAATGTCAGCCGTGACGATATGTTAGCGGCACACCGCGTACCACCTCAAATGATGGGGATCATTCCACAAAATACCGGTAGCTTTGGTGACGTTGAGAAAGCGGCAAAGGTTTTCTTTCGTAATGAGTTGGCACCACTGCAAAGCAAGATATTACAGATTAATGATTGGTTAGGTGAAGAAGTGATTAAGTTTGATAAGTACACATTGGATGATGAGTAAATATTAATAGAAAATATCTTGGAAAAGTATAATTTTTTCCAAGATATTAACAAAAAATAAAGTGGTATTTTTATTTTTTTATTACTGTGGAAGAAACTTCACCATTTATAATTTCAGGAAATATTTTTTTTTGCCATTCAGAATCAATCTTATGGTAACGTATATTATTTGATACTTTATCAAAATCAATTACATATTTTACATTATAATTTCCATTAGGTAATTTTTTAGGATTACAAATAATAACCCCCATAAGATTAAGACAATCTTTTGATTTTTTGGGTAAAAATGCAACATTAAATTTTTTAGATGACTGTATAGAACGATAACACCAAGCATCTTGCTCAGGGTAACTAAAATATGAATTTGCAATCGCGTGAGTAATCGAATAGCGATTTTCCTCACCATTTTCAACAACTATTGAAAACTCCTCATTTAAAAATGAATATAATAGTTTTGTTTTATTATCTTTAGGTAAACTAGAGTTTTCATAGTCTCCCAATACAGTATATTTTATTTTTCGATATGACTTATATACCATGATTGCTATATATGAATTATCTCTCGCTCTAGCTTCATCAATAGCTAGTTCAAAATCATCAGGACAACAATATAAAATACTTTCATTTATATTATTTAGTCGACCTCTTGTTTTTATAATATATTCAGGTGGTTCCCAAGCATCTTCAATTCTAGATATTGTTTTAAAAGGATTACAAATATCTTCTGAAGGAATGGGGCGAACTCGATAAAAAGGAGTTCCTATATCATAGATTTTCATTTCAACCGGACAAATATAATTGTCCCCAAATATAGACATAAGCTCAAGAGTAATATCTCCTTTATTTACTCCTTTTTCTATATTATTCCTAAAGTTATCCATTCTTTTCTTTATTTCATTATCATCAATATTAGAAGAAAACATAATATATCCTTTAATTTTTCATTAACTGTTAGCTTAACGTTTGGCCCCTCAAAACGCAATCGTGACCCCGCCACGCCCGCGCACTAAATGTGTCGATTTTTATGCAGATGCAAATTCTCATCATAGCGCCTGCAATGGCATTAGTGTATATAAAAAATGACGGCACAATAGATTCAATATCATGCAAAATTATTCAGAATTGCTTACCATGCAATAGTAACTATCTAAATAGATTTCATATTAAACGTATTTAAGGAGTTGTTATGAGATTGTCACCAGAAGAACCTGATTTTTTTCAAGGGTTTACAAGCGAAAATGATATTTTTAATAGGAAAGCTTTATATGACAAAATTATTAATGTCGTAAACCATTCTGAAGATAGTAACTTAGTTCTTGCATTAAATGATAAATGGGGAAATGGTAAAACCTCTTTTGTAAAAATGCTAAAAGCAGAATTAGAACTATCAGAAAATAATATTAATGTTATTTACTTTGATTCTTTTAAAAATGATTACCAAAAAGACCCATTATTACCAATGATATCATGTGTATACAATAGTATAGAACATGATGAAAAATCTATAAAAGAGAAAGTATTCCAAACAGGTAAAAGTGTTGCTTTAAGCATTTCAAAACAAGTTCCTAAAAGTATAATCAATATATTAACCTCTAAATTAATCGACAGTGATGATATAGATAAAATTAAGGAATCAATTGTTGATGCCACAAATGCCCCTTGGGAAAGTTACATTGAAGATAAAATAAAAAACTCACAAGAAGAAGAGGATAAAATCGAAAGTTTTAGAGCCATATTAAGGTCTATACACCAAAAAACAAATAATAAAACCTTGTTTATTATTGATGAGTTAGATAGAGCAAGACCTGATTTTTCATTAAATCTTTTAGAATTAATAAAACACATATTTAATGTTGAAGGTTTTTATTTTCTGCTAGTTATGAATAAGCAACAATTTGAAGAATCAATAAAAATAAGATATGGAAATATTAACTCATCACTATATTTAAATAAATTTATAGATTATTGGTTTACTTTGCCTAAAGATATATTCACAACAGATAAATACATAAATAGTGAAGGATATCGTATGCCTAAACATTTAACTTTAGGAACTTATCTTCAACACATAGATAAAAATAATATTTTTATGAGAGAAAGCGATGTATTCAATATGTTACTGTACCTATTTAACTTCAACAATGTATCTCTTAGAGAAATAGAAAAATGTTATTCTTTAATTTCAATTATAAAAAACTCCAATAAAATAATGATGCTTAATAGTGCACATCAAGTTATTGTTGGCTTGATTTGTTTTATAAAAATTAACAATGAACCGTTATTAGAAAAATTAAAAAGAAAAAATATAACTCCAGAAGAAGTACTTACCATATTGAATATACCATTAGATCAGAATTTATTTGATACATCACTTCACTATTTGTATATGGTACTTCGCTATGAATTGCTTACTGGTGAAGAGTTTAAAAAGCTTAAAGATAATAATTACTTTAGAGATATAGACAGTTATTCTGGTAGAAAAATAAGATATTTAGAAAAGATAATTGATTACTTTGATGATATGTCCATAGATTAATTTCATAATGGCTTAAATTATTCTCAAGAATATTTTAAGCCATTTTTCATTAATTCCACAAATCAATTCCCATTGAATTGACACAATATCATTTCATTAAAATAATCATCACCCCTATCATTTCTTATATTTTCCATATTTAAAAAGTTATAACACCCCATATTAATAGATGGAACAACATCCCAATACGTTTCCTCATCAAAAATTTTATGATGTTTAAAATAATCATTATCAGCAATGTGCCCATTATCTGACTTTGAACGACTTGAATAAAAAGTCCTTCTCCATTTTTGATATGCACCCCATTTTTTTGGATCTTGAATATCAACATAGCCCTGTTCCATCAGCACACCTCCTGTAATACGGCGATAATTTCTTTTGCTGATTGGCGGTTTCCATTTGCAGAAATAGAACGAGGCGCATCAATCTCGTGAATAAGAAAACCAAGGTCGGCATACAGTTCTTTGGCGTGAATGGAATTAGAGACGGTAATCGGATTACCTTGTGATTGATTTAATGCCTTTAACGCTTGAGCTAATTCAATTTGATGAGCGTGAGTAAAATCAGTGTGATGATATTTAGTAAAACTACCTTCATCTCCCATATAAGGGGGATCACAATAAACTCCATCCCCAAAATCAACGAGTGACAAAGTATCTTGCCATTCTAAACAGGCGATAATGGCATTAACGGTTTTTTCAGCGAATTGATAAATTTCTTTTTCTGGAAAATAAATATTTTTATATTTTCCAAATGGCACATTAAATTCACCTGAATTGTTATATCTACACAGACCGTTATAACAATGGCGATTTAAATATAAAAAATGAGAAACACTGAGAGTGTTGACATGTATTTAATGCCAATTTAATTAAATGATTTTCTTATTGTGTAATAAGTATCAGCTTTGTTTAGTTTTTCCCAATCATGATAACCATCTCTACTCATCACCGAAGTGTTATTTAAAACATGATGATATAAATTAATTAAATCCTGATTGGCATCAGCAATTAAATATTCGTTATAAACACGCAATCGTCCCACTCAGACAAGAAAATTGGATAACGATATATCTAGATTTTTGTGAGTTTATTAATTCACAAAGCATTTGTACCATTGGAGGGTTTTCTTATGACAATTAAGAAACTCGAAAATGGTCAATATGAAGTGGACATTAGACCAACTGGCCGTAATGGAAAACGGATCAGACGACGCTTTGAAAAGAAGCAAGAAGCTATTCATTCGCCACCCATTTTATGATGAACGGCGGAAGTATTATTACGTTACAACGCATCTTAGGACACACTAATTTGCAACAAACGTTGACCTATGCACACTTTGCACCAGACTTCTTACAAGATGCCATTCAATATAACCCATTGAAAGGTAGTACAGAATTACTGGTTTAGAGTGTCCACATATTGTCCACACTTGAACACTTAAGGGCACTTTTCAGCCCTTTTTGATGATTTTATGTACAAAAAAAGGCATCTTAAAAAAGATGCCTTTCTCTATAACTTATTGATTATCTTTGATTTGCTTATTTTGCAGTCGTGCGGATAAGGTAATCAAATGCGCTAAGTGAGGCTTTAGCACCTTCACCAGCAGCAATAATAATTTGCTTATAAGGTACTGTAGTACAGTCACCAGCGGCAAAAACACCTTTAATATTGGTTTCGCCACGAGCATCAACAACAATTTCGCCCATTTTATTGCGCTCAACTGTACCTTCTAACCACTGTGTATTAGGTAATAAGCCGATTTGAACGAAAATACCTGCTAGCGCAATATCGTGCATAGAATCATTGGTGCGATCTTTATATTTTAGACCGGTTAATTTAGTACCATCACCATACACTTCTGTAGTTTGAGCATTTAAGATAATCTCTACATTGTTTAAGCTACGCAGTTTTTTCTGTAATACAGCATCGGCCCTCATTTCTGGCGCAAATTCTAATACTGTGACATGTTCGACTAAGCCAGCTAAGTCAATTGCCGCTTCAACACCTGAGTTACCACCACCAATTACAGCGACTCTTTTGCCTTTAAACAGTGGGCCATCACAGTGTGGACAATAAGTTACACCGCGAGTACGGTACTCATTTTCACCGGGAACATTCATATTTCTCCAGCGAGCACCTGTTGCAATAATTAAGCTACGGGTTTTTAAAATTGCACCTGATGCTGTTTCAATTTGGTGTAATTCCCCTTCTGATGCCCCCGGAATTAAACGACTGACTGTTTGGCTATCAATCACATCCACTTGGTAATCATCAACATGAGCTTTTAAAGCACCCGCAAGTTTTGCACCTTCTGTTTTTGGTACAGAGATATAGTTTTCAATATCAACAGTATCAAGAACTTGACCACCAAAGCGTTCACCAATAAGACCTGTGTTTAAACCTTTACGTGCTGAATAAACAGCCGCTGATGCACCTGCAGGGCCACTACCAACAATCAATACATCAAATGCATCTTTTTGGTTTAATAATTCCGCAGTACGTTTTTCTGCATTGCTGTCTACTTTGTTAACGATTTCAGCTAAAGTCATGCGACCTTGACCAAACTCGTTACCATTTAAGAATACAGCAGGAACGCCCATAATATTACGTTCCTGAATTTCATTTTGGAACATGCCTCCGTCGATCGCTGTATGTGTGACCTTCGGATTTAAAATCGCCATTAAGTTTAATGCCTGAACAACATCTGGGCAGTTATGACAAGAGAGCGAATAATAGGTTTCGAAATGAAACTCACCGTCTAACTGACGAATTTGTTCAAGTAATTCTTGTGCTTCTTTTGATGGGTGACCACCAGTTTGCAGTAATGCTAAAACTAATGAAGTAAATTCATGGCCTAATGGCGAACCTGCAAAACGAACACCCGTTTCTTTTCCTGGGTTAGTAATAAGAAAAGATGGTTTACGCACATCAGCGTTATTATCTTCACGATAAGTGACTTTATCGGATAATGGTTCGATTTCTTTTAATAGCGCTTGAATATCAGCTGAATGTTTACTGTCATCTAATGTTGCTACTAACTCAACTGGCTGAGTTAATCGTTCTAAATAAGCTTTCAATTGAGCTTTTAAATTATTATCTAACATTTTTGCACCCTCAATAAAATCGGGTGCCGAAACACCCGATAAATAACTTTTTTAGTGGCTTAATTCTTATTTAGATTTTGCCAACTAAATCCAGTGATGGAGCTAAAGTTGCATCACCTTCTTTCCATTTTGCTGGGCAAACTTCGCCTGGGTGGCTAGCTACATACTGAGCAGCTTTAACTTTACGCAGCAGGTCTGATGCATCACGGCCAATACCTTCAGCTGTGATTTCAATTGCTTGGATGATACCTTGTGGGTCAACAACGAAAGTACCACGGTCTGCAAGACCTTCGTTTTCACGCATATTTTCGAAGTTACGAGTTAATGCGCCAGTTGGGTCGCCAATCATACCATATTTGATTTTACCGATAGTTTCTGAGCTGCTGTGCCATGCTTTATGGGTAAAATGTGTATCGGTAGAAACTGAATAGATTTCTACGCCCATTTTTTGGAACTCAGCATAATGATCCGCTAAGTCACCTAATTCGGTTGGGCACACAAAAGTGAAGTCTGCAGGGTAAAAGAAGAAAACGCTCCATTTGCCTTCGACGTCCTTTTCAGTCACTTCTACGAATTGACCGTCTTTAAATGCCATGTTTTTGAATGGTTTGATTGGGGTATTAATTAAAGACATTGTATTTCCTCCTGTTTGGTATGGGAACTAATGTACCTATTCCACTTGAGAATAGCTAATACATTCCTGCTATCAGTTCAATAGGTTTTACCTAATGAGTTGAAGAAATTGATAGAGATAGGTTAACGAAATGTAGCTATTAATGCAATTAAACAACAATGCAGCATGCCTTACTTACTATCAACAACTCTCTCTATTTAACATCCTTGCCTTAAATGGCGATATACTTATAACATTATGAATTATAAAAATAATAATTCAACCTACAACAGATTAGTTTAATATTATTGTGCTAATTTAGCAGGTTTAAGGATAGTATAAGTACACTCAAATGCTGCCTTTTGAATACGATAAATATCTTGGCCATCCGTTGTGGATTGAACAACCGCATCACCCGGTTGAAAGCGTTGCAATTCTCCCCATGGAGCTTCCATTGCAAATGCTGGTGTAGATCCCGGTATAATAAAATAATTCATTTCGATCCCTTTCGGGATAAAAGGTTGATAATCATTAGGATAAGACACTAAATTAATTTCATTTTTCTCTGCCGTATTGTAACGTTGAGCAAATTTAGCTTTTCTTACCAATATTTCTTCATTACCTGTCTCTGGACAGATATTTTGTACGACCCAATCTCCCCCTTTTGCAGGTTCAGAGACAGTTTCAACACCTTCACCTTTAATAATGGTTGTGATGATTTCACCTTCTTTAGCCGGCCTTGCCAATACAGGCTTGGTTTTAATAGCAACACCAGTGATCCCTGCTTGCTGAGCTTGAGTAAAATAAGCTACTCGCTCTTTTTGTGGTAATTGTGATAGGTCATCTGCAAATACGAAGGAAGGAATTAAGGCCAAACCTATTAATAGTGTTTTTATTCTATTTTGCTTATAGGTCTTATTATTTGAATAACTGTTTTGTGTATAGAAAGACATTGAATTGTTTCCTGCTTAATATTAATCGTATTTAAATACGTTATTTTATGTCTGTATTTGTTAAACAGATTATGGCAGGAAATAAAACTATGGCACGAGTAAAATCAGTTATCTAGCTGAGAAAAGATCAAAAAATCGAGAGATCTCACAACTTAAAAAGAGAACATGTAATTAAGAGAAAAAAGCTTCAAACCATTAAATAGAGCATTAAAATATCTTTCTTTGAATTTATTGAACTAAAAGGAATTACTTATGCAAATAATTTACCCTGATGATTATTCTAAAATTGGCAAACCCGATGAGGCCTTTGAGCAAGAATATCGTTGTGCCAAAGCACTCAACATCCATTGCTTGTTACTCTCATCAGAAGATGTCGCGTTGGGTAAATATAAGTTTTCACATCCACTTGAATCAGAACATCCCGTTATTTGGCGAGGATGGATGTTAAATAAAAATGAGTATCAACAGTTATACCATGCTGTGGATTTTCATGGCGGAAAAATGCTTGAAACACCTGAAGATTATATTCGTAACCATCATATAACTGGTTGGTATGAATATTGTAAAGAGTTCACACCAGAAACTGTTATTGTTAATGCAGAAACAGATTTTGAAAAGTTAACTAAGCAGCTTCAATGGCCAGCTTACTTTGTGAAAGATTATGTAAAATCGCTAACGACAACGAGAGGCTCTATCGCTAAAAATGCAGATGAGATTAGGGAAATATTAAAACTGATTACACAATTTAGGGGAAATATTGAAGGTGGCGTCAGCCTTCGCCGAGTTGAAGAATTTATTAATAATAGTGAGCGTAGATATTTTGTTTTAAATCAGAAAATATTTTCTGCGGATAATGAAATTCCTGAACTTGTAAGAAAAGTAGCGAAACAGATAAACACGCCATTTTATTCCATAGATGTAGTCAGGAATGCTGCTGGAGAGTTACGCTTAGTTGAGATTGGTGATGGGCAAGTTTCTGATATTAAAGAGTGGCAGGTTGAAAAACTGGTCAAAACCTTTCTTTTATCCGGTATTTGAGGTTTTACATATTTACCATTTTACATACTTATCGCTATACATACATAAAAAGCAAAGACTTCAACTAATAACAGTACATTAAAAATTGAAGTCTTTCGATGTGGGACTGATGTCTAACTTAAAGTATCAAAAATAAAATTAAAAGAGATACTTAAAGCGAATACGAGCACCATAGCGATCCTTATCACTACTATGTACATTTATCTCGTCTTTGCCATCTATCCGTGAATAATAAGCACCTAAATAGGTTTTAAAATTATCCATATCCAAGATATTAGGTAATTCATAAGAAGCAAATACTGTATTGATATTGTACTTACCAGGATTAAGCGTTAGATAGGTTTCATTTTGCTCATTATTTCCGCTTGTTTGATAGTAAGCTTTAATATCATTATGTGCATAGATATAACCTAATTGGAATTTACGCCACAACACATTACTACCAATTGAAAAATCATTTTCATCTTTAGCATCAAGATAAGCAGCACTTAAATTTGCAACAATGCCATTAATAGGATCATCAGCTAAAGTATCCCATCTTAACGTTAGACCATAACCAGTACGACGTGATTGATCTTGGAATTTTCCATTTTCATCCTCGTAACCATAAGCTTTACTTATTACGTTTGCGTCTATCGCACCTGCAATTGTTAAGTTACCTTTCTGCCATGCAACAACAGGTCTCATATAAATAACATTTTTACGATTATCAAGTTTACGCCCGTGATACTCACCATCTTTGAAAACTGAAGTTCCATCTTCAACTAATGCATTTAACTCAAAATACCAGTCGTTGTAATGTGTGTTAACCATCATGCTACCGCCATCACTACTACGACCACGCCCTTCTTTCATCATATAAATATAGCCAAAACCATCACCATATAAATCATTTGCGGTATTACCTGAATATTCGACGAAAGTATCTTGATTTAAAGGGAACATATCATACGCTTCATAACGGCCAATTTTATATTCCCATTTATTACGTTGACCAAAGTAAAAGGCAGCATCATCTAGATTCATTTTACCGGTCATGTCAGCCATAGGCTGAACACGAAAACCAGCATAATTGCCATTTTTTAATTCTCTCTCACCATCGATACCAATTAAAATACGCCCATTAAGTGACCATTTTTCGTTATCTTCAAAGTCTTTTTGCTTACCAGGCATCATTCTCATTGATGTTAACTGGCCTTTTTTACTTGCCGCATCAATATTATATTCAACATCGCCATACAATTTGAGATCACCCCAATTTGTATTAGTAGAGAAAAAACCTGTAGCTTCTTTATTCCCTGTATTAGCAAGCTGAACTGATTGTTTTTGTTGAAGTTCATTTAGCTGGGTTTGAGCGATATTGGCTTTAGCTTGAGCTTCATCTGATTGCTTTTCTAATACAGCAATGCGTTGCTCCATATTCATTGAAGCAACGTTATTTGTAGGCTTTCCTTTATATCCATTATTTGAATTAACGAGTTGTTCAAGACGAGCTGCTTTTTGTTCTGCAGCAGCAGCTCTTGCTTCAGCTGCATTCGCACGTTGTTCTAACGCATTTAATCTTGCTTCAATAGCACTTATATCAGTTTGCGCATTAGCACATAACGGTGTAGCGAGTATCAAACTTATCACTACAGATAATGCTTTCACTTTCATTCGAATATTCCTAAGTTAGCAAATGTTGATTCAATAAGTACGGCAAATACATAACAATCAACTTCGTCGATCGATTGTTCTATTTGATGAGCGTATTGTTATTTTTATGCGGAAATATTTTTATGAATATCAACCGCTTATTCGCATCGCTTTTTCTATTCTTAACAATAAATAAACCACTATCTATGTTACTTTTCTCTAATTTATGCGCATTAAATGCATGCATTATCGAGTAAGGTATACGTTTGAAGTAATGCACTTATTCTCGTTTAAGTGCTTACGAACGTTTATTATTTTGATCTGGTATTTATTTTATTGTTATTACAAGCATATCTCTGGTTTACGTTTTCTATTTTTATAATGGCTTACTAACCTAAATAAAATAATCGCTAACATGGAACATTTCCACAAACATTTATGATTTTTTTGATATCAGTACAATAACCTAAGAAAAACGCCACAAACGGCCATCAAAAAAAGATGACTTACAAAAATAAATGAAGGTAGTGATTGCTAAGATAGTCATTGGGAAGTAAAACAAGTTTTACAAGGAAATTGTTGGTTTCTGTTAGTTAAAAACCACTTTGTAAAGCAGTAGATAGGAGGAACAACGGGTAGAAGAAAAACTGACAGAGGTCATATCATGATAACCTCCGTCCATCATTATCATATTCTGCCAGGTTTACGTAATGCTCTACGAAAGTAAGAAACTGGCATTTTAGGGCAAATTTGCTCTTTTACAGCTGGATTATTTTCTAAATCCTCTTTTTCTATTTCATTATGTCTTCTTGTATTTTGTGGTTGAGTATCTGTTTTATTCATCTTCCCTTTCCTCTGAGATCAATGCCTCATTAATAGCTTCGATTTTCTCAACTGCTTCATTAAGAATGGAAGCAATACGTTCCGCTTTTTCCACAGAAAGCTCTTTTAACACCAGTTTATGGCGTAATACAGCCTTTAATTTTCCAACCGCAGATTCAATCTCTTCTGAAACACCACCCGCGTTTTGAGACAAGTCTCTCGCATAAGCAAGTTTTCTTTGAATATTGGCATCTATTTCCTGATGTTCAGTTAAAAATGCAGAGCCTTCAGGTGTAATGCTGTAATTTTTACGACCCTTTTCAGCAATGGTGGCAACCAGTAGATCTTGCTCTTCAAGTAATGTTAGTGTTGGATAAATAACACCGGGGCTAGGCACATATAATCCTGAAGAGGCTTCATCAATTTCACGAATAATTTCATAACCATGGCTCGGTTTTTTCGCAATCATGCTGAGTAATAAAACTCGTAAATCACCATGATCAAACATACGTTTTAATTGACGTCCTTGACCTTTACCTCGCCCACCGCATCCACGACCGCGTTGTTTGCCTTGTCTTTCAGAACCATGTTCACCATGACAGCATTCACCGTGACCCTCATGTCCATGACCATGTTCACCATGACGACATTCACCGCGACCTTCATGTCCATGACCATGCTCACCATGACCTTCATGTCCGTGACCATGTTCACCATGACAGCAATGCTCGCCGTGATTTCCATGGCTCCGACCTTGTTTAACTTTACCTCCACAATGCCCTTTTCCGTTTCCGTGACCATGACTACCATGTTCACCATTTTCAGCACGCTGTTGATAAAGTGAGTGTAATGCTCGAATCATCATAAATATTCCCTCATCGTTTTAGATATATCGAATTCATGTAATGCAATATAAACCGATATATCTAAATTATCAAGCTTTAGATATATCTAAATGTATTACTAAATCAATTCTATCTTTAACAATATGATTTATTTATGATTATATCCATACAAGGAAGAGTGTTATTATGAATGATTCTCATTCTCTAGCTTGCTTTTATGTGCTATCAATGGAAATAAAAGAAGAAAAAATCAAAATAGTTATAAAAAATAAATTTTGAGGAAGTGATCGTCGTTCTGTTTTAGTGAGCTGATGATTGTAAGTAATAAAGAGAAAACGATAAGTGACGATGTCACTTATTTTGTAAGGGGAACAATTAGATGCGGACATTAAACCACCCAAAAAGCGAAGATAATGAGATATCACTCACTTCTTCGTTTTTCAGGCTGGATATTTTTAGTGATCAAAAGTTATTGTTATAACTCTCTCTCTAGCGCAGATAAAACGACCTTCTTAATATATTGGTACCCTGCCTCAATTTGTTGTTTATCACCTATTTGCGTACTTTTTATAGTAAGTTGTAACAGACTTAAATGCTTGATTGTTTCCCACTCATTTTTATCTAGATAACACTCATGACAAAACTGTGCGGGTGCATCATCACTATTACGAGCACAAAGTGTAAGTAAGCTTAGGTCTTGTCTATAGTGACTTTTTACAACTAAGTGTTCATATATTTCTTTATTCAGCTTATTTTGTGTTTCTAAACACGTATTCCCTTTTTTCACAACTGCAAAATTCAATTTATTAAAATCGGATGCTGATAAAACTCGAATAAAGTAGTGCTCCCCTTCCTTTTCAAAGGATTGAGCTTGATTAAAGAATTGTTCAAGTTTGACTCGTGTTTCCCATTGAATTTGAGCATATTTTCCATATCCCGATAAAGTAAAGGGATAAAGTTGATGTACACTCCACATCGAAGCCACTGCAGGTGCTGATTGAATACCGTCAATTTCGGGAACACCATCAGCTTGCTCTGGACATAATCTTGGTGGATTGGTTAGAAAATGACTCATGCGTGCATCTTTAATACAAACGACACCCGTGGGATAAGGTGAAAAGCCAGCTTGAAAAGGCTCAAAAGAGACAGAGTCTGCAAGAGAAAGCTGTGTGACGCTTTCATATATTTCTGGCGTTAATTCAAGTAGAGGCGCTTCTTTTTTTAGTTTTTTGCACAACGTCTTATAAGGAATAAGTTCGTAATTATCATCAAGAAACAAACTTTTCATATAACCAAATTGTGAAGCATCTATATGAATATAAAAAGAATTTTTGTATTTCTCCTCACATTCTCTTCTTAATTCAAAAAGTGGTCTTAATTTATCAATGCTGCCATAAGATGGGGAGCCTAACATACCAATAATACCCAAAATAGGTTCGCCCTGTTCAATAAGGCGTAAAACAATACTACGCATTTTTTCAGTATCTGTTTTAAATGATCCATCGATAGGCAATGCAATAAGGTTGTCATATCCTAACCCCAATATATCCATTGCTTTCTTCCAAAATTCAAAACGCGAAACAGGGACAAGTAATTTTCCTAAATGCATTGTTTTTGTCATACCCGTTCCCCGGCATGTCAAATAACTAACATCATCAAAAATCTTACGTTTATGGAGTTGTTCACCCATAGCTAGAATATCTGAGATAGACATATTGAATAACTCAAATGCTTTTTTATCTGCAACCAAATCTCGTGACTTGGGATGGCGGGCAATTGCCATTGGTAATGTTTTTAAATTTCTAAGTGCCCATAATATTTCATAACAAGCAAGGGTATGGCTTGTCGTGATATGCCCAAATGCATCTTTCGATGAAAAGCCAATTAATTTACAGAGATCTTCTATAATTTCCTTTTCTTGTTGTTTTTGTAAGGGCGAATGGTGATTAAAAACATTATCTGAATTGTAAGCCAATGCAGAAAGATAGCCGAATTTAGCCAATTGCATCACCTGTGAATGATGATGAGAAAAATAAGGCTCAATATCTGATTGAGTAAAATTGCTTTGCTGTTTTAGCGACTCTAAAATAGAGTCAAAAGAATTATCTACTACTTTTTTTTCAATTGTACAATTTTTTATTTTAGTCTCTAAATTATCACTATTATTTTTTTTTGCTTTACTTGCATTAGGAAAAGAATACTCACTATTCATTAATATTTTTGCCATCTCTCGATGATAACATGCTAGCGTATCAACGGTTCGGGTATGGTATACACGCTCTGCAGCACTCAGACAGGTTTGTTTATGATTTGCCATCATCGCACCTATATATAAATTTTTGTTATTTGTTTTAATGAGAATTGTGTTTATTAATCGTAAATAATTAATCTCTATTCAAATGATATACTACATGATGAGTAAGAATCTTCTTTATTTTATTGATATCAGTTAAGATTTTTTCAATTCAACCTAAAGTTTTCTCTATTTAATGATTAATGATTTAGTTTTATTTGTTAGTTTCTTTATTTTATTATCAATTTTGATTTAAGTTACTTTTCAGTCAATGTGATATTATTTTTACTAAGGTTAATACTTAAACCCACCTTAATTAGAATTAATAAATATTTATATCGCCCAACATCAATTAAAGAGGATAGATATTAAATTTTATGCGCCACCAAAAATATATTTATTTAATTGTTATTCATTTTTACTTCAATATATAAAAAAACACATGATAAATTGCTCATGTTTTTTTCGGAATATTCGCTTTTTTAAACAAAAAATAACCATTACTTCTTATAACAAATAATATTTAATACTCTTAGTTACTATCATTTACGTTATAAGTCGTATTTTCTAGCACAACTTTACCAATTAAATCACCAGACTCCATTAACTGATGAGCTTTTCCTGCTTCTGTTAATGGGAAAATGGCATTAATTATTGGCTTAATTTTACCTTCAGCAATCAATGGCCACACATGTTGTTTTAATTCTTGTGCAATGTGAGCTTTTTCTTCTACTGAACGGGAACGCATCGTTGAGCCGGTATGAATTAATCGTTTAACCATCATTGGCATCATATTTACATTTTTAGGCATCCCTTTCATCATGCCCACTTGTATTATGCGTCCAAATTTGCTCGCAACTTGGTAGTTCTTCTCGACATAATCTCCACCGATAATATCAAGTACAACATCGACACCTTTACCGTGAGTTAAGATAGGAATTTCTTTAGCAAAATCGGTTTGTTTGTAATTGATGACATAATCAGCACCAATTTTGTAAGCTACTTCCTTTTTTTCTTCAGAACCTACGGTTGTATAAATGGTTGCCCCTATAGCATGGGCAAGCATAATTGCAGTAGAACCGATCCCAGAAGTTCCACCATGAATAAGAACAGATTCGCCCTGTTTTAGTTTGCCTAACTGGAATAAATTAGCCCAGACGGTAAAGAAGTTTTCAGGTAATGCAGCTGCTTCAATATCTGTTAAATTCATTGATGGTAATGCGATGTCTTCATGTGCAATACAATATTGAGAGTAACCACCACCTGCGACTAAAGCACAAACCCGATCACCCAATTGCCATTTAGTACAACTTTCACCTAAAGCCACTACTTCTCCAGAAACTTCAAGGCCTGGAATAGGCGAAGCATCTGCTGGTGGCGGATAGCTTCCTTGTCTTTGAAAGATATCAGGTCGATTAACACCTGAGACGGCAACTTTAATTAAAAGATAATGAGGAGGAAGTGAAGGTATAGGTGATATTTTTGCTTGTAATTTGTCTATATCACCAGGTTCTGTAATAGCAATCTCTAACATGTTTGCAGGTAAAACAGTATTCATCATATGCTCCCATTTAATTTATCCACTCTCTGATCTTAACGCTAATTAAGCTTTTTCTATCACTTATCTTACTTATTTCAAGAAAAGTGTTCGCCGATTAAGCAATAAATAGATCAAAGTGTATTTAAAGGAAGATTATAACCAACCTTGCTTCTGATGTTGTATGCAAATCGGGCATAATGTTGCATCAGATTTCCATGATAAGAAAGCTAACCGACATTTTTCACAGTGTGCATCATAATAGTGATAAAAAATGGGTTCGTTATTTTTAGCGACATGTTCTTTAACATGAATGGATTTAGGGAAACAAACAACTTCACAATTCATACAACCAGTACAACGTTTTTCATCCAGTTTGAATATATTGTTTTCGAGTTCAATCGCACCTTCATCACAGACCTTTGCACATGCGGAACAAAGAATACATGTTTCGGTATCTAACTGAATTTGAAACCAACTATCTTCTGGATATAGTTGTTTTCTTGCATTTAATCCTGTTCTTACTTGATCTTTATTTAATGGTTTTTCATCAAGTTTTTGACGAAAAAGCATAAAACGACGACCACTATCAATATCAGTAGGTTCTGTGATCATTAATTGCCAGATAGGCTCTTGTAATGTTTTTAGTTGAAGATTTAAATTCGCCAAAACAGGAAGCCATTTATCCACTAAAGGTTGCGCTATTTTCATTCCTCTAATGTGATATTGACGATGCCACACTAACAATTCTTCTGTGCTTGCTAGTGGTTCATCATGATTAACAACAAGATAATTATCCTGATGTGTTCTTTCATGAGGTGTAATGTTTTCTATTGCATCGACAGGGCAAGTAAATAGACAATTACCGCATTGAAAACAGCGTTCATTATCTATTTTTACTTCTAGATGACCAAAAGTGATAGCGCCCACAGGACAAACTTTAGAGCAACTATCACATAGGCTTTGTTTGAGGCGTTTTCTAACACATTTATCATTAATAATTGGTTCAGGAGGAAGATCCACCTTAATAAAACGCCTCATACTTCACTACTCCACTACTTTACAATAAAGAATGCAAAACGATTGAGAATTTCTGCAATCAGTATTGTTGCGCTACTTGCTAATACCATACGCAATCCTGAAGTAAATACAGCATTACGATATTTCCATACGCTGTATCCCATCATTAAAATACCAAGAATTGACAAAATCCATGCAGATATTCTTAATCCGAATGTTTCATTATACGCAATGATAGGCGTATGAGGGAACGTTATTGCATCATTTGTTGAAATGACTGATGACATCCATTCTAAATAAAAGGGTTGCTCCGCCATACGTAATGTTACTGTAAGAAAAATAACCACTAATGCACTGATTACAATTCTTTTTGCTAGCTCACTATTTACAAAGGCTTTAACGCGAAGTGCTGTTATTAATAGCGCTATAGCGGCCCCAGTTGAAAATAGTGCGCCTATAAACATAAAGTAAGTATTAACGTGCATCCATGTCAGCATCGAAGTGTTGTAATACAATGACGCCATACATATTATATCAATGATGCCAAGCAGACCAATAACCGCTAATAAGGTTTTGTTCATGTGCCCTTTAATCAAAACCACTAAGGTATAAAGGCATAACGCACCAAGATAAACGGCAGCAAATATGATTTCACGACTCAACCATGATGAAGAAATATGGCGTAATGCATGAAAAGCATTCCATGGATATCCCATATG
Organism: Proteus sp. G2669; assembly: GCF_009915245.1. Taxonomy (NCBI): domain Bacteria; kingdom Pseudomonadati; phylum Pseudomonadota; class Gammaproteobacteria; order Enterobacterales; family Morganellaceae; genus Proteus; species Proteus sp. G2669. Next base: position 81,592 of record NZ_JAABLX010000055.1, on the reverse strand, counting down.
TAACGTTGATGCTAATAATCCTAAACACCCTAAAATAGCGGCAGTTAATAACACGGGTCGCATCGCAACCGTGGCTCTTTGATTACCAATCTCTTTTTCTAACCAACAAAAATAAAGGGCTGAAAAAAGAGTTACGCCAACAGAACTCTGGACGAATAAAGTAAAGGTCACTAATGGCCATTCATTCATGCTTGAACTCCTCCCTTTTTCGTCGCACCAGTATGAGGTTTGATAACTAAATTTGGATTTGTCATCGTAAAGTCAGGTAATCCTTGAACTTGGCTTAAATGCCCATATTTCGCTCTTAACTCTTTAATCTTGCCAAACTTAATCGCATTTAGCGGGCATGTATCAACACAAATTGGATTTTTGCCTTCTGATAGTAAATCAATACAAAAATCACATTTTGACATTTGTCCGGTCTCTTCATTCATTTGTGGTGCGCCATAAGGGCATGACCATGCGCAATAACCACAACCTACACATTTAGAGGTATCAACACGAACAATGCCATCACCTTCACGTTTGTGCATTGCTGTTGTTGGACAGTTTTTCACACAAACGGGTGATTCGCAGTGGTTACAAGAAATAGTTAATGTATATGCAAACACATTATTAACCAGACCACCTTGCCCTGTCGGTGCAAAACCGCCTCCTTTTACTTCATAAATACGGCGAAAACGGCGACCAACTTCTAAATTATTTTTATCTTTACATGCTACTTGGCAAGCTTTGCAACCAGAACAACGAGAGGAATCAATAAAGAAACCGAGCTGTTCATCGCTTACCGGTGCATATTCTTTAAAGTCACTCATGCTTTGGTTACCTCAACTAAAACAGTTAAATGTGAATTACCATGTGATAATGGTGTCATTCGTGTCGATGTTAAAACGTTAGGGCACCCCCCATGATCAACGCCGTTTTCATCGGGAGCCCACCAAGCACCGGCTTGTAAACCAACAACACCAGGAATAATGCGTTGTGTTACTAATGCTGGGATCTCAGTTATTCCGCGTTCGTTATAAATACGCACCATATCACCATTTTTGATACCTCTATTTTCAGCATCAATTGGATTTATCCACGCCTCTTGACGTTGAGCTTCTTGTAACCAAGGATTAGCGTACTGCGTTGAGTTAGCTCTATTTTTTCCTTTCCAAGTCAACATTTGTAATGGATATTTTTCTGTTAATTTGTCTTCTGGGCCTTCAATTGCTGGCACATAATGAGACAAAGCCGGAATATCCGGATTATTCATGTCATAAAGACGTTTAGAAAAAATCTCAATTTTACCTGAAGGTGTTGGGAATGGATTATTTTCAAAGTCACTGATGTTTTTTTCAAAGGCAACAAAAGGTTTATCTTTAAAAAGATAACGGCGTGTTTTTTGTAACTCTTCAAAATTAGGAAAATCAGGTCTATCTTCAAAACGTGTTTTGTTAATATCAACAAGGTGAGCAATCCATTCTTTCTCACTACGACCTTCAGTGAAAGCTTCTTTTACACCCATTTTTTCCGCAACTTCTGTAATCCATTCATAATCAGAACGGCGTTCAAAAGCGGGCTCAACAACTTTTTCAGAAAGTAGGAAGTAATTTCCTGTTCCCCACGTATTTCCTATGTTCCAGCGTTCCAAGAAACTGGTTTCAGGTAAAACGAGATCGGCATATTTTGCAGAAGGTGATAAATAGAGATCGCTGACAACAATAAATTCTACCTTTGAATCATCTTCTAGTAATTTAGCGGCTGCATTCACATCTGGGTTTTGATTAACTAAATAATTACCCGCTAAAGAGAAGATCATCTTGATATTTGAATCAAGTTTATCCGCATCAACAAGCCCATCCTCAATACGAACTTTACTTGCATCTTCAACAGCTTGCATCCAGTTCATTATCGAGATTTTAGCTTTAACTGGATTATTACCAATATTAGGTCCACGCATAGATTGACGATTACCAATACCACCGTAACCCGCAGCCCAAGCGCCTTTTTTACCCACATTACCTGTGATTGCTGCCAATAATGAAGATCCTCGCGCACTACGTTCACCACAAATATGGCGTTGAGGTCCCCAACCTTGAATTAGAGCAGCAGGTTTAGTCATTGCATATTCGCGTGCTAGCTGACGAATAGTATTAGCGGGTACTCGAGTGATTTTTTCTGCCCATTCAGGTGTTTTTTCTATGCCATCTTTTTTACCCGTTAAATAAGCAACCAAAGATTCATTAGCAGGAACACCTTCAGGCATGTGATCTTCATCAAAACCCACGACATACTTATCAATAAAAGGTTTATCATGAAGATTTTCAGTAACAATGACATACATCATTGCATCCATTAAGGCATTATCTGTCGTTGGTAAGAGAGGTATCCATTGATCAGCTAAAGATTGCGCAGTATCAGAATAACGAGGATCGACCACAATAAACTTAGTACCATTATTTTTCATCTTTTGAAAATAATGGTTAGTATGCCCAAAAATAGTTTCATTAGGGTTATGGCCCCATAAGATCACTAATGGTGTGTCTTCGAGGGTGTCTAAAGAGCTACCTGTTTTTGCAATACCATAAGTATAAGGCGTTACCTTTAAGGTGTTACCCAAGCTAACCGAATGGTAATAAGGAAGATAGCCTCCTGTTAAGTTAAAGAGTTTCTTCATCATGGTATCACCAGAGAAGATCCCCCCTGTTACTGCTGTGCTCACTGTTAAAAAACGACTTCCAGCACCATGTTTCTCCGTTAAACGTGTCACATTTTCCGCAATGAGCGTTGTTGCCTCATCCCATGAAATGCGTTCAAATTTGCCTTCACCACGTTTGCCGACCCTTTTCATTGGGTATTTCAATCTATCAGCATGGTAAGAAAACTTGCGATAACCTCGTCCACGCACACATGCCCTCATAACAGGCATAGCTTCATCTAATTCATTATCTGGTCTCGTGGTAATACGAGTAACAATACCTTCCTTTATATGTGCACGGATATCACACTTACCACCACAGTCAAAAGTACTACATGTAGCAACAACAGTGGCCGGTTCGTTATCATTTCGTGCAATAGGTAAGCTTTTATCTATATTAGCTTGTGCATTTCGTGCGAAAAAAGGCACAGTAACTAATGCCGCACTTGTTTGAACAAAATGGCGACGACTTAAAGACATCATCCCTTTGTTTTCTTCACTTTTTTCTATTTTTTTCATTAGTTTATCATTCTCACATAACAACTCTCATCAGTGAAAATAATAGGGTATAGTGGTAAACCCTCATTGATGTATATCAATACCACTTAATAGGTAATAGAATGTTTCAATTTTCCGCACTTCTTTGCAGTTCCCCCATCTTTTATAAGGAAAAGCTAATTCAAGGTAGCATTAAGTTGTATCAAAAATACACCTAGTTAACTTTACTTATTTTTTGTTAAGAAAATAAAGAGTTATGTATAAAAAACACGAATTTAAGGTAAAGCCGTAAACTAAATGTCAATATAAAGATAGAAAATATTGAAGCACGCCTTCATTTTTGGCTTTTGACGAGGATAATTTAGTAATAGCACTATAATTTCATTAGAAAATCGAATAATATACCAATCGAGTATAGGGTTAGCGCAAATTGTTCTAAATAAGCCTTTAAGCAAAACATCGTTTTTATCAAGATACATGTTTTGTTACATTCAGAATTATTTCTACACGTATCGTTATTCCCCTTACCAATTACTGCAATATGTGTTAAAATTGACGCATATCAATATTTTTATTTGTAATGAGCAAGCTTATGATCCCAGAAAAACGCGTCGTTCGCCGAATCCAATCTGGCGGTTGTGCAATCCATTGTCAGGATTGCAGTATTAGCCAGCTCTGCATCCCGTTTACTTTAAACGAGCATGAGCTTGATCAACTCGATAATATTATCGAGCGTAAAAAGCCCATCCAAAAAGGTCAAACCTTGTTTAAAGCCGGTGATGAGCTGAAATCACTTTATGCCATACGTTCCGGTACTATTAAAAGTTATACTATTACGGAAGAAGGCGACGAGCAAATAACAGGATTTCATCTTGCTGGTGATTTGGTTGGATTTGACGCCATTATTAATACTGAACACCCTAGTTTCGCTCAAGCCTTAGAAACATCAATGGTTTGCGAAATTCCATTTGAGACTTTGGATGATCTGTCAGGCAAAATGCCTAACTTACGTCAACAAATGATGCGCCTGATGAGTGGTGAAATCAAAGGTGACCAAGAGATGATCTTACTGCTATCGAAAAAGAATGCAGAAGAACGTCTGGCTGCTTTTATTTATAACCTCTCTCGTCGTTTCGCTCAGCGTGGTTTTTCTCCTCGTGAATTCCGTTTAACCATGACACGCGGTGATATCGGTAATTACTTGGGTTTAACCGTTGAAACGATTAGCCGTTTATTAGGTCGCTTCCAAAAAAGTGGCATGTTAAGCGTTAAAGGTAAATATATTACCATCGAAGATGGTACGTTATTAAGTGAACTAGCGGGTAAACTTCCTTCGTCAGCTGAAGTTTAATATCTGTTACATTTCACTCGTTAATTTTATAACGGGGCACACAAATTTGTGCCCCGTTTTCTATTTTGTACTATTGAATTTTATCTTCTTGGGTTATCTTTAAATTGTAGATGGATAAATCCAGCCCTAAAGAGGATATTACAATGGAAAAATATCAAAACCTTCTCGTTGTCATTGATCCTAACCAAGATGACCAACCAGCACTTCGCCGTGCTGTCTATATCGTTCAGCGTAATGGTGGGCGGATAAAAGCTTTTCTACCTGTTTATGATCTCTCCTATGACATGACAACCCTTTTATCTCCCGATGAACGCAACGCAATGCGCAAAGGTGTTATTAGTCAAAAAGCAGCTTGGATCAAACAGCAGTCTCGCTATTACCTTGAAGCCGGTATAGAAATTGATATTAAAGTCATTTGGCATAATCGACCTTATGAAGCCATTATTGAAGAAGTCGTAGCACATCAGCATGACTTACTCATAAAAATGGCTCATCAACACGATAAATTAGGTTCACTTATTTTTACTCCTCTAGATTGGCAATTACTTAGAAAATGCCCTTGCCCTGTCTGGATGGTTAAAGATAAAGAGTGGCCTGAATACGGCGCTATTGTCGTAGCTGCAAATTTATCAAATGAAGAATCTTATCATGATGCTCTTAATCTAAAACTTATTGAATTAACAACTGATTTGTCTCATCGCATACAAAAAGATCCTGATGTTCATCTACTCAGTGCTTATCCTGTTGCACCGATTAATATTGCGATTGAGTTACCTGATTTTGATCCTAATCTTTATAACAATGCACTTCGTGGTCAGCATCTTATTGCGATGAAAGAGTTGCGCCAGAAATTCTGCATCCCTGAAGAGAAAACACATGTTAAAGAAGGATTACCAGAACAAGTTATTCCTCAAGTTTGTGAAGAGTTAAATGCAGGTATTGTTGTTTTAGGTATTTTAGGAAGAACCGGGCTTTCAGCAGCCTTCTTAGGAAATACCGCAGAACAATTGATAGACCATATCAAATGTGATTTATTGGCCATCAAACCAGATGGTTTTACCTGCCCTATTACAGTTGATAGCGATCACGATTGATAGTTGAAGTATCCATTAAAAAAGCCAGTCAAAGAATTGACTGGCTTTTCACTATTCACTATCTGTATCTATTACAGTGCTTTTAAAATTGCGTCTACGCTAGCTTTAGCATCGCCAAATAACATTTGCGTATTCTCTTTAAAGAATAGAGGATTCTGAACCCCAGCATAACCTGTATTCATGGAGCGTTTAAACACAATGACGTTTTGTGCTTTCCACACTTCTAACACAGGCATACCTGCAATTGGGCTATTTGGATCATCTTGTGCTGCTGGGTTTACCGTATCGTTAGCACCAATAACTAAAACAGTATCAGTATCAGAGAAGTCATCATTAATTTCATCCATTTCTAATACAACGTCATAAGGTACTTTAGCTTCCGCTAACAATACATTCATATGGCCCGGTAAACGCCCTGCTACCGGGTGAATACCAAAACGTACTTTCACACCACGTTGACGTAATTTCTCAGTGATGTCATGCACAGGGTATTGTGCTTGAGCCACCGCTAATCCATAACCAGGAGTGATAATGACAGATGTTGAATTTTTCAGCATATCAGCGACTTCTTCAGCCGTTGTTTCGCGATACTCTCCCATTTCACCATCTTCAGTTGGAGCTGAACCATCTGTACCAAATCCACCTGCTATTACGCTAATAAAGGAACGATTCATCGCTTTACACATAATATAAGAAAGGATCGCACCTGAAGAACCCACTAATGCACCGGTTACGATTAACAGATCATTGCTCAACATAAAGCCTGCGGCGGCGGCGGCCCATCCTGAGTAGGAGTTCAGCATCGAAACAACCACTGGCATATCAGCGCCACCTATCGATGCAACTAAATGCCAACCAAATGCTAATGCAATTACTGTCATTACGATGATTAAGAAAACTTGTAAGCCAACACTGTCGGTTTTAACAAACCAAACCATCAATAAGAAAGAAACAACTAAAGCAGCAAGATTTAATTTATGGCGATTAGGCAACATCATCGGTTTCGACGACATTTTTCCACTTAATTTACCATAAGCAACAATCGAACCTGTGAATGTAACAGCACCAATGAAGATCCCTAAAAAGACTTCTGTTAGATGGATATTCACCATCACAGGATCCATTGCTGTGTTGTGGTCAAGATAACTGTTAAAACCAACTAATACAGCCGCTAAACCTACAAAACTGTGTAAGATTGCAACCAATTCTGGCATTTGAGTCATTTCGACTTTTTTAGCTAAACGGATACCAATAACAGCACCGATTACCATTGCAATAATGATCCAACCTACATTGCCAGCATAAGGCCCAAAAATGGTTGCGAACAGTGCAATCGCCATCCCTGCAATACCAAAGTAGTTACCTTGTTTAGAGGTTTCATGCTTTGATAAGCCGGCAAGGCTAAAAATAAATAATATTGCGGCGACAATATATGCCGCTGTAACAACTCCGCTGGACATAATTGTCTCCCTTATCCTTTACGGAACATTTTCAACATACGTTGAGTAACAGTAAATCCACCAAAAATATTAATACTCGCAATTAAAATTGCGACAAACGAAAAGAGGCTAACCCAACCACCACTCCCAATTTGGAGTACAGCACCGACAACAATAATGCCTGAAATTGCGTTTGTAACTGACATCAATGGTGTATGCAATGAATGGCTAACATTCCAAACAACGTAATATCCCACCACACAAGAAAGCGCGAATACCGTAAAGTGAGATAAAAACTCTTTTGGTGCAACATTGGCAAGCCATGCAAATAATAAGAAAGCAATAGCTAATAAGCCGTATTTCTTCCAAGGTGAAACAGGTTTAGCAACGGGTTTCTCTTGTGGTTTCGCAGCAGGTGCCGCTTTAGGTTGTGCTGAAACTTGAATCGGTGGTGCAGGCCATGTTACTTCACCAGCACGAATAACAGTCACTCCTCGAATAACAACATCATCAAAGTCAATATTGATATTGCCGTCTTTCTCTTTACAAAGTAATTTCAGTAAATTGACTAAGTTAGTACCGTAAAGCTGAGACGATTGTGCCGGCAAGCGAGCTGCAAGATCTGTGTAACCAATAATTTTTACGCCATGTTCTGTCGTAAAGACTTTATTAGGTACGGTATATTCGCAGTTCCCTCCATTTTGGGCTGCCAGATCAACAACCACACTCCCTGGCTTCATTGAATCAACCATTTCTTTCGTAATTAAACGAGGTGCTGGCTTTCCTGGAATTAATGCGGTTGTAATGATGATATCAACATCTTTTGCTTGCTCTGCAAATAACGCCATTTCAGCATCAATAAAGGCTTTTGACATTACCTTCGCATAACCATCACCACTGCCTGCTTCTTCCTTAAAATCAAGCTCAAGGAATTCAGCGCCCATACTTTGAACTTGTTCTTTCACTTCAGGGCGAGTATCAAATGCACGAACAATTGCGCCAAGGCTTCCTGCTGCACCAATTGCAGCAAGACCTGCAACACCGGCACCAATCACCATCACTTTAGCTGGTGGTACTTTACCCGCAGCAGTAATTTGCCCTGTGAAGAATCGACCAAACTCATGAGCTGCTTCAACAACAGCACGATAACCAGCAATGTTTGCCATCGAGCTCAATGCATCAAGAGATTGTGCACGAGAAATACGTGGCACACTATCCATGGCCATAACATTAATGTTCTTTTCAGCTAGTTTTTCGAGCAATGGCGCATTTTGTGCTGGCCATATAAAGCTCACTAACGTTGCACCTTCTTGCAATAATGTTATTTCATTATCAAGTGGTGTATTAACCTTCAAAATAATGTCTGACTGCCAAACATTTTGGAGGTCGAGGATTTCAGCACCAGCTTCTTGATAAGCTTTATCTTCAAAGCTTGAAGCAATACCAGCACCATTTTCAATTGCGACTGTGAATCCTAATTTTATGAGTTGTGTTACTGTGGCTGGTGTTGCCGCAACCCTTGTTTCATTAGAAAGTCGCTCTTTGGGTATACCAATTCGCATAATTTTCCCTTCTTATCCATAGTGACCTGTTAAAACTTCTCCGTTAACTTCACATTCATGCAAAAAAAATGTTAAAAATAATAATATGCATGCCATTAATCGGAGCTCTAATAACCTACTGAAAATAAAACCAATAATCTATATCTGTGTAAAGCTAAAATTGAACTTAATTGGATCATTTTAGTCGAAAAGGCATATTTATGAATTATTCACTATATTCAGGTAAATATCTGGTAACATATACTGGTCATTTGACTCTGTGGTGATTCGCTAAATAAAATAATGCGACAAATGCTATTATTACATGTAATAATTAATCCCTATGTGATAAACCACTACGTTCAGCACATGACCAATATTAATTGCGCAAGGCGGAAGGATTTTGTATGAAGCTGAAAACCTCAGTCATCGCAGCAGCGATGTTGTCTTTAACTAATATCACTGTTGCGCAGGCTGCTCAGGAATTAACACCCGAACAAGCTGCAGAACTAAAACCATTTGAAAGAATCACAGTTATCGGTCGTTTTAACGCTATTTATGAAGCCGCTGATGCGGTATCTCGTCGTGCGGATAAAGTCGGTGCTGATAGTTTCTACATTCAAGGTCTAGATGATATTAGTGATAGTGGCAACATGAGTGTTACTGCTGATCTATACCATAAAGATGCACCCAAAGCAGAAGAAGAAAGCTACCGTATTTTTCATGGCGTAACTGAATTACCAAAACCTGAAGCAATTCTGTTACAACCATTTGATACTGTTTCTATCCGTGGTTACTTCCCAACAACCCCTGATATTAACGATGCAATTGCAAAAGCGGCTGCTAAAAAAGGTGCTGCATCATTCTTTATTGTACGTAATGTATCGACAAATGATGGTGGTAACCAAGAAGTTACAGCTTATATCTACAAAAAAGATGCACCTAAACGCGCTATTCAAGCACCAGAAGCCGTTGTTCCTTATGATTCTGATGCCGGTCGCGCACTTATTGCTGAAGGCGGAGCTTCTGCCAATAAAGTTGAAAAGCCAGGTCTTGCATCAAACACTGATTTTGATAGAAGTGTAGGTGCATTTGCTGATACACAAACTTCGGGTGCAAGTGGTCGTTACACTGTCACATTACCTGATGGTACTGAAATCCAAGAAGTCAACAAAGCTGCTGCTGCATTAATGGACCCTTTTGATACCATTACATTTAGCGGATACTTTGTAAACTCACCAGAAATTTCTTATCAGGTTGCTAAACGTGCTGCCGCAAAAGGTGCCAAGTATTACCATATTACAAATGAATGGCAAAGTGATGGTGGTACAGTCACTATTACTGCTGACCTATTCAAGTAATAAAACTTCCTAATTAATAAAAACCTTGCTTATGCGAGGTTTTTTTTTACTCAAAATATAATCAAATAAACCACATTTTGTAAAAGTGCATAATTTTTATGATTTAATGCATAGACAACCAAGTTAACTCTCCGTAAAATCTCGCTGTTTTTTAGTGTTTTTATCTTTATTTAAATTTGAGATATTCATATTTATTCTATTTACTGACCAAAAAACAAGAAAATACGCTATTTATTTACAATTTTAATCACGTAGGTAATTATCCTTGAATAAGAAACTTGGCTTAATATCACTCACCGCGTTAGTGTTAAGCTCAATGGTTGGTGCAGGTGTATTCAGTTTGCCTCAAAATATGGCTGAAGTTGCTAGCCCTGCTGCATTGATTATTGGCTGGGTGATAACGGGTGTTGGGATCCTCTTTCTTGCCACGTCTTTATTGCTTCTCTCTCGCCTTCGCCCCGATCTTGATGGGGGTATTTTCACTTACGCTAAAGAAGGATTTGGTGAGTTTATTGGTTTTTGCTCTGCATGGGGTTATTGGGTCTGTGCGGTTGTCGCTAACGTTTCTTATCTTGTTATTGTCTTTGCTGCCTTCAGTTTTTTTACAGACTCCCCAGAAAATGTCATTTTTGGTGATGGTAATACTTGGCAGGCCTTAATAGGAGAATCCATATTACTTTGGGTTGTTCACTTTCTTATCTTGCGTGGTGTACAAACAGCAGCCAGTATTAATTTAATGGCAACAATGGCAAAACTTATTCCACTGGGATTATTTATTATTGTCGCCCTATTAGCTTTCAATATGGACATATTTACCCTTGATTTCCAAGGAATAAATATGGGTGTTCCTGTTTGGGACCAAGTTAAAAATACAATGCTGATCACACTATGGGTATTTATTGGTATTGAAGGTGCCGTCGTCGTTTCTGCAAGAGCTAAAAATAGACGAGATGTTGGTTTAGCGACTGTACTTGCTGTTGTTATTGCTTTGATTATTTATATTCTTGTGACACTTTTATCACAAGGTTTAGTCAGCCAAGCTGATCTAGCTGCAATGAAAAACCCGTCAATGGCTCCTCTGCTTGTACAACTGATTGGTAGTATGGGCGAAATAATTATTGCTGCAGGTCTTATTCTTTCTGTATGTGGTGCTTATTTAAGCTGGACAATTATGGCTGCAGAAGTACCGTATATTGCCGCACTACATCACTCTTTCCCTAAACAATTAGGGAAACAGAATAAAAATGATGCTCCTTCATCTTCGTTATGGTTTACCAATTATGCTGTTCAATTCTCTTTAGTTTTAATTTGGCTGACGGGAAGTAATTACAACACATTACTGACTATTGCGTCAGAGATGATCCTTGTTCCTTATTTTCTCGTAGGTGCATTTTTATTTAAAGTAGCAATTGCACGCAGTAGTCGTGCTTTATTATTAATTGCCATACCCGCAAGTTTATATGGTTTATGGTTACTTTATGCATCAGGTGTGATTAATTTATTACTCTCTGTTGTTCTGTATGCACCAGGTATCCTGATGTTTTTATACACACGTAAACAATATAAAGACAAAAAGCCGCTACTCTTAAGTGAAAAAATTCTGTTAGCTCTTGTCTTATTTGGCTCTATTCCAGCATTAGGTTACTTAACTATTTACTAGAAATAATCTTAGAGGTACTGGAAAAACAGTACCTCTCTTTCTCTTCTCTCTTCAAAATCAATTTCACTTAGGTCAAAAAAATTTTCCTGCTAAGCTGTTATTTTTCGCACTGATGGTTAGGTATTTATAAATCAAGAAACATATAGTATGTTGTAACTAATATATAGGTGACTATTAATTGGCAAGAGAATAAAAAACCCACGAAAAGCATTAGTTTTCGTGGGTTCAAACATGTCGCTATTTAATTAGTTAAAATTAATTTGTTCCATTGCCTGCAATATACGTTTATCTGAGATTGGATATGGAGTCCCTATCTGTTGAGCAAATAGACTCACTCTTAACTCCTCTATCATCCAACGAATATTTTGCACTTCTTCTTGCTGCTTTTGTTTTTCAGTCAGTTTACCTAGCCATTGTTGCCATTGCTGTATAACATTTTCAACTCGACTCATTTGTGCACGATCACGATTAGGATCGATAGCTAATTTTTCCATTCGTTTTTCAATCGCACTCAAATAACGAGGAATATCAGCAAGGCGTTTCCAGCCGTGAGAGGTAACAAAACCAGGAAAAACCAACTGGCCAAGCTGGGCTTTAATATCAGATAATGCAAAAGCAACACTAATATCAACCCGCCCTTTTAAGCGTTTATTGATGGCAAATACCTGCGTTAAAATTGCTTCAACTTGTTTTGCTATATCAACCACAGCATCATTTAGTTCTGCTCTGACATACTCTTGTAGCTTTTGATATTCGTCTTCTTGCCAAATTAAGCCACCATAAGACGCCATAAGTTTATCAACACCACAAGCGATACAGTCATCAATTAAATCAAGCACTTTGCCATAAGGATTAAAATAAAGACCAAGTTTTGCTTTATTTGGTAATTTTTCATGCAAATATTTAATCGGAGAAGGAATATTTAATAGTAATAACCGTCGTATCCCTTCCCACATTGATGCTTGTTGTTCAGTTTCTGTTTCAAAAAGCTTAATACCTACACTGTTTTTTTCATCAACTAAAGCAGGATAAGCCTTCACTGAATAACCACCGCGTTTTTGTTCATATCGCTGAGGCAAATCACCAAAACTCCAAATATGTAAATCTTGTTGTTCAATACCATCATCGGCTACTGCTGATAATGTTTCTTGCACTTTTTCCTTTAAGTTATCTTTTAATTTATTGAGATCTTTACTTTCTGCCAGTATTTTATTTTTTTCGCCAACAACACGGAATGTCATTTTTAAGTGGTCGGCAACTTGATCAAGTTGCCAACTTTCTCTATCAACCATTACCCCAGTCATTCGACGTAACTCTTTTTCAAGTCTATCAAGCAAATCACCTTCAACTTGAGGTACTCGCTCTAAAAATGCAGAAGCATAATTAGGTGCTGGTACAAAATTACGACGGATAGGTTTTGGTAATGATTTAATTAAAGCCACTATTAATTCATGACGAATACCCGGAATTTGCCAGTCAAATCCTTCATTTTTTACCTGATTCAAAATAGCTAATGGAATATGAACGGTGACACCATCAGCTGCAGTGCCGGGTTCAAATTGATAAGTGAGGCGTAATTTTAAATTATCTTGTTGCCAATAGTTCGGATAATCTAATGCACTAACTCGTTTAGCATCATCTTTGATAAGCATACTTTTTTCAAAGTTAAGCAGATCAGGTGATATTTTTTGTGCATCTTTCCACCATTTATCAAAATGACGAGATGAAACGACGTCCTGAGGTATTCGCTGATCGTAGAAGGTAAACATTGTTTCATCATCGACAAGAATGTCACGACGACGGGATTTATGCTCTAATTCTTCAACTTCTGTCCGTAGTTTTAAATTGTCACGGAAAAAAGCATGACGAGTTTGCCAATCCCCTTCCACTAGGGCGTGTCGGATAAAGAGTTCACGGCATAAAAGCGGATCAATTTGACTGTAATTTATAGGTCGAGAGGCAACGATAGGTAAACCATATAATGTCACTTTTTCATTAGCCATTACTGCGCCTTGCGCTTTTGACCAATGAGGTTCGCTATATTGATGCTTCACCAAATGTTCAGCAATAGGTTCAATCCACTCAGGTTCAATCCGAGCCGCAATCCTCCCCCATAAACGAGATGTTTCGACGAGCTCTGCCACCATTGTCCATTTAGGCGGTTTTTTGAATAGACCTGAGCCTGGATAAATAGAAAAACGAGCATTTCTTGCACCAGTGAACTCTTGTTTATCCGCATCTTTTTGTCCAACATGCGACAATAAACCGCTTAGGAGTGCAACATGAACACTTCTAAAATCAGCAGGTTCACTATTGACAGGGAAACCTAATTCTTTCACAACTTGTCGTAATTGCGTATAAACATCTTGCCACTCTCGCACGCGCATAAAATTTAAAAACTCTTGGCGACACAGTTTTCTAAACTGGGAATGACTCAACTCTTTTTGTTGAGTTTTCAAATAATCCCACATGTTTAAAAAAGACAAGAAATCAGAATCTTTATCTTGGAAGCGCCGATGTTTCTCATCAGAAGCTTGTTGTTTATCCATCGGTCTTTCACGAGGATCTTGAATTGAAAGTGCGGAAGTAATGACCATCAACTCTTTAACAGCACCATATTTACGCGCTTCAAGTACCATTCTTGCTAAACGGGGATCAATAGGAAGTTGTGCAAGTTGTTTTCCCATAGGGGTTAAACGATAAGCACCATTATTTTCTGTTCCCTCTTGTAATGCACCTAGCTCTTCTAATAATCGAACACCATCTTGAATATTACGTTTATCAGGTGGCTGTACAAATGGGAATGCACTAATATCACCTAATCCTATTGAGGTCATTTGCAAAATAACAGAAGCAAGATTAGTTCTTAATATTTCAGGATCAGTAAACTCAGCACGAGAAATAAAATCATCTTCTGAATAAAGACGAATACAAATACCATCAGAAACACGACCACAACGCCCTTTTCTTTGATTTGCTGAAGCTTGAGAAATAGGCTCTATTGGAAGTCGTTGTACTTTAGTACGATAACTATAACGACTGACACGCGCAAAACCGGTATCAATAACGTATTTAATACCAGGTACAGTTAATGAAGTTTCGGCAACGTTGGTTGCTAAAATAATGCGTCTGCCATTATGAGGATGAAAAATTCGATTTTGTTCACTATTAGATAAGCGGGCAAATAAAGGTAATACTTCGGTGTGGCGAAGTTGTAATTTATTCAGAGCATCAGCAGTATCGCGAATTTCTCGTTCACCACTCATAAAAATAAGAATATCACCCGCACTTTCTCGGCTTAATTCATCAATAGCATCGATAATCCCATCAGTCATATCCTTATCGCTATCCAGTTCATCACCACCAATTGGGCGATATCTCACTTCAACAGGATAAGTTCTACCTGAAACTTCAATAATTGGAGCTTGACTAAAGTGTTTAGAAAAGCGCTCAGGATCAATGGTTGCTGACGTGATGATTACTTTTAAGTCAGGACGTTTAGGTAATAGCTGTTTTAAATAGCCAAGAATGAAATCAATATTTAAACTACGCTCATGGGCTTCATCGATAATAATCGTGTCATATTGCAGTAACAGTTTATCTTGCTGTAATTCTGCTAACAAAATCCCATCAGTCATCAATTTAACAAGTGTATTGTCACCAACATGATCGCTAAAACGAACTTTATAACCTACAGCTTCTCCTAACGTACTTTTTAACTCATGAGCAATACGTTCAGATACAGAACGCGCGGCTAAACGGCGCGGTTGAGTATGGCCAATATATCCTTTGATCCCTCGCCCTAATTCAAGACAAATTTTAGGGATCTGTGTTGTTTTACCTGAGCCAGTTTCCCCTGCAATAATAACGACTTGGTTATCTTTTATTGCATTATAAATAGCATCTTTCTTTTGACTAACAGGAAGGTTTTCTGGGTAAGTAATTTCAGGACAATTAGCTTGGCGGCGAATTATCATCTGGTGTGCTGTGGTGATATCTTGCTTAATTGCACTTAATACCGCCTGTTTGGACTCTTCATTATTAATTTTAGCGACGCCACGTAGACGTTTTCTTAACCGTTGTTGCTCCCGCAACGATAATTGCTCTATTTCTTGATAGAGCATGGCAGATGATAATGTCACCTTTTATTATCCTTTTTGAGGTTATTTTCAATCAAAACTAATGCCTTTATGATATCACAACAGATTATTGGCACATAAAGGCTTGGTTAAATTTCTTAGTCTATGATTTTATATAATCAATATATTTGAATAGCATATTCAAAGGATTGAGATGTGATCTTTAAAAGATAGAGTAAAATACCGTAAACCAGCAAATTTAAACAAATAGCATATTTGATAGATCAAGAGAAAATAATGAAAAAGATCCTTGTACTGAAGTCTAGCATTTTAGAAAACTACTCACACAGCAATAAAATGGCCGATTACTTGATTGGAAATTGGCAGAATAACCATAAGGATGATGTTATTACTGTGCGTGATCTTGCTAAAGATACGGTACCAACCTTAGACCAAGCTACTCTATTCGCTTTTGGAAAAGAAACAACAATGCTATCTGATGAACAAAAAGTTGCTAAAGCATTATCTGATGAATTAATTAGCGAATTAAAAGCACATGATATCATTGTTATCACTGCACCAATGTACAACTTCTCAATTCCGGCACAATTAAAACATTACATTGATTATATCGCTCGTGCGGGTGAAACATTTAAATACACCGAAGCGGGTTCTGTAGGTTTACTTGAAGATAAACAAGCGATTGTATTAACGAGCCGTGGTGGCGTTCATAAAGATCAACCTTCTGATCTTATCGCTCCTTTCCTAAAACAATTTTTAGCATTTATTGGTATTAACGACGTACAATTTATTATGGCTGAAGGTACTGCCTTTGGTGAAGAATACGCACAGCAATCTCACCAACAAGCACAAAAAGAAATTGATGCTATCATTAATACAAGAAGCATTGCAGTAAAATAATAATTGATATTTTTCTTAAAGCACCTACTCAGGTGCTTTTTTTATACCTAAATTTAATATTCCATTGCAATAATTATTACATTATTTTTCTTTTATAAAAAAATCATAGTTAATTTATAATTTACAAACCTTAATAGAGATAAATTCTATTTTTAATAAAATCCTTGAAATAATATTAAAATACAGGTTGTTTTAGCAACCATATTTTAATTTTTATCTTTTTATTCATACTATAAATAAATGTTTATATAAAAAACAAATTGGATTTATAAAGAATAAATCAATAAGATTTAATCGCTTTAAGTAATATAGAAGTAATTAAATAATTTTATTAATTCAATAAATGGAATTTACGATGAAAAAAAGTATACTTTCAATATTCATTCTATCTACAACTCTTTTTTCAACTCAATCAAATGCTGTTGAATATACAGAAAAAAATGTAGGAACAATTACAATTAATGGTTCTGTTACACCAAATCCAAGATGTCAATTAGATGAAATACAACCTATTGAGTTACCGCCAGTTCAAGCGAGTAACTTTGGTGATAATAATATTGCTAAAACTCCAGCTCAACCTCTTGAGATTCAATTTACTAACTGTGGCGAAAACATTAATAGCGTACAATTACAAATACCAAAACAAACTAAACGACTTTTAAAAAATTTAGCCAATAACGGTAGCAATGTTGACATTGCTATTTTTGATACTGATAAAAATATTATTGAATTAAGTAATGAAAAACCTAACGCATTTAAAACAAAAATAGATAAAGAAGATAAAAGTGCACAATTTTTATTTAATGTTAACTATATGAAGCCTAATGGAATAAATGCGACACCAGGTTTAGTATCATCCACTTTAACTTTTGATGTTATATATAGTGATATTGCTGTGGATTAAAATGCCATAAATCAACAAAGCTGGAATACCAGCTTTGTTTTAACATTTATACTTTCTACTCTAGCTAGCAAAAGAATATGTTTAAAAAATTTAAATTTTTCGCATTATTTTTCATCTTTCCTACATATAGTCAATCATCAATAGAAATAAATAAAGATAAATTTATTTTCATTGAAAGTATCAATCAAGAAATAATTGAAATAAACAACAAAGCAAATAATGATTACTTTATACAAAGTTGGATTACACATTATGATAAAGAAAATAGTAATGAAATTCCTTTTATGGTAACCCCACCTCTTTTCAGGATAGAAAAAGATGAAACCTTTTCTTTAAAGATATTTAAAAAAGATGAAATAAAAGAAAGAGATAGAGAAACATTATATAGAATAAACATTAAAAGAATACCTATTCTATTAAACTCTGATAACAGTAAAAATATGTTACATGTCTCTATAAATTCAGTATATAACTTAATATATAGACCTATATCAATAGAAAAAGATGCAAAAGATGCTTATAAAAAAATTGAATTTTTAAAAAATAAAAATAATGAGTTTATTATAAACAACCCTACACCTTATTTTATTTCTCTATCTTCAGTATATTTTAATAGGATATTAATAGTTAATGAAAGTAAAACAATCCCGCCATTTAAAAAATATAACACAAAAAAAATAATTTCAGAAAGTGGGAACGTTAAATGGAAAACATTTAATCAATATGGTGTAGCTATAGAGGTGATGGATAAGGAAGTTATTAATGATTATTAATCATATAAAAACAAAATTAACATTTTTTATTTTAATATCTATTTATAATCAACATACTATAGCTCAAGATAGCTCACTCTCAATTTATGCTCATTCATTTTCTAAAATTGATAAAGAAACTATCAAACAACTACTTGAAAATAAAAAACCTGAAGGGTTTTATTATTCTATTATTCATATCAACAATAGAAAAAAAATGGCAAAACTCCTTTATTTTAAAAATATAGACAACAAGTTAATCCCTTGCCTCTCTGTTAATGATTTTATCTCTCTTGGTATTGATGCTGATTTCTATTCAATAAAAAAAGAGCATCAAGATATAATTCCTTTAATTGAATACTCAATTGATTTTAAATACTCTTTTTCAAATCAGAAACTAAATTTAATTATTCCACAAAAAGCATTGATAAAAAGAGAAAATAAAATTATCGATGAAAAAGATTGGGATAACGGGATCACTGCATTATTTAGTCAATATTCCTATTCAATTAGGCATCATCAAAAAAAAGACCTAGAACAAAAACTCAGTTTACAAACAGGCCTTAATTTAGGTACTTGGCGCATACGCAGTCAAAATAGTTTTTATTGGAATAAAAATCGTTACCAGTCGAAGCTTTCATCAATATATACCTATCGCCAAATTAATTCTTTTTCTGCTCTTTTTTATGGAGGCAAGTTCTCACCTACAACACGAATATTACCAACTGATAAAATAATTGGCTTTCAATTAATATCCAATAATTTAATTTTAAGTAATACTCTTTATGCTAACAAACCTATTATTGAAGGAATTGCTGATACTGAAGCTCAAGTGGTGATTAAGCAAGGTGACAAAGTCATTTATGAAAGCACCGTTCCCCCAGGTCCTTTTATTATAAATTCATTACCTGTTTTAGGGAGTGAAAAACTCAGTTTAGAAGTTAAAGAAGCCGATGGAAGAATAAAAACCTCAACACATTATTTCACATCATTACCTAATCAACTAAATAAAGGTAGTTATCAATATAATTTCATTTCCGGTACATTAGCAAAGAATAGCGATAAAGAAAATTCAATTTTCCTTTTAAGTGAATTATCATATGGTCTTAGTCAAAGAATTACCTCATATAGCGCGATAAAAAAACGAGATAACTATATGAATTATTTATCTGGACTATCTCTTGATTTAGGTATACTGGGTGGTTTAGCAACAGACTTAAGTTATGAAAATAGTAAAAATAAATTTAAATATCAACTTCGCTATCAAAAAAAAATATCAAAAACGCAAGCCTACTTTACTTCTGGAATATCTTTTTATCATTATTTAGATAATTTCCAAAAAAAAGATAGAGTTAAAATAAATTATTCATTTTCTTTATCACAAAACTTTAGTGATTTAGGTTATCTTTCTTTTCAGTATCACGAAAAAATATATAAAACCACATCTAAAAATTTTGAATTAGGTACTTCTTTCTCATCTTCAATAAATAAAATAAACTATAATATTAAATATAATTTTAAAAAAGACAGATCTATTTTTGATCATTCCTTCTCACTTAATCTCCATATACCATTAGGTAATAATAGTGAACACTATCATTGGTTTAATAATCAAATAGATTATCAAAATAAGAAGAAACACTATATCAACACGACCAACATTGGAGGTGCTCTACTTAATTACAATTTAGGTTATTCAGTAAATTATCAACACTCTTATGATGAGAAAAGAAAGTTCAACCGTTTTTCCACCAATGCCCGTTACCAAAATAACTATCAATTTTACACATTTAATGTAAACAAAGTGGAAGATAGTTACAATTACAATGTTTCTATCAATGGAGGAATTGTCCTTCATTCTAATGGTATTACTCTTACTCCTCGTTTAGGTAGAACATTTGCACTGATTAATACTCAAGGAATATCTGGAATTAAAACATCATTTTCAACAAAAGCGAAAACAGATATTTTTGGAAATCTAATTTTAAATAACATAACACCTTATCGAATAAACAACATTAAATTAAATGCAACGACATTACCCCAACAAGCAGAAACAGAAGTTTATAGTAAAAATATTATTCCTACATTAGGCTCAGTGTCTAAAATAATTTTCCCAATAAAAATTGGTTATCGTGTTATTTTTAAATCAACAACTCCACTTCCCTTTGCATCGACAGTCACCACGTTCGATAAAAACGGTAATATTATTTCTCACGGATTAGTATCGGAAAATAATATTATTTTTCTTTCTGGTATTACAGAGAGTGGACTAGTAAAAGTAAAATGGGGAGAAGATAAGCAGTGTCAATTTAACTATGAAATTAATGATAATGAAAAGAACATCACTCTAATAAAAAAAGAAATCAATTGTATTTAAACTAATTTATCTCTATTAAGAAAATTATGAAAAAAAACATCTATTTAATGATTATGTTACTACTTATCTCTTTTTCATTATCATCAGCACCTAGGCGCGGTGATCATGAAATTCCTTTAAGTTGTGATATTGATTATATCTATGAAAATATCAGCGATAAGATTTCTATTAATGAAAATGATTTTTCATCACATGAAGCGGGAACATTAGCTGATACAGACAGTCACATTATTATTGTTACTATAAATGATTGCTCTAAAAGCCATGGCGAAGTTCGTTTGAAAATTGAAAATTCAAGTATTGATAATAATACTGGTTATTTAAAAAATCAGATCACTGACGATAGTGCAAGTGCTAATATTACATTTCAATTATTATACAATGAAGAACAAAGACCACTAGATCTTAATAAAGAGAATGAGTTTGTTGAAAATCTCATTGATGGTAAAGTTGAGTTTTATTTTTTTGCTAATTATGTAAAAAAAGATGATATACCTCCAAAACCCGGTTATATACAATCCAATATTCAGTTCACTATAAAAATAAATGATGATGTTGTTACGTTTAGCGATAGTTAGTGATTGCAATTATGGAAAAGCACGATAGCTATTTATAATAGATCGTGCTTTTAACGAAATTAAATGCTTATTTAAGGCGTTACTATTTTTTTACCCATTTTCCATTAATACCTTTAACATACTCACCTTCATTGGCTCTTGCCACTAATTTTTCACCAGCCAATCGAGCCACAGATTCAGGCGTTATCTGATTAGTTTTAGCGATTTCAGCATATTTAGCTTTTCTAGCTTGATTTATTTTATCAACAAGTTGTTGAGCTTGTTTGTTATTTGTCTGCACAAGTTCAATATAGCCACTAAAGGTCTCGCCTACTAATCCTTGTGTTCTCGCTTCATCAAGCGTTAATGCTATGGCATTTACACTAGTTAAAGCTATCATTAGACCAAAGCTTAAGAGATATTTTTTATAATTCATCATTTATCCTTTAAAAAATGGCACTGTTATTTTTCAAGAGATCTTCGACTTGTCTGTCTATTTTTACATTAATCTCATGTTCAATTTTAACATTCATATTAATATTAATCGGCTTATCGGGCGTAGCGACTTCTAGTCGAATACATCCTGTTAACGCTGATATTCCCATCATTAAGGCCGTTAATAAAAATAGTTTTTTTAAAAATAATGGTTTCACTCTGACTCACTCCCTAAATCTGATAAGCTTTTTTCTAACCACTCTTCCAATTGTGAGCCAAATCGTAAACTTCGCCATAATTGAAAGATATTCTCTTCATGCCGATAATTGAGATTAACTTGTCGACGTTTATCTTCTAGAGGATTCGTTCCTTGAATTTCAGCCTCTAATATTAACTCACCTAAATTGCTTAAATTGACGCGAGTCCATGAACGACTGATCTCTAAATATCGCAACCACGCCATAGCAATACCTGCTGACATATTATTATCATCGATTGAATCAACAAAATCTTTATCAAGTCTTAACGTCAAGTAAGATGAATTAGCAAGCCATCCATCTTTAATAATCCATTGATTATTGTTAATAAAGAATGGAAATTCGCCACTAACTTTACCCGATGCAGCAAACTGAGTCACTTTTAATAAAGTAAATAGATGACTTAATTGAATATTATCAAGAGAAATAATTGCCGCATCTCGTTGAGGAATAGTGAGTTTTTCCAATGAAATGGTTCCATCAAGCATAGCTACATTCACATTGGATAAAACTAATGGTTTATTTTCTGTTGCCGGATAAAAACCTTGAAGATCAGCTGTAATATTGGTCATTTCAAAAAGATTATTAACACGCTTTATTCGTAACTGAACAGGCTGTTTAACACCAAGTTGCCATTCATCACCGTTTAAACGCCAAGGTAAAATAAAATCTAACCCTTCTAAAACTCCATCTTTAAGCCACATTCCTCCTTGCTTAACAACAAGATGTCCTCCAGCAATTAAACCTTGTTCTGGTGCAATAGAAAAATCTGCTTGAGTATAGAGTTCTCCTTTATCAAGAGTAATTCCTAAATCTTCTGGCACTAAAGATTGAAAAACATTTATTGGTTGTGAAGGCCAACGCATTTGCCCTCTCAGCCTAGCACCATCCCAACGCGTATTAATTGCAATTGGTCCTATATTGGGTTTGGCACTTAATTCACCTTTCATATTAAAATTAAAGGGTGATTTACCATTGATTGTGACAATAAAATCGGTTTTATCTAGAAAACCACCAGCAGGAAAGTCTATACGTTGACTGGTTAATTTTAATTTTCCACCAAATGTTGGTTTTTTCTCATCTCTTACCCAGCGAAATGGACTCTCTAAAGATAATCGAGGTGCAGTCATCGTTGTATGTTGGTATTTTAAAACATCAAACCCTGTATTAAGCTTTTCAAAACTGACCAATTTATCAACCCAATACCCTGTACCAGCAATATCCCAACGAGCTTTTAAAGGCAATAAATTTCCTTCCCCCCAATAACGCCATTGCCACGTTCCATTATCAGGTAAAAAATCAATTGCTTTACCTTGAAAATGAATACGATAGTCGCCCCAAATACTATCTTGTGCGACAACAATCGCATTTAAACGACCGTTAAAACCTTTTGATGAAAATGTTGTTCCTGCTAATGGTAAGCGTGCATCTTTTATAGTGAGCGTTTCAGTTAATGGACCTTTAAAGCGAAGTAATGAACCAGATTGAAATTCAATCGTAGGATCAGCTAATGCTCCCGTCACGAAAACAGGTAATTGCGCACTGGTTTGCATTAATTGTTTATTAACCACACCAGTAATCTGAATAGGAATATGTGCATCTAGTATATTTACTGCTGTTTCAGGAATTGAAATAACTAAATTTCCTTTTCCAGCATTACCTTCTGTCATTACATTTAATCGTGCAGTTAATCTTAAATTAGACAGGCCTTTTTGCCATTGGGCAATATTAATATTAACGCCACCACGCAATGGCTGATCTAGTCCAAACCATTCCCAACGACCTTGTTCAATTTTTATATTTTCGGGAGTAACATGCCAAGGTAGCAGAGCTAATGCATGGCCTCCCCCTTGTTCCGCAAGTGAAATAGTGCCTGATTGTCCTACCCATTCAAGAATAAGAACTAAGGGATAAGCATAATGCGAGGTTAATAAGGTCGCATCAATCGTACCTTTTTCAGGTAATGAGGTAATATCAAGGGGTAATGCTATTTCAGCAGCAAGTTCAATATTATTATCATCAGGTAAATTTATTTTAAACTGCTTTATATCCAGCCATTTATTGTCTCTAATAAAAATACCAAGTTGAACATTTTCTCCTTGATACGTCACTAATCGGCCACCTTGTTGTGTCTTTAACTGTAGCGCACCTTGATAGCGAGTATTTTCTTTTAAAAATACATTTTCCACATTGACAGCTAAGTAAGGTATCGATGTTAATAATGAATTTATCTCAACAGGCACTGTTGCTGTTTCTTCCTGTTTATTAGGTGGCATCGTTGAAAAACAATGTTCATCAATAGTGAGTTGCTGGCTATTAAATTGCAGTTTATCAATCTGTTCTTTTCGATAAGAAAAAGCAAAGTTGTCAATATTTGCTAAAGTACAACGGGCTGTCGTTAATGCAATATTCTCAATAGAAATGCCTGTTCGCTGTAATTGAGGCTGAGATAATAAAAGAGAGACTCCTTCAGGTAGGTAAGATTTAGCAATAACAGGCAACCAACGAGGGATAGACACCCACAACGCCGTACTGATTAGGCCTACACCTACCAGTATCGTCCCTGTCCATTTGATTGTTTTTCTTAACAACACATCATATTCCTTTTAAACAAACCTGAATCATCCACTTACCTCGTTAAATTGTTTATAATGATAGTATTAATTTCTTTCATATTGGGGCTGGATAATTCTTGTTTTTCCAGTCTCTGAACAAAATTTTAATCGAGAGTAGAGAAAACTGGATGAAAATCGTTTCCTATAGTACTAAACATTATGATCGTAAACACATGGAATGGGTCAATCAGCATAATGGATATCATTATGATATTGAATATTTCGATTTTAATTTGACAGAACAAACCGCAAAAAATGCCGTTGGCGCAGATGCAGTTTGTATCTTCGTCAATGACGATGCCAATCGCGCGGTTTTGCAAGAACTTGCTAGCCTTAATATTCGCATACTTGCTTTACGCTGTGCGGGCTTTAATAATGTTGACTTAGATGCAGCCGCTGAATTGGGTATCACTGTTGTCCGTGTGCCAGCCTATTCACCAGAGGCTATTGCAGAACATGCTATTGGTATGATGCTCTCCTTAAATCGTCGTATACACAGAGCTTATCAGCGTACTCGTGATGCAAACTTCTCACTAGAAGGTCTAACCGGTTTTAATATGCATAATCGCACTGCGGGTATTATTGGCACCGGCAAAATTGGGCTAGCAACATTACGCATATTAAAAGGTTTTGGTATGAAATTACTAGCCTATGATCCTTACCCAAATCAAGCTGTACTTGATTTAGGTGCTGAATATGTCGATTTAGCTACAATTTACGAAAACTCTCATGTAATTTCATTACATTGTCCGTTAACCGCAGATAACCACCATTTATTAAATGAATCTGCTTTTGCACAAATGAAAGACGGCGTGATGATTATTAACACCAGCCGTGGTGCATTAATTGACTCTGCTGCAGCGATTAATGCTTTAAAACAAGGCAAAATTGGTGCATTGGGTATGGATGTTTATGAGAATGAACGTGATCTTTTCTTTGAAGATAAATCCAATGACGTTATTCAAGACGATATTTTCCGTCGCCTTTCATCTTGTCATAATGTGTTATTTACAGGGCATCAAGCATTCTTAACAGAAGAAGCCTTGATCAGTATTAGTGAAACTACATTACATAATATTAAAGAAGTTGCTTCAGGCAATACCTGTATAAACCAGATTAAAGCGTAATACTCAGCATTCAGATTAAAAGTAATAAAAAAGCAAAAGCCCCCTTCGGCATAATTTAGCCAAGGGGGCTTTTTTATCAGCGAGCAATGTCGTATTTATTTCTCTTGGGTATCGAGAACCTCAGCCGATTTTGTAACACCAAAACGAGATAATTTTCCGTTATCTTCATCAACTTTAAATTGTGAAACCAATTTAGCTAACTGATGGGCTTCATCATCCATATTGGCTGTAATTGCTGCTGATTCTTCAACTAATGCCGCATTTTGCTGCGTCACAGTATCCATCTCACTGACAGCTAACGCAATTTGATTGATCCCCATACTCTGCTCATTAGAAGCAAGGGCAATCTGTTGCATAAAATCATTTACTTGATTAATTGTCGTAACGATCTCTGACATCGAACGCCCCGCTTGAGCCACTTGCTGAGAGCCTACATGTACTTTATTAACAGAATGGGTGATCAGTTCATTAATCTCTTTGGCGGCTTCTGCACTGCGACTTGCCAAATTACGCACTTCCGATGCAACAACGGTAAATCCACGACCTTGCTCACCAGCTCTAGCAGCTTCAACGGCAGCATTTAATGATAAAATATTGGTTTGGTTTGCAATGCTATTAATGATGTCATTGATATCTGCGATTTTCTTCGCACTTTCAGAGATTGAAGACATGGTTTCTACCACGCTATCCATAACACTCTCCCCATTTTGAGCAGAGCTTGTCGCTGTTAAAGCTAATTTACTGGCTTCTCGTGAATTATCCGCATTTTTTTCAACCGTTGTTTTAATTTGCTCCATACTTGCAACCGTTTCTTGTAATGCACTTGCTTGCTCTTCGGTACGAGAAGATAAATCAGTGTTTCCTGTCGCAATTTCGCTTGCACTCACACTAATGGTATTAACAGCATTTTTGACAGAAGAGATCATGTGGCTGAGTGAATTTTTCATCTTATTCATTTCATTGAATAATTGACCAAATTCATTAGTCCCATGATTATCCACTCGCATACTTAAATCACCTTGGCTCATCTTACTAAAAATATCGATAAGTATTTTGATATTGCCGATAAAAGTATGAGAGAACCAACGTAATATAAAGATAAATAATAGAATAACGATAATGCCAGTTGTAATCGACACTATCATCAAGCGTTCTTGTGATACTTTTGCAATATCGATATAACTATTTTCAATACCATTAGCCACAGCATAATATTGCATGGTGATATCGTTTAGCTCGTCCATTTTTACGCTAGCAGAATGTGTTGTCAGCTCACCTCGACGCAATCGTTCTAACGCTCCCGTAAAAATATCAAGCAGTTCATCAAAGCGTTTTGTCATATCATCTGCTATTTCACGCCCTTCCATCGTTAACTTTTCAGCATCTGCCCAACGGTGGATCTCTTCACGGGTAATTTCAATATACTCAGCTGTTTGATGAAAATATTTTGCAGATGGTTTTTCATTAACTCTTAATTGCCCATCTAAGCCATTAATATTTGCCCTTATCACAGCCATTTGATATCGAGCTTTGCCCATTAGTAACATTTGCTGGCTTAGGCTATTTGATGAAACGAAATTATTATAAGATCGAGTGGAAGCATCATAACTAAAATAAATAATGCTCATAATCAACGCAAATAAAATGGCCAGCATGACCTTAACGGTCTTTTCTATACTGATATTTTTAAACATGGTCATATTCCATCAAAATATACAGAGTTTTTTATCTGTACATTTGTAAGATATCAGAATGCACTCTTTCTCTGACAAAGAGTGTATTCCCTGGTGTAATAAAATAAGGCTAAAATTTACTCATTAGAATATAAAGGCACGTAAGATCTGCCTTTGCTTATAATGTCGGTAATAATGAGAGAAAACTTTAGAGTGCAGTGAAAAGCATTTTTCATTTACCAAATAAACGATTGTTTTATCCAGCAAGAGATAAATTAACTCTATAATATCCCGCAATGATGCTGATTTTACTCAGAAAAAGATAATTTATTAAATATTTTTTAGTTTTTATACTTTATTTATTTGTTTTTATCTTATTAAAAAATAAGTGCATTTACTTATTATCATTAATTTATTTAATTACAGTGTAAATTTATATCAAATATTAAAGATGATTTATTTCCAAATAAAAAAAGACAGTTTCTAAAAACTGCCTTTACTGCTTATTTATTAGGATTAATTTAGTTTTATTGAGAAACTTAAATAATTTTTTTTATTAATAACTTTTCAGTTAGTTCAATAAGTCTTATCACATTCAACGGTGCTTTTCTTTTTTTTAGTTCATCCAAAGAAAGCCATTGGAAAGATTTATTTGCCAATTGACTATTTTTTAGCGGTTTACAAAGGTAAATCATATCAATGTGATAATGAAATCCTTGTTTTTTATCGTGAATAGGTTCTTTTAAAATAGCGAGGGGTTTAACAAGCTCAATAACATCACCATTATTTAAATCAAGATTTAAACCAAGGTTAAATTCTGGCTGATAGCACAAGCACTCACACAATAATCCCGTTTCTTCTTCTATTTCTCTTAATACGGCATTTTGTGGTTCTTCGTTTTCTTCGATATGGCCTCCTGGTGGTAGCCAATATCCTATCTTAGGATGTAAATGGAAAAGAAATTGCCCCTGTTGATTAAATACAATACCTGTTGCAGTGAAATGGCTTTTAGGTACTTCTATTGACATAACATGCGTATCCTTAAGTTTTATAATCTTGTTCCAATGTACATCAAGTCACTCTACTTTTTGTGCTATTGATTATTTTTCGCATTTGTTGAAGCTTGTTTTATTCCCATCAAAAAATCAAAAAAGATCTTCTTGAAATCCTTGCAGGCATTTTCTGGTAATGTGGCTTCATTTTTTAAGTTAATCGCAATATGTGTGAGAAAACCATAGATTAAATTAACGACAACATCAGGAGAGTAAGTGCAAATTTCTTGCTTAGAATAGAGTGTTTCTACGCAGAATTTGATTCGAGGAATAAGAATTTGTGCATCTATTTCATCCCACTCTTTCCAACCTAAAACTGAAATAATCTCTTGTAGCGGAATAAGCTTGTCTTTATTTTGGTAGATATGATCAACACAAAAACTAAAAATAGCCTCAAGCTCTTGCCATTTATCATCATAAATAGGAATTTTAACTAGTTGCTTCATAACGTTATCAACTTGAAAAAGATAGCACTCTTTTAACAGCGCTTTCTTATTACTAAAATGATGATAAAACGCCCCTTTCGTCACTCTTGCGTGACGTGATATTTCATCTATGGAAACATCACAATAGTTTTGATTTATAAATAGTTCTTGCGCTGCTTCACGTAATGCTGTGCGTGTTTGCTCTGAATTCTCTTGTTGCCGTGATTTTATTTTCATGATAAAACCCTTAAAACATACCATAAGTATGTAATAATATATGGGTATCAGTTTCGTGTAAACTGAACAAAATATTTTCAGGAAATTATCATGTCATCTCCGTACAATGGGTTTGCTCCCTTAAATACCTTATCCACATTTAATATAGAAATTATCAAAGAACTTCTTCTCTGGATTGAGGTAAATCTGGAGAAACCGTTGCTACTTGATGATGTTGCGATTAAATCTGGCTATACAAAATGGCATTTACAACGAGTATTTAAGCAGGCTACAGGTTTAACACTGGCTTCATATATCCGTGGGCGACGCTTAACAAAAGCAGCAACCGAATTACGTTTAACAAAATTGCCTATTCTGACAGTGGCACTGCGTTATCAATTTGATTCTCAGCAATCATTCACGCGTCGTTTTAAAGCCACGTTTGGTGTCACCCCCACCGAATACCGCAAACTTGATAATCTTTGTGGTGATAATTTTCAACCACCAATTAATTTTGATGTCACTGATTTGCCCATTCCTAAGATTATGGATCTGCCAGAAAGTTATGTTTATGGCATGCAATACCAATATTTTTGTTCTATCGAAGATATTGGAAAATTACATGAAGATATTCGCCATCAATTTTGGAATGATTTTTTACTGTATACCGATAAGAACTTTACAGAAAGTACAGTACTGATTTCATATCAACCTAATACGTTGCGTAAAAATAAAATCCAAATTGACTATGAGATTGGCTTAAATAGCTTAGATCATTTTACAAAAACGAGTGGCTTTAGAAAAAAACTTATAGGATCGGGTCGTTATGTAAGATTTCAATTTAAAGGGACACTGGAAGAATATAAGCAATTTGCGATGAAAATTTACTTTTATACACTTCCTGCTTTAGGTCTATGCCGTCGTTTAGGAGCTGATATCGAAAAGTATATCAGTATAGAAACAGATATCGATTTAATGGAATTACCAAAAACCTTAGAAATAGATTATTTCGTTCCAATTCACTGATAGCTGTACTAAAAAGCCTGAATATTTCAGGCTTTTTACCCTTTATTTTTATAAGAAACTTTACTCATTTAAAAGTTATACTTAATTTAAATCACCTGTTCTGTATCTCTATAAAAATTAATAAGGTCATCATGCGTACTTCACTTCTATTTTTTCTCTCTACTTTTTTGCTTCCTTCTTTTGCAGGATTAGATCATGGATTTTATAATGAACAAGGCGAACGTTTAACAAGTGAAATAATCAGAGATATACAGCAATGGTATACGCTATTTGTGAAATAGCTTAATAACTGACTTAAAACAGGATTTTTATATCACTATTTCTGTATAATGATAACTATTCTCTCTTCTATAATTAGGATAAGAATGGAAAGCACAACTGCACTTTTACGGCTTGATAAAATAGGCTATCGAATTGACAACAAAACTATCCTCGACAACATAAATTTTGAACTTCAGCCTTCTGAATTTAAACTTATTACAGGCCCTTCAGGGTGTGGTAAGAGTACCTTACTTAAGCTTATTTCCTCTCTGCTATCCCCCACCAGCGGTAGCATTTTCTTCGAAAAGAAAAATTATTTAACTCTCTCACCAGAAGCGTATCGTCAGCAAGTTTCTTACTGTACACAAACTCCGATGTTATTTGGTGAAACTGTTTACGATAACCTTAAGTTTCCTTATTTATTACGAAAACTTTCTGTGGATGACAAAAAACTGGCACACGATTTAGATTATTTTTGCTTGCCCGTATCTATTATGAAAAAAGGGATCAACGAGCTTTCTGGTGGTGAAAAACAACGTATTTCATTAATAAGAAATCTGCAATTTATGCCTAAAATCTTATTGCTTGATGAAATAACAAGTGCATTAGATGAAGATAATAAAACAAAAGTAAATGACATTATTCACCACTATGTTAAAGATCAAAATCTCGCCGTGTTATGGGTCACTCACGATCAAAATGAAATAAAACACGCTGATGATGTGATTTTATTACCTTCTCACAATGATGCCTGATTCTTTATTTCTTTATCAGTCACCTTTTTGTTATGAGCGAACATAATATTATGAACGAACATACGATTAGCAATGAATCTCTTATTTTCTCACTTTTACTCGTTCTTGTGGCTATTCTAATTAGCCGTAAAGAAAAATTATCATTAGAAAAAGATATTATTTGGAGTACCGCTAGAGCTATTATCCAACTCTTAATTGTTGGCTATGTATTGACCTATATATTCCATGTAGACCATTTTATTCTCACCTTTTTAATGGTGCTATTTATCTGTTATAACGCAGCACATAACGCCAAAAAACGCAGTAAATATATTAAAGATATTTTTCTTATCTCTTTTACGGCTATTACCACCGGGGCACTATTAACCCTAACTATTTTATTACTCACTAGTTCGATTGCTTTTACTCCTATACAAATCATCCCTATTACCGGAATGATTGCAGGTAACGCAATGATAGCTACTGGCCTTTGTTATAATAATTTAGGGCAACGTTTTCAAAATCAGCAACAGCAATTACAAGAGATGTTAAGTCTTGGAGCTACCCCTAAACTAGCCTCAATGAGTATTATCAGAGACAGTATTAAATCTTCATTAATCCCAACGGTTGATGCGGCAAAAACCGTCGGTATTGTAAGTTTACCAGGTATGATGTCAGGGCTCATTTTTGCAGGTGTTGATCCATTACAAGCTGTGAAATATCAAATTATGGTGACGTTTATGTTGATGGCAACAGCCAGTATTTCGACTATAATTGCATGTTACTTAACCTATAAAAAATTCTTTAATCAACGCCATCAGCTAATTAATTTAGAAAATAGTTAATTTAGAAAATAGTTAATTTTATTGAAAAAGGTCACTAAATAAAGTGACCTTTTATTATTAGTATGCAGGTTTAAATAATTACTTTAATACCGTACACCCCATTTTTTTAACTAACTCACCAGCTTGAGATTTTACATCTTGAGCGCTTTCAGGTAACTGGCTCCAAAGTGTTAAACCTGTTCGTGCTTCCACTTCTTCCGCAGTTACTTGGAATTCACAAAAATCTGCTTTTTTCGGTATTTGTTGATCCATAATAAACGCCGCATAAGAAGAATTTTCTGGTGAATCATTTAGAAAAACCACTTTAAAATAAGCACTTGGAATTGTGTGGTCTTTATCTGTACTTGGCAATTTACCCATATCTCTTTCATAGATAGGGCCTGTCACTGTAAAGACTTTGTGGCCTGCTTTTGCCAAATTACGCTCTTGATCTTCTAATCGCACCCATGCACCTTGGTTTAGATCTGCTTTCTGTGGTGTGATATTAGAAAGATAGTTAAGTGCACTCCAACCTGGTAATGCAGCCAATGAAGCTAAAGGCGCCTGATGACCACGGTCAACTTTTAATGTGGCATTGGCATTTTTGTAATCCGCTGGCGATAAGGTTTCATCATTGCCTAAAGCCGGATCTTTTTTCCAGTTACGCGCTTTACCACTACCGATGCTGTCTTTGGTTACTAAATAAGCAACCCAGTCTGCAAACTTGGTTTCGCTATTATTATTTAATGTATAAACATCTCTTTGGATAGTGGTTTCACTTCCTCCTAATGGACAACCAATGCCACAATTTTCATCATTCATTGAACGCTTGGAAATATCACGATCTGAAGTTAACAATGAAGATCCAACATTAGCATTAGATTCAACAGTTATATCGGTATTCGCATAACTGGTGGAGATCATAAGAAATGATAAAATAATAGGTGTAATACGTTTCATATAAAATTCCTTTTTAAAATGAAGAAACAAAAAAACTCGCCGAAGCGAGCTTTTTGTTAAAAGAGAAAAATCCTATTTTCTCTCAATGATGTATTCCAACTATAAACTGCAATACAAAAGCCCCATCGTATTAATGAGGCTATTTTTAATCACAATTTACAGCTCAGAATTTTGCTAAGAAATAAAAAACGGTGAGTAAAAAATCTAAACATCAAATATTACGAACACCGTTCATGGTGGATATTTATTTTCACTGTCCCCAAAAGCAAAAAACCCCGCATTAAGCGAGGTTTGAAAATTATTAGGTTTGGTAAAGACTAAACTTTCACCATGAGAATAATCATGGGATATAATTCTTATTTAGTCAATATGTTTTCTAAATATATTTTTATATATAGAAAAATTTATCTTTATTTTCATTAATACGGAGATAATTATTTACATCACAATTTTCTTGTTGCTCTTGAATTATTAATACTTCTAATCAGTGAGTAGATCCTAGAGCTTTATTTTTTCGTATGTATTATTATTCAAAATCTAATAGAAAAGAAATATCATCATTTTTTACTATATAAAACTATAACTTACCAATAATTAACCATATTAAACTTTATATAAAAGATTTACATTGAGTTGGGTTATAACACGAGAAATCCAGATGCAAAACAGCACCATCCTCCCCATTGAGCACGAAATAAAGGTATACCTTGTAAACGCATTTACTCGAAATAATTCTGGAGGTAACCCTGCAGGTGTCGTACTTAATCCCCCTAATCTAAGTGATACACAAAAAATAGAGATCGCGCGTTTAGTTGGTTTTTCTGAAACAGCATTTGTCTATACAGCCAAAGAGACAGATTTTAAGGTTGATTTTTTCACTCCAGAAGGAGAAGTTGATTTTTGTGGGCACGCAACATTAGCCACCTTCTATACTCTGGCCTCACTTAATCTCATTGAGTCGGGTAGTTACACGCAAAAAACAAAAGCGGGTATTCTAAGTGTCGCAGTAAACTCACAAAGTATTGTTATGGAGCAAACACGTCCTGTTATGCGTCAAGGTCCTAATATTGATGTTGTCGCCACAGCATTGGGTGTAGACCATGATGTTATTGAAAAAACGGGCTTACCTATTACGATCATTTCGACAGGTTTACACGATATCATTGTGCCTGTGCAACCTGGTTCACTAGATACTTTACAACCCAACTTTGATGCGATTGCAAACCTAAGTCGTGAATTTAACACCATTGGTTTTCACGTATTTGAATTAAGCCAAGATACCGCCATTACAGCTCATTGCCGAAATTTTGCGCCTTTGTATGGTATTAATGAAGAATCTGCAACGGGCAGTTCTAGCGGAGCATTAGGCTGCTATTTGGTCAATTACGTTTTTCCTAATGAAACTTATTTTCTTTTAGAACAAGGTCGGGCGATGGGATGCTCATCATTGCTTGAAGTGACGATTAATTCACACGCTCAGGAAATTCTTCGTGTTAGTGTTGGCGGGCAAGCCGCTATATTCGGAGAAAAGACAATTCATATTTAAATAGAAAAAGCCCTAAAAGGGCTTTTTCTAATTTATAATACGCAAAGTTTTTGGGTTTTAATTAACCACGCCCTTTCGGACGATTAAGAATATGATCTTCCCAATCTTCAACTTCCGTTTCTGGCACTGCAATATACCTTACAGATATATTACCTTGGTGCATTTTTGCTTTATTTCCCGCAATAAG
This sequence comes from Proteus sp. G2669, assembly GCF_009915245.1. Taxonomy (NCBI): domain Bacteria; kingdom Pseudomonadati; phylum Pseudomonadota; class Gammaproteobacteria; order Enterobacterales; family Morganellaceae; genus Proteus; species Proteus sp. G2669. The sequence continues at coordinate 47,034 of NZ_JAABLX010000055.1, read as the reverse complement.
TGGATGCCAACTTTGTAATGTTTTGCCTTCAGCAAGAAGACGATACGCACATGTCAGTGGTAACCACTCAAATGTCGGTAAATTATACCGTGTAAGCTTGATACAATCTGGCTCATAACGGAAACGATCTTCGTAATTACTGCATTGGCAGGTCTTAATATTAAGTTGATTACAAGCGACATTGGTAAAATATATTTCGTCGGTATCATCATCCATTAACTTGTGTAAACAACATTGTCCACATCCGTCACAAAGTGATTCCCACTCATCATCACTCATTTCATCTAATGTTTTAGTCTGCCAAAAAGCCTTTGTCATCTCTACGTTATTACCTTATTGCTCATCTGATACGAATTAAATAACCCGCGTTGTCAGCTGATGCTCGTTAACACTTAATACCAACATATCACCCGATTCTAGAGGGCCAACACCTTCAGGTGTTCCCGTTAAAATCACATCTCCAGGACGTAGGGTAAAAAAGCGAGACATATAGCTGATAAGGGGTAAAACAGGAGTAAGCATATCACGACTGTTACCCTGCTGACGAATCTCGTCATTAACACGTAACATTAAATCGGCATTTTGTGGATCACCAAAAGAATTGACGGGAATAAAACCTGACAGCGGTGCAGAGCCGTCAAACGCTTTACTTTTTTCCCATGGTTGTCCTGCTTTTTTCAATTTACCTTGTAAATCACGTAACGTAAGATCAAGACCAATACCGAAACCCGCAATTGCGCGATCAACACGATCTTCATTAGCTTGTTTGAGTGGTTGACCAATAAGCACAGCTAATTCAATTTCGTGATGGACGGCACCCATATCTTTTGGAATTGCAATAGGTTGTCGAAGATCGCACATAGCAGTTTCTGGCTTGATAAAAATCACTGGTTCTTCTGAACGAACTGAACCCATCTCTTTAATGTGATTTGCATAGTTACTACCAACACAAATGACTTTATTGACAGGGAAATCAAGTAACGCACCTTCCCAATCGCGATGTTGATACATAATGTGTTCCTTTTAGGTAAATTGCTGTGTTTTATTTCACTGCAAATATGGCTAACCCGCGTTAGGCAGTGAGTTTATTTTATTAGCAACGCCATCAGCCATTGTGACAATACTGAGGGCAAAGAAGTAAGAACTATTCCAATGCATAATTGTGCGGAAGTTTTGTGTCACTAAATAACTTCTGTGTAAATCATCATCTGGAATTATTAACCATACCTGCATATTGTCACTTAATTGGCTATTAGCAGGCAATTGAACGCCTAATGCTTTCCATTGAGCGACTGTTTTTTGTTGCTCGGCCTTAATGCCTTCAAGTTGCTGGTTAAAATCTACTGATAAAGTAACCTGTTCCCCCCAAGGAAGTCCACTTTTCCAGCCTTCAGTCGCTAAATAATTAGCAGCCGAAGCAAATGCATCTTCACGCGTATTCCAGATATCGATTTTTCCGTCACCATTGCCATCTGCAGCATAAGTAAGGAAAGAAGATGGCATAAACTGAGTTTGTCCCATAGCTCCCGCCCAGGAACCTTTGAGGCGCTGTCCTTGAGGTAAGTGCCCTTCCTCAATAATTTCAAGTGCTGCCATAAGTTGGCGTGCAAATAGCTCTTCTCGACGACCTTCAAACGCTAGTGTAGCCAGTGCAGAAACGACATCTTCTTTGCCTTGTACCTTACCAAACCCACTCTCAAGTCCCCATAACGCAACAATATAGTTTGCAGGTACACCATATTTTTTGCTGATTTGTTCTAAGGTATCTTGATTTTCTTGGTAAAGTTTAGCCCCTTGGGTTAAACGACCATTGGTAACAATGCGAGGTAAATAAACATCGAGTGTAATTTTCTTTTCTGGTTGATTTCGATCCGATTTAATTACTCGTTCAATAAAATGTGCTTCTGAAAAAGCAAAATCTATTGTTTCTTGTTTATATCCCAATTGAACCGCTTTCAATTTCAGTGCTTCAACATAAGCAGGAAATTGTGCAGCTGTTCGAGCATCTTTAGGAAAAGCCTGTTCTAATGATGCAATATCCACTTGTTTCCATCGAGGTGTTTTTTGTGTTTCAACTGCCGTTGCCTCTGGCGCAATAATTTGTCTTTCCGCCAATTTTTGTTGGCTATTAGTACACGCTGATAGCATTAAACCAGAAACAATCACAGCGATGAACGAATATTTGAACATTTATGCTCCTTTTATCTCGATGATTTATTCAGTTTTTTCTGATTTTTTTAATTCATCTAAATAAGCATTTAACATACTTTCGACAGGTGGTGGAACTTGTAAGTAAAAACCCTGCTCAACTAATGCTTTTTTAACTTTTTCAATGTCGGCATGCGCTAAACGCTGTCTATCCGCGAGATTGAGCAACATTGCAAATTGAGGTTCACCAAAACTTTGTAATAATTCGTCCGGAATTCGAGAAAAATCATCCTTTTTTTCGATGTATAAATAAGTTTGATCACGTTTGGTACTACGATAAATTGCACAAATCATTTTCATTAAACTCTAATTATTAAAATAAGCGACTTGCCTGAATATTTTAGTAAATATAACATGCTTATATACTTTCGTAATATCGTCTCTGGTTTTTTGTGCCAGATTATAAAAAATTTACTGAGTCAGATAGATGTCAAACACGCCCATTGAGTTAAAAGGCAGTAATTTTACCCTTTCGGTACTTCATTTAAATGATGGAACACCGAAAGTTATTCGTCAGGCAATTTCAGAAAAAATTGCACAAGCGCCTCAATTTCTGAAAAACGCGCCTGTGGTTATCAATGTCTCTGCATTAGCAGGTGACAATATTGATTTTAAAAAACTGAGGCGAATTGTAGAAGATGCTGGCTTACGTGTCGTGGGAATTAGTGGTAGTTCAGACGCTCAACAGAAAGAAGCGATAATTGCCGCACAGTTACCTATCTTAAATGAGGGTAAAATAGCTAAGCCAACAACTCAGGCAAATAACGATAAAACGAATGAAGCACCTTCAGCTGTGCGTCAAAAAACAAAAATCATCCATACTCCTGTACGTTCAGGACAGCGCATTTATGCTCAAAATAGCGATTTAGTGGTTATTAGTAATGTGAGTGCAGGCGCTGAATTAATTGCTGATGGTAATGTTCATGTTTACGGCATATTGCGTGGACGTGTACTGGCCGGAGCATCGGGTGATCAAGAGAGTCATATTTTTTGTACACATCTGTCTGCTGAACTTGTTTCCATTGCTGGCCAATATTGGCTAAGCGATCAAATTCCTACAGACTTTGTTGGTAAATCAGTACAACTGAGTTTGCAAGAGAATGAATTAACAATCGAGAACTTAATTTAGAGCATCGACAAGGAATCACTCCATGGCACGCATTATTGTTGTTACGTCAGGTAAAGGTGGGGTTGGTAAAACAACTTCCAGCGCGGCCATTTCTACCGGCCTCGCTCAAAAAGGTCATAAGACGGTTGTTATCGACTTTGATATTGGGTTACGTAATTTAGACCTTATCATGGGTTGTGAACGTAGAGTTGTTTATGATTTTGTTAACGTTATTCAGGGTGATGCCTCTTTGAATCAAGCATTGATTAAAGATAAGCGTACAGAAAACCTATTTATACTCCCTGCTTCACAAACAAGAGATAAAGACGCGCTCACTCGTGATGGTGTAGAACAAGTATTAGATGAACTCGATGAAATGGGTTTTGATTTTATTATTTGTGATTCTCCTGCAGGTATTGAAAGTGGTGCATTAATGGCCCTTTATTTTGCAGATGAAGCAGTCATCACAACAAACCCAGAAGTTTCATCTGTACGTGACTCCGACCGTATTTTAGGCATTCTTGCCTCTAAATCACGTCGTGCTGAGCGCGGTGAAGATCCAATTAAAGAACATCTGTTATTAACACGTTATAATCCAGGCCGAGTGAGCCGTGGTGATATGTTAAGCATGGAAGATGTTCTTGAAATTCTATGCATTCCACTTTTGGGTGTTATTCCCGAAGATCAATCTGTTTTACGTTCATCTAACCAAGGTGAACCAGTTATTTTAGATAGCGAGTCTGATGCAGGTAAAGCTTATTCAGATACAGTAAATCGTTTGTTAGGTGAAGAACATCCATTCCGTTTTATTGAAGAAGAGAAAAAAGGCTTTCTGAAACGCCTTTTTGGGGGGGTAAAAGATGGCTTTACTAGATTTTTTCCTGTCGCGTAAAAAGTCGACAGCTAATATTGCCAAGGAGCGTTTGCAAATTATCGTCGCTGAACGCCGCCGTGGTGATAGCGAGCCAGCTTATTTACCTGATATGAAAAGAGATTTATTAGGTGTTATCTGTAAGTATGTGCAGATAGATCCAGAGATGCTTTCTGTTCAATTTGAACAAAAAGGTGATGATATCTCTGTATTAGAGCTAAATGTGACCTTACCTGAAAGCGAAGAACCAACAAAGTAAATCATATTTTACGCTTTACATAAGCCATTATTCACAGAGCCAACCATGAACTATAATTAATTTGATTGGCTCTGTGTTTAATTATATACAAATTGAATTCACCTGAATGCGCAAATAGCGCTATATCTCGTTGCTATTTTAATCATTGGTGATAAGTCACAGGAGCCATTTTATTCCGCAATAACATGTTTCTCTATTTAATGCATTTGTTACTCTCACCTATTCTTATAGGCGTTTTTTTGTGCATAAAAAATAAGAGTCTCTAAAGAGACTCCCATTATTCTTTGCTGTTTACTTTGACTATTGCATCTATTTACGGTGCTACACATATCTGTTTCATATTAGATAGAAAATAAATGCTCAATAAAATTAAGGATATTGCGCCAGAATTTCAGATACTTTCTCTTCTAGTAATGCTTTACGCCAGCGTGAAATAAGTTCCGGTTTCCCTTCTTTTATTTTCCAATGAATACTCAATAATTGGTTAATCTGTCTTCTTGATGCCAATAGCTCGGGGTTATATCGTTCCCCTTCACTAATTTCTTGAATAACCGCCTTGATAGCTTTAAATGCTTTTTTATAGTTTGGCTGTTCAATAATATTGCTAATAGATTCAGGGCAATCTTCATCTTTAATTTCTTTCGCCTTCGCAACAAAATCTAATAAGCGACGACCATGGCAACGGATCTCTTGTCCAGAGAGTGACAATGCATCTAATTCTGCTAAAGAAGAAGGAAGATAACGAGCAACAGACCATAAATGCTCTTCTCTCACAACGAAGTTTAATGCCATATCACGAGCTTTAGCTTGATTTAAGCGCCATTGAGCAAGCATTTGTAAACAGGCTAACTGTTGGCCTTTTAATTGCCATGCATTGCTAATCTCACGGTAAGCAAGCTCAGGCACTACAGTTTCTTGACGGCGTTCTGCTATCATTTCACATTCATCAGTTATCGCGTCCATATAACCAGCGTCTTGTGCTTCTGCAATAAGCTTTTTAGCGAGAGGGAGTAAATAGAAAACATCACCACTGGCATATTGGCACTGTTTTTCCGTTAAAGGGCGAGCTAACCAGTCAGTGCGCGATTCACTTTTATCTAACGCGATATCTTCATATTTCTCAACTAACGTTGCAAATCCACAAGAAATCGGATAGCCCAAAAAGGCAGCAACTACTTGAGTATCAATCATTGGTGTGGGAACACAACCAAATTGGTGGGAAAATACTTCGAGATCTTCGCTCCCTGCATGGAGATATTTCATGATGTTTGGATCAGTTAATAATTCAACAAAGGGAGCCCAATTTGTTATTGCTAGGGGATCAATAAGAGAGATCTGTTTACCATCATACATCTGGATCAAACCAAGATGTGGGTAGTAGGTACGTATGCGGACAAACTCTGTATCTAATGCGATTTGTGAAGCTTGTGATGCAGCTTTACAAGCGGTTTCTAATGCAGTGTCTGTCGTAATCAATTGATAATTCAAAACAGGTTTCTCTTGTTTTTATGTCTAATGACTTTTTATGTAATGACAAAAACGCCGGTATAAACCGGCGAAATTGAAAAAGGTTATTGAGTGTTGTATCAAGATTCAGTTGAGGTTTTCAACTGTTTTTCTTCATTTCTTAACTCTCTGCGTAAAATTTTACCGACATTAGATTTTGGTAATTCATCACGAAACTCAATAATTTTAGGTACTTTATAACCAGTTAAATAGCGACGACAGTGTGTTTTTACCTCATCTTCCGTCAATGTAGGGTCTTTTTTCACAATAAAAATCTTAACTGTCTCACCTGAACTTTTACTCGGTACACCAATTGCCGCTGATTCTAATACTTTAGGGTGAGCCGTAACCACTTCTTCAACTTCATTGGGATAAACGTTGAATCCTGAGACTAAGATCATATCTTTTTTGCGGTCAATAATGCGAATAAAACCTTCGTCATCCATTGTTGCGATATCACCCGTTGCAACCCAACCATCGTGTAAAACCTCGTCAGTGGCATCAGGGCGGTTCCAATATCCTTTCATGACCTGAGGTCCACGAACCCACATTTCACCGCCTACAGTGCGGTCAACTTCGTTACCTTCATCATCGATAAACTTAACGTCAGTTGAAGGTACAGGTAATCCAATACTACCACTGTATTTTTTCAGATTATAAGGATTACCAGTGACCAGAGGAGAACATTCTGTCAGGCCATAACCTTCTAATAAATGTTTGCCTGTTAACTCTTCCCACTCTTTGGCGACACTGCTTTGTACTGGCATGCCACCACCAACAGAAAGATTTAGTTTGGAGAAATCAAGTTGACGAAATTCAGGATTTTGCAACCAAGCGTTAAATAACGTGTTTACACCTGTAATAGCCGTGACAGGGTAACGCCCTAACTCTTTAATAGTACCTTTCACGTCACGTGGATTAGTGATCAATAAGTTTTTGCCACCAACCTCAATAAATAGCAGACAGTTAACCGTTAAAGCAAAGACGTGATACAGCGGTAATGCCGTTACCACCAGCTCTTTACCTATATGTAATGCAGGTACATAAGCCGCTTTTGCTTGTTCAAGATTTGCCAACATATTGCGATGCGTTAGCATGGCTCCTTTAGCAATACCTGTTGTTCCCCCTGTATATTGCAAGAAGGCTAAATCTCCTCCTGTAATTTCAGGTTTAATATATTGCATACGATAGCCAAAATGCATTGCTCTACGAAATGAAATGGCATCAGGCAAATTATATTTAGGCACTAATCGTTTGATATATTTAACAACAAAATCGACTAATGTTGCTTTAGGTCGAGATAGCTGATCACCCATTCGGGTTAAAATAACGTGTTTAATACTGGTATTAAATACGATTTTTTCGAGTGTATGTGCAAAGTTAGAGACTATGACAATGGCACTTGCACCACTATCATTTAATTGATGTTCAAGTTCTCTTGGTGTGTAAAGTGGATTTACGTTTACGACAACCATACCTGCACGAAGAATACCGAAAAGCGCGATAGGATACTGCAATAAATTAGGCATCATTAAGGCAACACGATCACCTTTTTTCAATCCTAAGCCATTTTGCAGGTATGCTGCAAAAGCACGGCTACGCTCTTCAAGTTTGCGATAAGTCATGACCTCGCCCATATTGATAAAGGCGGGTTGATCTGCGTAATTTGCGACAGCGTTTTCAAGCATCTCAGCAAGGGATGCGAAACGGTCCGGGTCAATTTCAGCCGGGACATCTGCCGGATAACGTTTAAGCCAGACTTTTTCCAAAGTAGTACTCCTGATTAATCGCACTTCCTGGGTTAATATTATGTTTCATTTTTAACAAAGTATTAACTCATCCTACCAGCACAAACAATTTTCTGTTGTGAAGATGCGAAGTGTGTCACTAAATATTTTATTTTTAGATTAACAAAAAAGAAGGCGGTCAAAACCGCCCTCTCTTTTATTTTTATTCAACTTTAATAACGCTATTAGATAGTTACCCAATATATTATAGATATCAATTATACACCGTTTCACCCAAATGGAGATGAAATATTATATCGTCATGCGATCACAAACCCAGTTTTTATTCTAAAATGGGCACGACCTGACCAGTTCCATATGGATATCCACCATAACCACCATATCCATGATGATAACCCCAATATGGGCCATCACCATAATATCCCCATGTCATAACAGGCGCTGGCATAATCACTTGCTGTGTCAAAGTCCAACGTTTCATTCCTGTTACATCCATACGTAAAAATGGATAGCTTGCTTCTCCGACTTTCCCTGTTTCAACACCTTTAATCGTTCCAACTACCGTTACATATTGGTTTTTATAATCTGTGGGATCTAAGAAATGCATGACATTTGCATAGAGACGTCCAATAGACGGTTGTTGTAATTCAGGTGCCGCATCATATTGAGAAAGGGGCATAACGGCAATTTCTAGCTGTGTGGATGATTGAAGGTTTTTAACATCAATCACACGTCCGCCAAAACGACCTTCTTGACCTACATAAAGTTCAGGCGCTACAAAAATACCATTTAAATCAGTGACAGGCGTTGCTGATGTTCCTTTTATTGATTCAGGTATTGAGACACATCCCGCTAGAAACAAAGCACCAGATAAAAATAGCGCTTTGCTTACCAAACGGTAGTTTAATTGTCTTTTCATAAACCACCTCATTGCAAGTCATTATTGACGTCACTCTATAATACTATTATAGCTTTACTCTGTAATTTCTAATAGATACTCATAATCTATTCACGACCAGGTAGTTTTTTCCACGTAACTTCGTTACGTAAATAAACAGGTTCAGCCTCTTCCACTCTTGTAGCTTTTCCTTCATGCCAAGCAGCAACGGCAAGCGGTAGCATATCTTGTGCTGCCGGCAATGTAATATCAGTTTCAACAACGGTAAAAAGTAATCCATTTTTTAATTCAGGATAGGCTTGCCAACCCGTACCCGCCATTGCCCAAGTACCCGTGGTTGATTGTAAGGCTTCAACAAAGTGTTCAGGTTTCATCACTGCTTCTGTTTCTTCGCCTAACCAAATCCCTTCGTCATTACGTTGATATTGAGCACAATAAATTTCACCCATACGTGCATCTATTGCAACCAAAACCTGCTTGATCCCTGTTGTTCTAAATACACCTTCTGCCATGGTGGCAAGTGATGATATGCCAATCATAGGTAATTCAGCACCCAATGCGATACCTTGTGCAACACCGACGCCAATACGAACCCCAGTAAAACTACCTGGACCACGCCCAAAGGCAAGGACATCTAATGATTGCAATGTTAAGTTCGCTTCTTCTAAGGCGCTTTTGACCATAGGTAAAATCTTTTGTGTATGTTCACGAGGTGAGATTTCAAAACGTGAAGCAACAACGCCTTCATTCCAAACTGCAACTGAACAGGATTCTGTTGCAGTATCAATTGCTAAAATTCGCAGTGACACGCCATAACTCCGGCAAATTCGATAATTAAAAGAGAAAGAATAATATCATAATAGTGTTCAGCAGAATAAACACACATTCTGTGCGATCGCTATTATGAACCCGATATTTCTTGTATTTCATCATGCTGTGCGCGTTGGCTCAAAAATTCCATCGTTTTCTCAAGCGAGCGTGTGCGTGGCGATGGAGGCAAACTGCTTAAAAAAACCTCGCCATATGCACGAGAAACTAATCTATCATCACACACTATAATTGCGCCATAATCGTGTACATCACGAATTAATCGTCCAACACCTTGTTTTAAACTAATTACAGCATCAGGAATTTGCACATCTCGGAATGCATCACCACCTCGTAATTCACAATCTTCAATACGTGCTCTTAATAAAGGATCATCAGGTGCTGTAAATGGTAATTTATCAATAATCACGCAAGACAGCGTATCGCCACGCACATCCACACCTTCCCAAAAACTTTGAGTCGCCACTAAAAGCGCATTTCCTGATGAAACAAATTTTTGCAGCAATTGCGTTTTACTCATTTCACCTTGCATCAATACAGGTAATGGCAAACTGGCTTTAAACTCTTCGGCAAGCCCTCGCATCATGGCATGTGAAGTACAGAGGAAAAAACAGCGGCCTTGATTCTTTAAAATGACAGGCGTTAGCATAGCGGCTAAACGTTTCGCCGTATAAGGCTGATTTAAGGGAGGCAAATAACGTGGGACACACAATAATGTTTGATGTTGATAATCAAACGGGCTGTTTAAAATCAATGTTGTTGCGTTTTCTAAACCTAGCCTATCTGTGTAATAGGACATTTGTTCATTTACAGAGAGTGTTGCCGAGGTAAATACCCAACTACTTTTATGTGATTTAATTAATTCACGAAATTTATCTGCAACAGAAAGTGGCGTAATAGCGAGTAAGAAATGGCGACCGTAACTTTCAAACCAGTAACTATAGCCCGGGATTGTGGTATCAATCAGCCGTTTTAAGCGATTGCGGTAAACGGTGGCACGTTCAAAAGCACTATCAAGTAATTGGCTGCGCCCTAACGAGAGTTTCATTACGTCATAACTCAGTTCTAAGGCATCATCCAGTAACGTTAGAAAACGTTTTGTTTCGCCACCTTGCAATAACTCGCGTAAATTTCCACGATAACCCGTCTCACCTAACGCTAAGCGAAAATCCATCACCATTTGCGTTAATCTATCAGCACTTTTTTGCAACTGAATTTGATCACGAACTTCTGTGCGATAAGCAACAGTCATATCTCTGGCGAGATCAAAAAGCTGTCTACTGGTAAGTTGTTGACCAAAATAGTGGCTGGCAATATCTGGTATTTGATGAGCTTCATCAAAGATCATAATTTCAGCCTCCGGAATTAGCTCACCAAAACCCGTATCTTTAACGACAGTATCCGCCATAAATAAATGGTGATTAACTACCACGACATCCGCATCCATTGCTTTTTTACGCGCGCTTAAAACATAGCACTCTTTGTAGCGAGGACAATCACTCCCTAAACAGTTATCGTTGGTGCTCGTAACTAAAGGCCAAACTCGGCTATCTTCTGCAACACTATGACAACGGCTAACATCACCATCTTCTGTCTGTGTTGACCATTGGCGTACATACATCACATCAGATAATACTTCTGCTTCCAGATCACCACCACTGAGCATTTGTTGATCGAGTCGCTCTAAACACAAATAATTTGAACGTCCTTTTAATAAGGCGGTGTTGCCATCATAATTAATTGCTTCAATGATTGTCGGTAAATCCCGACTATAGAGTTGATCTTGTAAGGCTTTAGAGCCTGTTGAAATAATGGTTTTTTTACCTGAACGCAAAGCAGGTACAAGGTATGCATAGGTTTTCCCTGTTCCCGTACCAGCTTCCGCAATAAGTACACCCTGCTTATCAATAATATCTGTTATTGATTTCGCCATTTGTCGTTGAGCTTCACGGGGATGAAATCCAGGAATAGTTCGGGTTAAAATCCCGTTTTCTGCAAAATCGTCTGACACAGGCATACTCTTTTTATAAAATAAGACGTAAATTATGCCAGTGGATAATCAAAAGTACCACCTATGCCGTTAATACAAAGGAGAACTCAATGACAATTAAACGTATCGACCCTGAAGATCGCTGGTCTGAAGCGGTTATTCATAATGACACTATTTATTACACCGCTGTACCAGAAAATTTATCGGGCGATATTATTGAACAGACAGCAGATACATTAGCGGCAATCGATGTCTTATTACAACGAGTAGGTTCTGATAAAACCCAAATTCTTGATGCGACAATCTTTTTAGCTGATAAAGCCGATTTTGAAGGGATGAATAAAGCATGGGATGCTTGGGTTGCTAAAGGTAGTGCACCTGTACGTTGTACAGTGCAAGCACAATTAATGCATCCTGAGTATAAAGTCGAAATTAAAATTATTGCGGCAATGTAAATATATTTATAATAAGCACCTACTTTTATAGGTGCTTATTTTCTTTGATTTAACCTATTTTTATAATGTTATTTTAACTCAGGTATCCTATTTTTTATTGTCTCGGCATGACAGCGGTATATTTTGGCTAATTTTTCATCACCACCTTCAGATGTAACTTTTCCACAAATAAGATCTTTATTTTTTATCCACTGACGCTGACCTAATAATAAAGCTTTTCTTTGTTCACTACTTAAACTTTGCCATCTATTATTTAATTCAGCATCTGCTGTAAGAAAATCTTGTTTTGCTTGAGAAAGTGAAAGTTCTGGTGTTTCTTGCGCTTCTTGCAAAGCTTGTCTTTGACGACGAACTTCTTGTTGCTCTAACGCCTGTTGGCGTAGTGATTCTTGCTCTGCTTGTTGGTCTAATAATTGTTGTTGACGATTCAATTCTTGCTGTTGGCGAAGTTCTTCTTGTTTCTTTTGTAATTCTTGCTGTTGCTGTTGTTGCAATATTCTTTGCTGTTCTTTAATCGGTTTTATTATAGATAGAGTAGAAACAAAAGCAGCACCATTCGAAATACTATTTCTTGGCGCAATATTTACGAATACTGTTTTATTATCATCAGTTGGCTGAGCACTATAATCTATTCTCGCAGAGAAAGTATTCGCGTTTTGCTCTAATGATAAAGTTTCAAGAGTTTTATCAAGATTACTATTGAATTCAGTACGATAATAATCATGTAATATTTCATAATTATTTGCAGGTATAGTCATTGACACCATTGCAGAACATGACTTCATCGTACTATTAGGATCGTTCGCTTTAGTCATTATTTCAGACACATTAAAACTAATCTCTTCTAATGTTGCTCGTTTTAATTGATTTGTGACATCAGAATAATTACTTGTTTGTCGAGAAATTTCTTCTAGTGTTGTTTTTTTTAAAGCATCTTTAAAAGCAGATTGTGTTAATTCTGAAGAACAACCAATAGGTTCTGTTTTTTCACCACAAGCTGTTAATAATAAAGGAAAGCATAGAGCGATATATTTCATTTTCATTGTCATTTTCCGATAATCTCAAGCAATCACATTTTAAAGTAAAAATAGTTAAATATATTTTATATTAAATATATTTAATTTCACTTTATTTAACTGATATCAGAAACACAATTTTGACTCAAAAAATAGAACAATAATATTTTAGGTATAAAAATAAAGGGCTGAGTTCAGAAAAACTCAGCCCTTGGTTGTTTTCTAATTTTACTGTGATATTAATTTTATTGCTCTTACCTATTCATTACTCATTGCATTAAGTAGATTTAGGCAAATTTAATCATTACCATACCAACCAGTAATAATATAATTCCACCCCATCCTTTATAATTGAGTCTCTGATTAAATAAAATCCAACCGGCAGCGATAGTAGCAATAATGCCGAATGCTCCCCAAAGTGCATAAGCAACTGAAAGTTCTATCCCTTTCACTGCCATTGCCAGCGCACTAAAGGCCCCTAACACACAAACCAGTGATAATATTCCTAATCCCATTCGGCTAAAGCCGTTAGACATTTTTAAGAATATATTCGCAACAATCTCAAGCACTACGGCAAGTATTAGGAATGCACCATGCCACCATTCAAATTGAGCTAACATAATTAAGCCTCCTTGATATTGGCAGGAATTGGCTTATTCGCTCCTTTTACGGCACTTGCAACGTGCTTGGCTTTACCCGCGATACTTTTTACCGAGTCAGTTGTTTTCTTAGCAACAGTCGATTTTTTAGTACCTGATTTGATAAGCGTGATCCCTGCAATTAACATCGCTAGACCACCTAACTTTAATGGTGACAGCGATTCACCAAACCACAGAACGCTGAATGTCGTAATAATGACAATTCCAATACCTTCCCATAGTGCATACGCTACACCTAATGCCACTTTCTTAACGGCTATGGCTAAAAAGATATAGGAAGTGGCAATCATTAACCACATCACTATCATGCCAGTATAACCACCACTTACACTGGCGTACTTCATTGATAAAGTACCAATAACTTCACAAACGATAGCTAATGCTAAAAATATCCAATAAATCATTTTTTCATCTCTCATACACATTTGAAATACGCCGAAACGTTTCTTGCGCAGGAAGATAGAGAATATGTAGATAGTCTTTCTGGCGGCAATAAAAGCCGAACGTTAAGGCAACGTCATTTCCTGATTGCGTCAGGAATTAAGATGAGAGATTTCTATAATGCGCCACACCAGTAGTGTTCGCTGGATAAAATAGCAGAAAGGAATAACTTATAGGTAGAACGTTTAACTTTGACGCTTTTGGCGCTAGTCATGATTATTTATTCTTTCATCGCACAGACCATCCGCACGATATACTCCGAACCCTCATATAAGATGGTTAAATGTTACATGATATTTCTATCATGCCGAATTATTTAAAGCAATGCCTTTTTGCAAAATATTTTTGTTAATTGATTGGTTTTATTTAAGTTTTAGTTTCTAACCAAAATCAGATTGCATAGTTAATCAGTGTTTTTACGATCCTTCAGTAGTTTTATTCATCTCAATTGCTGTAATTATGCTTAAAGATATTTGTCTGATACAAAAACACCCAACTATGCTGGGTGTTTTTTTCTTTAGAATGGATAATCAAAATCAGTTATTCAATTTCATTCCAAGAGCGACCATCACGGGTGATCATTGCAACAGATGCCACTGGTCCCCAAGTACCTGCTTGATATGGCTTAGGCAGTTCATTATCACACTCCCATGCGTTAATGATTGAATCTACCCATTTCCAGGCTTCTTCCACTTCATCACGACGCACGAATAGCGCTTGGATCCCACGCATGGCTTCTAACAATAAGCGCTCGTAAGCATCCGCTAAATGTGTTTGATTGAATGTTTCAGAGAAGCTCAAGTCCAGTTTGGTTGTTTGTAAACGGTGTTTATGATCGAGTCCCGGAGCTTTATTTAGCACTTCGATATCGATACCTTCATCTGGCTGTAAACGAATAGTTAGCTTATTTTGAGGTAACTCTTGGTAAGTTTCACTGAAAATATTCAGCGCAGGCTTTTTAAAATAAACCACAACTTCTGAACATTTACTTGGTAGGCGCTTACCCGTTCTTAAATAGAAGGGAACCCCTGCCCAACGCCAGTTATCAATATCCGCACGGATAGCAACAAACGTTTCTGTATGACTAGCTTTATTTGCACCCTCTTCATCAAGATAACCTGGTACTTTTTTACCTTGTACAAAACCACCTGTATATTGCCCACGAACCGTTTTTTCGCGAATATTAGTGTTATCAATACGGCGTAATGAACGTAAGACTTTCACTTTTTCTTGACGAATACTGTCAGCGGTTAAATCAGCGGGTGGTGACATTGCAATCATCGTTAAGATCTGCAACAAGTGGTTTTGCACCATATCACGCATTTGACCCGCTTGATCGAAATATCCCCAACGCCCTTCAATACCCACTTCTTCTGCAACCGTAATTTGGACATGATCAATCGTTTTATTGTCCCAATTATTAACAAACAGTGAGTTTGCAAAGCGCAGTGCTAATAGATTTAAAACTGTTTCTTTACCTAAATAGTGGTCGATACGATAAATTTGGCTCTCTTTAAAGTATTTAGCCACACTATCATTAATAGAAACCGAAGATGCTAAGTCTGTGCCCAATGGTTTTTCCATCACAACACGGTTTGGCTCTTTATTAAGTTTTGCATGGCCTAAACCTTTACACATCGCACTAAAGGTACTTGGTGGCATTGCAAAGTAATAAATAGCCGGTAATTTGTCTTGTTTGAGGTGCTTTGATAGCTCAATGAAATGGTCTGTTTCATTGACATCAAGATTACAAAAATCTAAGCGATCACTTAAACGCTGCCAAATTTCAGGATTAATTTCTTCTTTTAAAAAGGTTTTTAATGCTTCATGGGCAACATTTTTATATGCCTCAGCATCCCAATCAGCACGACCTACACCAATAATGCGAGAGTCAGGGTGAATATATCCTGCTTTTTCCAATTGATATAATGATGGAATAAGCTTACGGCGTGCTAGATCCCCTTTCGTACCGAAGATAACCAGATCACAGGCCTGAGCAGTCGATATCGCTGCCATAGTACGTCTCCTCATGATGAGATTTTGTAATTTTGTTACAGAATTTTGTATTAATGTACTCTTTTGGATGTATTCAGTAAATACGCTCGCACATTTTAGTCTCTAACTTACCATACATATTGTAACGCTTCATTTTATGTCTAGTGTTTTATCCTTTCTTGTAACTTTACAACAGTTTTGTTTCTGGTTTTCAGCTTTGAAAGTTAGACACACGTCATACTTTAACGAAAAAAGCCCTGTTTACCGATGGTTTACACTGCAAGCCTTGTTCTTTGCGTAGTATATTTTCATAAAACCGTTATAGATTTCTCCTTTTATTGAAATTGGCAAAGCCAAGGATCTGTATATTTAATGAATATATTGGAAAGGGTTCAGTCTAATCTGGACATCTTGAGCAAATCAGAAAAAAAAGTTGCAGAAGCTGTTTTAACTGCGCCACAAACTGTTATCCATTCTAGTATTGCCTTAATGGCTAAAACGGCTGATGTCAGTGAACCCACGGTTAATCGTTTTTGCCGTCGCATGGCAACCAAGGGATTTCCTGATTTTAAATTACAATTAGCACAAAGCATTGCCAATGGCACACCTTATGTAAATCGTAATATTGATGATTCTGATACAGTATCTTCTTATACCAATAAAATTTTTGAATCCGCCATGGCGGGACTTGAGAACGTTAAAAATAATATTGATATCGCCGCAATCAATCGTGCTGTTGATATTTTGACGCAAGCTAAGAAAATCTCTTTTTTTGGCTTAGGCGCATCAGCCGCTGTGGCTCACGATGCCATGAATAAGTTTTCTCGTTTTAATATTCCTGTCACTTACTTTGATGACGTTGTTATGCAACGTATGAGTTGTATCAATAGCACTGATGGTGATGTTGTCGTGGTTATCTCTCATACGGGGCGGACTAAAAATCTCGTGGAAATAGCTAAAATTGCGCGTGAAAATGATGCCGCAGTGATTGCTATTACAACACCCGGCTCACTTTTAGCCTCTGAAGCCACCCTCCCTATTTTACTTGATGTACCTGAAGATACTGATATCTACATGCCAATGATCTCCCGCCTTGCACAACTCACTATTATTGATGTTCTCGCGACAGGATTTATTTTACGTCGAGGACCAAAATTCAGAGATAACTTGAAGCGCGTCAAAGAAGCTTTACGTGATTCACGGTTTGATAAGTAACCGTTTTTAATTATTCTGTTAGTATTGTCACACTTCCTATTGTGCCCCTGACTAGATAACTTTTTGAAAACTGGTAGCATATCTGCGA
Organism: Proteus sp. G2669; assembly: GCF_009915245.1. Taxonomy (NCBI): domain Bacteria; kingdom Pseudomonadati; phylum Pseudomonadota; class Gammaproteobacteria; order Enterobacterales; family Morganellaceae; genus Proteus; species Proteus sp. G2669. The sequence continues at coordinate 29,749 of NZ_JAABLX010000055.1, read as the reverse complement.
GCTAACTCTCGCATATAATGAAAACAGTAGTGTATGTTGCAATTAGCTTGATGCGTTTCACTTAACATATTGGATAAAATATTGTCTAATTTCTGTTTTATCCAATAGCCAACACCTTTCGTTCAAGGTCAACGGAGTAATACATGTCCAGACGGCTCAGAAGAACAAAAATTGTTACCACCTTAGGCCCAGCAACAGATCGTGATAATAACTTAGAAAAAATTATTATTGCTGGTGCAAATGTTGTTCGATTAAATTTCTCTCATGGTTCTGCGGAAGATCATCTTGCTCGTGCTAATCGTACGCGTGAAATTGCAGCAAGACTTGGTCGCCATGTTGCTATTCTTGGGGATTTACAAGGCCCCAAAATCCGTGTTTCTACATTTAAAGACGGAAAAGTTTTCCTGAATGTCGGTGATAAATTCTTGCTTGATGCCGCCCTTGAAAAAGGCGAAGGCAATCAAAATCAAGTCGGCATTGACTATAAAGGCCTACCTGCCGATGTAGTTCCTGGTGATATTCTACTGCTCGATGATGGTCGCGTTCAGTTAAAAGTTCTCAAAGTTGATGGACTAAAAGTCTTTACTGAAGTCACTGTGGGTGGTCCTTTATCTAATAATAAAGGAATTAACAAGCTCGGTGGCGGTCTTTCCGCAGATGCATTAACAGAAAAAGATAAACAAGATATTATTACGGCAGCTAAAATTGGTGTCGATTACCTTGCTGTTTCATTTCCAAGAACAGGTGAAGATCTTCACCTCGCTCGGCGTTTAGCTCGTGATGCAGGTTGTGAATGCCAAATTGTATCTAAAGTAGAGCGCGCTGAAGCAGTAGCTAATGATGAAATTATCGATGAAATCATTATGGCATCAGATGTTGTGATGGTAGCTCGTGGTGATTTAGGCGTTGAAATTGGCGATCCTGAACTTGTTGGTGTACAGAAAAAATTAATTCGTCGTGCTCGTCAGCTTAATCGTGTTGTTATCACTGCTACTCAAATGATGGAGTCAATGATAACAAATCCAATGCCAACACGAGCAGAAGTTATGGACGTTGCTAATGCCGTGTTAGATGGTACTGATGCTGTTATGCTTTCTGCAGAAACTGCAGCAGGACAATACCCAGCAGAAACCGTCGCTTCAATGGCACAAGTCTGTTTAGGGGCTGAAAAAATGCCTGCGGCTAATGTTTCTAAGCATCGATTAGATATGGTGTTTGATACTGTGGAAGAAGCCATTGCGATGTCCACCATGTATGCTGCTAACCATATGAAAGGCGTTAATGCGATTATTGCGATGACAGAATCAGGTCGTACCGCGCGCATGATGTCTCGTATCAGTACTGGTTTACCTATTTTCTCAATGTCTCGCCATGAGAAAACACTAAACCAAACGGCACTTTATCGTGGCGTGACACCTGTTTATTGTAGTACGCATACTGATGGTATTGCTGCAGCTAACGAAGCAATTGCTCGTTTACGTGATAAAGGTTTCTTAGTTTCTGGTGATTTAGTGTTAGTCACTCAAGGTGACCTTATGGGTACAATCGGTAGCACTAATACATGCCGTATTTTGACGGTTGAATAATACCGAGCTATAAAGCTTAACAGTAAAACGGGCACTTAATTAAGTGCCCGCTTTATTTACTTCTTTTTCGTTCAAGAACTAGTCCAAAATATTCTCACGAGCGTAAGGCTCTATTTCGCCCTCTTTACGTGTCTTCAGTAATTTTAATATCCACGTATATTGCTCGGGTGTCGGTGTCACTAGTGCTTCTAACTCTTCATTCATTCTGCGTGCAATGTACGCATCATCTTTATCTTCAATATCATCCATTGGTTCACGAATAATAATGTGAAGCTGATGTGTTTTATGACAATACACTGGGAACAACGGCACAATAGCTGCTCGGCATACTTTCATTAATCGCCCAATCGCAGGCAATGTCGCCTTATAGGTACCGAAAAAATCCACAAATTGGCTATGCTCTGCACCATGATCTTGATCTGGTAGATAATAGCCCCAGTAACCTTGCCGCACAGAAGAAATAAAAGGCTTAATACCTGCTTCGCGGGAATGTAATCGCCCATCAAAATGGTGGCGTGCTTTATTCCATAAATAATCAGCCACGGGATCTTTTTGGTGGTGAAACATCGCCGCCATTTGCTGACCTTTGGCGGCTAATAACATGGCAGGGATATCAACCGCCCAACCATGTGGCACCATAAAAATGACATTACGGCCTTGCTCTTTAAAACGTTCGATGATCTCTAAGCCTTGCCAGCTTGTTCGTTTTAATATGTGCTCAGGCCCTCTTAAACAAAGCTCGGCTAGCATCACAAAGGATTGGGGAGCCGTTTCAAACATACTATCAAGAACTGTTTCACGTTGTGTTTTATCCCATTTTGGAAAACAGTATCTCAAGTTGATATCTGCACGACGTCTTGCGCTTTTCGCTTTACGCCCAACAAAACGACCAATAGAAGCAAGAAATGGATCACGCCATTTTACTGGCATATAAGCCAATGCACTTAAAACACCAGCACCTATCCAAGTCCCCCAGTGACGAGGATGTAAATATGCACGGTGAAAAGTAGGCACATAACCCGCTTTGCTATCTGTATCTTTTTCTTTATTCATCAGATAACTCTCTGAACTGACACCCCTAATAGGCGTAAAAAACGTTAAAACAAAAACGGATGATATCAATCATCCGCTTTTATGTCTTTAAGATCGTGTTTATTGTCAATCGGCTAGCACTAATTGAGGCTTAATCTCTTTGACCTTCGCTAGGTATTCTTGCTTGTCTTTGCCTGTTAAACCATCAGCACGAGGTAATGTTGCTGTTAATGGATTAACTGCTTGTTGGTTGATCCACAGTTCATAGTGTAAATGAGGCCCTGTAGAACGCCCTGTATTACCTGATAACGCAATTCTATCGCCACGTTTAACACGTTGGCCAGGTTTTACTAATAATTGACGTAAATGCATATAACGCGTGGTGTATTGGCTACCATGGCGAATAGCGATAAAGTTACCTGCAGCACCGCTATATTTTGCCACAATCACTTCGCCATCTCCTGTTGCTAATACTGGTGTACCTACTGGCATAGCAAAATCGACACCTTTATGAGCAGCTAAACGTCCTGTAACAGGGTTAATACGACGAGGATTAAATTGAGAAGACACTCTAAATTGCTTGACCGTTGGGAAACGCATAAAACCACGTTCTAATCCACCCGCTTGGCTATCGTAAAAACGGCCATCTTCAGCAAGGAACGCATAATAATCTTTACCTGCACTACGTAAACGAACACCAATTAGCTCACTTTGCTCAGTGCGTCCATCGAGCACTTCACGAGAAAACAGTGCCGCAAATTGGTCACCACTTTGTAATTTTTTAAAGTCTACTTGCCACTGTAGTGCTTTAGTAACAGCACGAGCTTCAGCGTTAGTTAAACCTGCATTTGTTGCACTAACAGAAAAACTGCCTCGAATAACACCTGTCGTTACGCTATTTTTCCATTCCCCTTTTTGAAACTCTTTTGTTTCTTTAAAACCCGTTTCTGTACGGGTATAAACGCGAGTTTCACGACGAGAAACACCCCAGCTTAATTCTTGCAGTAACCCATTATCATCAAGTTCCCAGCTAATTGGTTGCCCAATTTTAAGATTTCTGAGATCTTTATTTTGATTAGAGATAGTTGCGATATCAGCAGAATCAATACCAAACTGAGTCAGTATTGAACTCAATGAATCCCCACTAGACACAATATAAGTATGAGGAACTTGTGCGACGGTTGTACTTGTATCTGTGCCGTCATCTGCACCAACTAAGCCTTCGTCTGTAAGTTGATCGCTACTATCAGTGATGATGTCATCGGTATTTTCGCCTTGATTAGCGAGAGGCATTTGAATACTGACAGGGACTTCTCGGCTTTGTTCATTTTGAAGAACCACTGGCCGCCAAATCGCGACGGCCAATGTTGCTGCAGTTAACGAACCAAGCATGATTTTATGTGGGAGTGGTAAACTTAAATATACCTGTGCAATGGATTTCTTCTGCTGCACGCTCTTAATTCCTTATTGTGTTTCATTCAGGCAGCTCGCATATTGGTTAGCTAGTTGGGTAAGGAATTTCACATAGCTCTCTTGAGTTAGAGCAATCCCACTTCCTAGGGGGTCTAATACACCCATTTTAACCCCAGTGCCTTTCGCCACTGTTTCTATTACTGTCGGCCTAAATTGTGGCTCAGCAAAAATGCAGGTTGCTTTTTGCTCAACCAACTGTGTTCGTATTTGATGTAATTTCTGCGCACCTGGCTGTATTTCAGGGTTGATAGTAAAATGACCTAATGGCTTTAAATTATAATGTTTTTCGAAGTAGCCATAAGCATCATGAAAGACAAAATAACCCTTATTTCTAACAGGCGACAGAATATTAACAAGATTCTTATCAGTTTGCTTGAGTTGTTCGCTGAATTTACCTAGGTTTACGTCCAGAAGTTCTTTTTTATCTGGATAAAGTGCAATTAACCTTTCATGGATCTGTTTTGCAGACGACAACGCAATCTCTGGTGATAACCAGATGTGCATATTATAATCACCATGAGAATGATGTTCGTGATTTTCCTCATGTTTATGCACATTGTCATCATCATCTTTCAATAAAAGCGACTTTATTTCGTCAGTTTCCGCTAAAGCCAACTTATGATTGTCTGTAAGTCTGTTTAATGGCCTATCTAAAAACACTTCCATATCAGGCCCAACCCATACCATTAGGTCTGCAGAAGTAATTTTTTTCAAATCAGAGGGTTTTAATGCGTAATCATGTGGAGATGCACCATCCGGTAATAAAACTTCCGTTGGGGTCACCCCGTCAGCGATAGCGGCGGCAATAAACCCGATAGGTCGTATAGAAGTCACCACATCAGCCTGAACAGAAGCGCTGAATGAACTTATCATCGCTGTCGCTAAAAATGATTTCAATAAAAAACGATGCGCAAATTTGTTGTTTTTATGTAACATAGGAAGAATTCTCGTGAATCATCATTGGAAATGTTATATTATAACGTTTCAATGATTCTGCAAGTGCTAATTTTATGTCTGACTTGATTTGTTTAAAATCGGTTTCTGTTTCTTTTGGTGAAAGAGAAATTTTAAAAGATATCTCTTTTGATTTAAAAGCAGGCCGTATTCTTACTTTACTTGGCCCTAATGGTGCGGGTAAATCCACGGTTATCCGTTTAGTTCTTGGATTATTAAATCCAACCTCAGGAAAAGTAGAACGCCATAATACGTTACGTATTGGTTATGTTCCTCAAAAGCTTTATCTTGACCCTACAATGCCATTGACAGTTAAGCGCTTTATGACGCTAAAACCCGGTGTACAAGATAAAGATATTCTCCCTGCCCTTGAGCGTGTTAATGCAGCTAAATTAATCAATCAACCCATGCAAAAACTGTCTGGTGGTGAATCTCAGCGCGTGTTATTAGCAAGAGCCTTGCTTAATCAACCTCAACTTTTAGTCTTAGATGAACCGACTCAAGGTGTTGATGTTAATGGGCAACTGGCCCTTTATGATTTAATTAATCAACTTCGTAATGAATTAGGTTGCGCCATTTTGATGGTTTCTCATGATCTTCATTTAGTCATGGCAAAAACAGATGAAGTGCTCTGTTTAAATGGTCATATTTGCTGTTCAGGCACACCAGATGTTGTTTCATCTCACCCAGAATTTATTGCTATGTTTGGTAGTCGTGGTGCTGAACAACTAGGTATTTATCGTCATCATCACCAGCATAGTAAGGAGTGTCGTCATGATTGAGTTGCTGTTACCGGGTTGGATTGCCGGTATGCTCTTAGCAATGGCGGCAGGCCCTCTGGGCTCTTTTGTCGTTTGGCGTCGTATGTCTTATTTTGGTGATACCTTAGCTCATGCCTCACTACTTGGTGTTGCTTTTGGTTTGCTATTTAATATTGAGCCTTTTTATGCCGTTATTGCCGTCACACTTCTTTTAGCTATTTTATTAGTATGGTTAGAATTAAAACCACAACTTTCTGTTGATACCCTTTTAGGGATCATGGCACACAGTGCGCTTTCTTTAGGGCTTGTGGTCGTCAGTTTAATGTCGAATGTGCGCGTTGATTTAATGGCATACCTATTTGGTGATTTACTGTCTGTAAACTATCAAGACGTTATCAGTATCTTTATTGGCGTTGTGATTGTTTTATTTGTGATTATCCGTTCATGGCGTCCATTGCTTTCTATGACTATTAATCAAGATATGGCCTTTGTTGATGGCGTAAATATTCAGAGAGAACGCTTAAAGCTAATGATGATCACCGCACTAACCATTGGTTTAGCCATGAAGTTTGTTGGAGCATTAATTATCACCTCACTGCTCATTATCCCTGCCGCAACGGCGCGTCGTTTTGCTCGTTCACCAGAACAAATGGCTGTGATCGCAATCGCTGTTGGTATGCTGGCAATTACTGGCGGTTTAACCTTCTCTGCTTTCTATGACACTCCTGCAGGCCCTTCTGTTGTTTTAGCGGCGAGTTGCCTATTTATCTTGAGTTTATTTGCACCCACTAAACAGTAATCAAATAATCCAAATTTAATACAAAAATAACCCTTGATGAAATGACTCCATCAAGGGTTATTTTTTATTTATGATAAATGGCAGAACGTAAATTTAGTCTTCTACGATACGATTAAAATGGCGATAGGCATGGTTAGTGGCAACCCGGCCTCTTGGTGTGCGCTGAATAAACCCTTGTTGAATTAAATAAGGCTCTAACACATCTTCTATAGTTTCACGCTCTTCACCAATAGCTGCCGCAAGGTTATCTAATCCTACTGGGCCACCCATAAATTTATCAATAATGGCAAAAAGAAGTTTGCGATCTAAATAGTCAAAACCCGCAGCATCCACATTTAACATATCAAGCGCTTTAGAGGCAGTATCCTCATCGATGGCTCCATTACCTTTAACCTGTGCAAAGTCTCGTACTCGGCGTAATAATCGGTTAGTAATACGTGGTGTACCTCGTGAGCGCATTGCTATTTGACGCGCACCTTCATCTGTCATCTCTAATCCCATAAAGCTGGCGCTGCGAGAGACAATGTGTTGGAGATCGTCAACATTATAAAACTCAAGGCGTTGAACAATACCAAAACGGTCACGCAAAGGTGATGTTAAAGAGCCAGCTCTTGTGGTTGCTCCCACTAAAGTAAATGGCGGTAGATCAATTTTAATTGAACGTGCGGCAGGCCCTTCACCAATCATAATATCAAGCTGGTAATCTTCCATCGCAGGATAAAGGATTTCTTCAACAACCGGGGAAAGTCGATGAATTTCATCAATAAACAGTACGTCATGAGGCTCAAGGTTAGTTAGCATCGCGGCTAAATCTCCTGCTTTTTCAAGTACAGGGCCTGATGTCGTACGCAAGTTAACCCCCATTTCATTAGCAATGATATTTGCCAATGTAGTTTTGCCTAATCCAGGAGGGCCAAAAATAAGCAAATGGTCGAGTGCATCATGACGTAATTTAGCCGCCTGAATAAAAATCTCCATCTGTTCACGAACTTGTGGTTGCCCAACATATTCGGCAAGAGATTTAGGGCGAATAGCCCTATCTATTATTTCTTCTTCAGGTTGTTGAATTTCTGCTGAAATCAGGCGATCTGCTTCAATCACAATGTGTTACTCCTAAATAGCCGCGCGCAATGCTTCTTTGATAAGCGTTTCACTATCTGAGCCCAGTTTTGCTACTTTACTGATCATTTTTGCTGCTTCTTGTGGTTTATAGCCCAATGCGATTAATGCAGCAGAAGCTTCAGCTTCAATATCAGCCGCTTTTGGCGCTTTAGGTGAAGCACTTTCTGGTAATTCAATATCGCTATTTTCGAATAAATCACCATTAAGACCCTTGAAGCGGTCTTTCATTTCAACCACTAAACGTTCTGCTGTTTTCTTACCCACGCCGGGTAATTTTACTAATGAAGAGATAGATTCATTTTCAATCGCTGTCACAAATTGGCGAGCCGACATACCCGATAAAATAGCGAGTGCCAGTTTCGGGCCGACGCCATTGACTTTAATTAATTCACGAAAGAGTGCGCGTTCTTGTTTTTGGTTAAAACCATAAAGTAATTGAGCATCTTCACGTACGATAAATTGCGTATAGATAATGGCTTCTTGGCCAATATCGGGCAGTTCATAAAAACAGGTCATTGGCATATTAATTTCATAACCTACACCATTACCTGCCTCGATCAGCACCACTGGCGGCTGTTTTTCAAGAATAATTCCTCTGATACGACCTATCACCCTAACGCCTCCGCAAATATATTTACGCCAAGTTTATAACATAAAAAAAGCTGGACGTATATCCAGCCTGTGAAAAACCAAAGACATTTACCAAGATAACAACTTATCTTAATCTACCTCGCGTTAAAACTAATCGAGGATCACCCACACGTAATAAATTTTGGTTAAAGTGGCAATGTGTGATAGCAATTGCTAAGGCATCGGCGGCATCTGATTGTGGTGCGGCAGATAGCTTTAATATTGAACGCACCATATGTTGCACTTGGCTTTTTTCGGCAGCACCCGTACCCACAACCGTTTGTTTAACCTGGCGAGCCGCATATTCAAAAACAGGTAAATCGTTATTTACCGCAGCCAATATCGCCACACCTCGTGCTTGCCCTAGTTTTAATGCAGAATCCGCATTTTTAGCCATAAACACTTGTTCAACCGCAAACACATCTGGCGAAAATTGCGTAATTATTTCGCTAACACCTGCATAAATACGTTTAAGTCGATTAGGAAGGTCGGGAACTTGTGTGCGAATGCAACCGCTTCCCAAATAGATAAGTTGTCGCCCTTGTTGTCGAATTACACCGTAGCCTGTAACGCGCGAACCGGGGTCTATACCTAGAATGATAGCCATATCAATTCCTGTTGCCGATATGGTCGATGGCGAGAGAAAAGAGCAAAAAAATCTGCTCTGCTCTTCTCTTCGCACTTTTTAATAACAGCAATCAACACTGTTATTTTCGATAAACGTTAGAACGATTACAGGATATCTTCCAGTTGTTTTGCAACTTCATCAGAGATATCACCGTTGTGATACACTTCTTGCACATCATCACTGTCTTCTAACATATCAATAAGACGCATTAATTTTGGTGCTGTTTCAATATCCAATTCTGCTTTTGTTGATGGGATCATGGAAACTTCTGCTGATTCCGCAACAAAACCTGCCGCATCCATCGCATCTTTCACTTCACCAAACGACTCTGGTGTGGTGTAAACATCAATAGCGCCATCATCATAAGTTTCAACGTCATCCGCACCCGCTTCTAACGCAGCTTCCATAACCGCATCTTCATCAACACCTGGTGCGTAAGAAATGACGCCTTTTTTGGTGAAAAGATAAGAAACTGAACCATCTGTTCCTAAGTTACCACCTGTTTTGGTAAATGCATGGCGAACATCGGAAACAGTACGGTTACGATTATCACTTAAGCATTCAACCATCACAGCAGTACCTGCTGGGCCATAGCCTTCATAAATGATAGTTTCCATATTATCGTTATCATCATTACCCACACCGCGTGCAATTGCACGGTTCAAGGTGTCACGAGTCATGTTGTTCGATAATGCTTTATCAACTGCCGCACGTAAACGCGGGTTAGTTGCAGGATCACCACCACCTAAACGTGCTGCTGTAACCAATTCACGGATGATTTTAGTGAAAATTTTACCGCGTTTCGCATCTTGCGCTGCTTTACGGTGTTTTGTATTGGCCCATTTACTATGACCTGCCATGAAATATCTCCAAACGTGGTCTAATCATTAAATAACAAATTCTTCAATCGCTTGCTGATTACTGGCGGATTTTGTTAATTTTGCCGCCAGTGGCGCGTCTAGCCATTGGTATTGCGAATGCTCAGTTAGCACAAGCTCTCGCTCTGCGGGCAGTGCTAATGTAAACCAATGTTCCTGACAATGTGTCACATCGGGTGCATAACGATGCCGAAAATGTGCAAAAATCTCAAAAAGAATTGAGCGATGGCAATCCACCAACTCAAGATTTTCTTTTATGATATCAATTCCAACTTCTTCTTGCACTTCGCGCAACGCCGTTTGAAAAGGCATTTCTTCCGCTTCTAAACTACCAGTCACAGATTGCCAGAAATCAGGATCATCTCGACGCTTTAGCATAAGCGCCCGTTTGGTCTCTTTTGCATAAATAACAACTAAAACGGATATCGGGCGCTTATATTTCATTATTTACTCTTTATCTTCGCTAACTTCTTTTTGAGTTACTGCAATTGCTAGTTCTTTTAAAGAATCAGCATTAGCAAAACTCGGTGCGTTAGTCATTAAACACGCTGCAGCTGTTGTTTTAGGGAATGCAATAACATCACGGATATTATCAGTCCCTGTTAACAACATCACTAAACGGTCTAAACCAAAAGCTAAACCTGCATGTGGTGGTGTACCAAATTTAAGTGCATCTAATAAGAAACCGAATTTCTCTTGTTGCTCATCTGGCGAAATACCTAAAATGCTAAATACCGCTTGTTGCATTTCATTACGGTGAATACGTACAGAGCCACCACCTACTTCATAACCGTTGATAACCATATCATACGCATTTGCTACCGCACCCACTGGATGTGCTGTCAGCTCAACAGGTGATAAGTCTTTTGGTGAAGTAAATGGATGGTGCATTGCACTTAAACTCCCCGTTTCTTCATCTTCTTCAAACATTGGGAAGTCAATAACCCATAATGGTTTCCATGCATTTAAGTCTGTCAGTTCAAGATCACGACCCACTTTCAAACGCAGAGCACCCATTGCATCACTCATAGTGCCTTTACGGCCTGCACCAAAGAAGATTAAATCACCATCAGTTGCACCTGTTGTTTCTAAAATAGCGTTAACAACATCATTAGTCAGGAATTTAGCAATTGGGCTTTGTACACCTTCAATGCCTTTAGCACTTTCGTTGACTTTCATCCACGCAAGGCCTTTAGCGCCGTAAATACCAACAAATTGTGTATACTCATCGATATTTTTACGGGTTAATGATGCGCCACCTGGCACACGCAGTGCGATAACACGGCATTTCTCATCATTAGCGGCTTGAGCAAATACACTGAACTCAACATCTTTGACTAAATCAGCAATGTCTTTGAGTTCCATTGGGTTACGTAAATCAGGTTTGTCTGAACCATAACGACGCATTGCTTCAGCAAAGGTCATGACAGGGAACGCACCTAAATCAACATTAAGAATATCCAACCATAATGCGTGGATCATACGCTCCATCACTTCGCGCACTTGATCTGCACTCATGAAAGAGGTTTCAACATCGATTTGTGTAAATTCAGGCTGACGGTCGGCACGTAAGTCTTCATCACGGAAGCATTTTACGATTTGATAATAACGGTCAAAGCCAGACATCATTAACAGCTGTTTAAAAAGCTGTGGTGATTGTGGTAATGCGTAGAATTTACCTTTGTGTACACGACTTGGTACTAAATAGTCACGCGCCCCTTCTGGTGTCGCTTTTGTCAGCATTGGAGTTTCAACATCAAGGAAACCTTCACCATCCATAAAACGGCGAACAAAGCTTGTGATTTTAGCTCGGGTTTTTAAGCGATCAGACATTTCAGGGCGACGCAGGTCTAAATAACGATAAGTTAAACGACGCTCTTCAGTATTTGTTTGATTACTATCTAACGGTAATGGCTCTGAACGGTTAAAAATAGACAGAGATTCTGCCGCTAACTCAATTTCACCTGTTGCCATATTTTTGTTAATTTGGCTATCAGGACGAGCGCGTACTGTTCCTGTGACTTGAATACAAAATTCATTACGCAGTTCTGATGCCTGAGAAAATGCCTCTTTCTGCTCTGGGTCAAAGAAAACTTGAACAATACCTTCGCGATCTCGCATATCAATAAAGATAAGTCCACCTAAGTCACGGCGACGGTTAACCCAACCACAAAGAGTCACTTTTTGGCCCACATGGGCACTATTCAACTGCCCACAATAATTAGTACGCATACAATATCCTTTTACTCAGCTTGTTGTGCTTTCTGCTGCGGAAATTTTGGCAATAGTCTTTTTCGAGTAGTGTCAAAAAAAGGCAGACATTATAACGAAAATTCTTCCTGGAGATAAGAGTATAGACCTAGTTTATATGATACATCTTTTCAAGGATTTGCTAATCCCCAAACAATTAATTAATAATAATTATTTATAGCGACAGAAGTCGCTTTGAGGTTTATCATTAAATTCGCCGTTTTTTGGCTTTGGCAATGGAGAAAAGATGGTTAGCTCGCTTTATATCGTACTGGGCGCACTATTATTGATTAAATTGTCCCTCAATGTCGTAAAACTCAGAACACAATATCGGGTTGCTTATGGTGATGGTGGCTTTTATGAATTACAAACCGCCATCCGTGTTCACGGCAATGCGGTAGAATATATTCCTATTTCTATGATCTTATTGCTGGTCATGGAAATGAATGGTGCTTTTGTTTGGATGGTACACATCTGTGGCTCAATTTTAATCGCAGGTCGCTTCTTACACTCTTATGGATTAAAACACCGTGAACTTCGCTGGCGTCGTTCAGGCATGGCCGCCACTTACTTATCAATGGTATTGATGATCATTGCTAATATTTATTTCCTTCCTTGGATTCAAATCTTTTCCTTTTATTACTAAGTCCTCGTGGGAATAACATGATCATCCATGATCAAAACCGACATCCTTGCTGTTGTGTCTAATAACGGCAAGGTATCAAAAAGGTTTATTTATTTTTTCCAATTTCTTTCTAAATAATGCAACTTTGTGAGCACCGTCGCTTCTGGTAGAATGCTTGCTTCTTTTATTCCTTAAACCTATTTTAGTTATGTCGAATTCAAAATCATCACAACAAGACAGCTTATTTGCGACACCTATTGCAAACCTTGGTGACTGGCGCTTTGATGAAAAAGTCGCTGAAGTGTTTCCTGATATGATAAAACGCTCAGTACCCGGTTATTCAAATATCATCTCTATGATTGGTATGCTTGCAGGCCGCTTTGTTACACCCAATAGCCAAGTCTATGATTTAGGCTGTTCTTTAGGTGCAGCAACCCTTTCGATGCGTCGTAATATTGATGTGACAGGCTGCAAAATTATTGGTGTTGATAATTCATCGGCTATGGTAGAGCGTTGTCAACGCCATATTGATGCCTATAAAGCAGATACTCCCGTCGATATTATTGAGGGGGATATACTCGATATTGAGATCAATAATGCCTCAATGGTCGTGCTTAACTTCACCTTACAATTCTTAGCACCAAACGATCGCCAAATATTATTAAACCGCATTTACCAAGGCCTTAATCCTGGGGGTGTGTTAGTTCTTTCTGAAAAATTCAGTTTTGAAGATAAAGAAATTGGTGAATTATTGTTTAATATGCACCATGATTTCAAACGCGCTAATGGTTACAGCGAATTAGAAATTAGCCAAAAACGTAGCATGTTAGAAAATGTCATGCTGACAGACTCTGTTGAAACCCATAAAACTCGCTTACATAATGCGGGTTTCCCTCATGCAGAAGTTTGGTTCCAATGTTTTAATTTTGGCTCTCTTTTAGCGATTAAAGGCAATAACTAATGATTAATTTTGGTTCGTTCTATCAACTTATTGCGCAAGATGAGCGCTTATTTCATTGGTTAGATACATTACCTGCTCAATTATCAGAATGGCGCTCAAACGCGTTACACGGTCACTTTTCCTCATGGGAAAGAATGCTCGATGGTTTGCCTGAAATAACCCCTACTGAGCTTGACTTAAAAAATGGAGTGATTGCCAATAAAACACCTACATTAAGTGCCGGCGAACAACTAGGTTTAAATAATATTCTGAAATCCTTAATGCCATGGCGAAAAGGCCCTTTCTCTCTTTATGGGGTCGATATTGATACAGAGTGGCGTTCAGATTGGAAATGGGATCGTGTTTTACCTCACCTTTCCCCTCTTGAAGGCCGTTTAGTGTTGGATGTAGGTTGTGGCAGTGGCTATCACATGTGGCGAATGTTAGGTGAAGGTGCTGAGTTTGTTGTCGGGATCGACCCTACTCAACTTTTCTTGTGCCAATTTGAAGCCGTCAGAAAATTATTAGGGAATGATCAACGTGCACATTTAATTCCTGTTGGTATTGAACAAATGCCAGAATTAAAAGCCTTTGATACCGTATTCTCAATGGGTGTACTTTATCATCGTCGTTCACCGCTTGATCATTTATGGCAATTAAAAAATCAATTGGTTTCAGGCGGTGAATTAGTATTAGAAAGCCTCGTTGTTGATGGTGATGAATTTCAATGTCTGATCCCTGGTGAACGTTATGCACAAATGCGTAACGTGTATTTTATTCCATCGGCAAAAATGCTAAAAGTTTGGTTAGAGAAATGTGGTTTTAAAGATGTACACATTGTCGATGAAAACACAACCTCTCTGGATGAACAACGTAAAACAGATTGGATGATAACGGATTCATTAGATGCATTCTTAGATGCTGACGATAAAACAAAAACAGTTGAAGGTTATCCAGCACCTAAGCGTGCAATATTAATTGCAACTAAGCCTTAAATTTGATTTATTTTAAGTGTGCTACAAATAATCATTATAAAAAGGGTATCTTATAGAGATATCCTTTTTTCTATATTAAATTGTATTTAAAAATGACTTCATCAAACTTGGATCTATTTATAACTATAAAATTGGCTCTATAAAAGCTCACTATGGCAAAATATAAAGAAAATAAGCAAGCTAAACAAAAAAGGATCGCACAACAAAAGCAGCAATCTCTGGTTCTTAATAAGCAACGAAAAGAGAGTGAAAAGCGAGAGCTGTTTTTTGCTAAGCAAAATTTTTTAGCAGAAGAATCACCCGTTACACTTACACCATTACAGCGTAAAATCAGTGAGTTATTCTCTTGGTTTGATTATTTTACCCAATTTTTCTATATCGCTTTTATTATTACCGTTTGGTGCTATCCCGCATTATTTAGTGTTCAGACCATTTATAATTTAACCGTTATTTTTATCTTTGAATTTATTCTGGTCCATTCAGGCCTATTTATGGCTGTATTAGCACGCACTAAGCTTATCTTTGTTCTTATCCCCGTTTATAGCGTATTTGCCTTTATGATTAATAGTTTTGTCATGGGCGATGAAAATATTGTGCTTTGGCTCTACGCCGTTATCGTCGCTAATCGCCTTATTGGTAGCTATCAAGCAAAAAGTAGAGAAGCTTGGAATAAAAACATTCTTAATTCTGCATATATGACGCTAAATTTTCTATTTTGTATTTTCTTAATTGCAATAATTCGATTTATTATTCCTTACGGTGGTTTAACACCCGAATATCTAGATAAAATAAATTATCTAAATTTAATTACCTCGCATAGTGAATATTTTAATGCGCCTCATGTTGGTATGGCATTAGGTACACTTCTATATACCATTCCTTTTATTTTTTTGACAATTACAATGTTTTCACCTCTTTATAAAAAAATTAAATTTATTTATAACAGAGAAAAAGTAACTCGAAGGTCACAACGTTAATTGCCTATTGATCAGGGGATGTTTATCGCTATAATGAGCTGGTTACCTATCCTATTTTATTTTATTTTTAAGAAGGCACTCCCCTACGATGAATTAAATTCTGCCAGAAAATTATTCAAATACCTTTTGGGGTATTCATTTTCTGTTACTGGCAGACAATAATTTATTTCGTCGCATCTAGAAAAAGATCTCGGCTGTCTGCCACCTATTTCGCTTAGGAGGTATTACTATGACAATAGCCTGTCACTTCTCACAACTTACAATCGAGTTTAATCAAAAACGTCTTTTTCCACCATTAACTCGCTCATTGGCTTGTCAGCACAATGCATTAATCGGCAATAACGGTAAAGGGAAATCTATACTACTAAGATTATTAGCACAAAAAATAACACCTTCATCTGGGCAAGTTAATTGGAATATGCCTTTTGTTCACGTTGATCAATTAACACGATTACAAGGTAATACACTTGCCCAAGCGTTAGATATTCATGAAATTTATCAAGCATTCCAACGTGTTGATGCCGGTATTGCTACATTAGAAGATATTGAGTTGCTTGATGGCAAATGGCAACTTCCTGTTACGTGGCAGAATTTATTAGATTCAGCACAACTCCCTGTCGCATTAGAGACTCCTATTACGCATTTAAGTGGTGGAGAACAAACACGTTTAGCACTTTGCCGCGCTTTTTTATGCGAGCAGAGTTTTCTACTCTTAGATGAGCCAGATAACCATCTTGATTATCAAGGACAACAATGGCTAATAAAACAGTTAGCTCAGCACAAAGCAGGCTCTCTTATTGTTAGTCATAATCGAAACTTGCTCTCATATGCGGACACTATTCTTGAATTAAGTGAGAAAGGTTTATCTGAATATGGTGGAAATTATGCTTTATATGAAACACAAAAAAGTGCAGAAATAGCCTCGTTGGAAGCCGCAAGTGATCGACTAAACAGCCAAATTAAAAATGAGAAACGCCAGCAACAAGCGACATTACAAAAAGCCGCACAACGAAAACGACAAGGCGAATCAATTAGGCAAAGTGGCTCCCAGTGCTTACTTTTATTGGATATGCAAAAAAATAGAGCAGAACAACGCCAATCAGCCGTAGCAAAACGGCATCAGCGTGTAATAGAAGATATGCAATCTCAAAAACAAGGTGTCGATGAAGAAAAAGTGCATATTCATCAGCAGAAAATGATCTTGAATTATCAAAGCGATGGGCATCGTTTAAATGTATTTGTAGATAATCTTCAGCTTCCGTATGGTTATCAGCGCCCTATTTCATTCTCAGCCTACGGTAATGAGCATTGGCATATTAAAGGTAAAAATGGGTGTGGAAAATCGACATTATTGAAATGTCTGATCCAACAATTTAGCCCACGCTCTGGTGAGTTTCGTCTTAATAAAAACTTTTGTTATCTTGATCAACATCTTGCACTACTTGATAAAACATTACCTGTTGCACAAGCACTACACCAATATCAACCCGCTATTTCTATCGAGCAATGGCGAACACGGCTGGGTATGTTAAGGATCAGAGGCGATAACTCATTACTCCCTCTAGAAAAACTAAGTGGTGGCGAACAATTAAAAGCAACGTTATTGGCTTTAACCCAGAGTCCAATTCCCCCTGCGGTATTATTGCTTGATGAACCAGATAATCACCTTGATATTGGATCTAAACAATTATTGGAAAATTTACTCGTTGAATATCAAGGTACATTATTACTGGTTTCGCATGATGAAGCTTTTGTGGAACGCTGTGGTATTACACATACATTATTATTAGGCGAGGTTATATAAAAAAACTGCGCCATAAAGGCGCAGTTCTAAAATCGTTAATTTGTGCTAATTAAGATGCTAATGGTGCATGAATACTCATAATATCTTTCATTGCTTCAACCGTGTCTTCATCCACACAATAATGGGTAAACTCATCAACTTCACTGTCTGAGCTCATTGTGACACCGGCTTTACGATAAATCATGGTTGAGGGTGCAACTTTACCTGCAGAGCTATGTATTTCTTTTAAACCTGCATCTAAGAATTTTTGGATATTACTTAGTCTTACACCAGCTCCCGCCATAATAACGGGACCTTGTGTTTTTTCATTTAATGTTCGTAATAAAGGTAAACCTAATTCTGCATTCGCTTGCTGGCCTGATGTTAAAATACGAGAAATACCTAATTGAGTCAGTTGTTCTAACCCTAATAATGGATTAATACACATATCAAAAGCACGATGGAAAGTAATAGCTAAAGGACCCGCAAGTTCCATTAGAATTTCCATTTTAGGCAAATCAATATGTCCTTCTTCATTTAATAAACCAACAACTGCACCAGGGAAGCCCATATCACGAATAAGGCTAATATCATTTTTCATTGCTGAAAAATCGGCTTGTGTGTAACAAAAATCCCCCCCTCGAGGGCGAATAATAGGATGAACGGGAATACGAACCAGATCTCTGACTTGTCTTAGCATTCCAAAGCTTGGCGTAATGCCACCTTCTGATGGACTGGTGCATAGTTCAATTCTATCCGCACCTGCTCGTTCTGCCACCAGCGCGCATTCTGCGCCAAAACAACAAATCTCCAACGTAGCCATATCATCCCTCTTTATCCTTAATACAGAAAGTAATCAGAAAATAAATATCATTTCTCAGCGATTACTAACAATAGTTGTCGAATATCGTTATTCATTCAATTCCACTATCAGAATTTTGTGCTGACACAAGCAAACTATTTTCTGAAAGTGTCGTTCAACACTCACTTTCTACGATTTCAAGTAACGAATAAGGATGATACTTCACAGTCACTTTACCATTAGAAATAGCCACTGTGGGATTGGGCAAGCGTTCTTTTTCACCTTTAGGTTCACTGATTTTTAAGCTAATACTCTCTGGTAAAGGAGATGGTAAAAATGCCATAACATTATTGACTAAATCAGAAGGTTCAACAGAGATCACTTGCTCAATATGTTCCCAACCTTGGTACTCATATTTTTTATGGGTGGGAAATGGTAATTCAACAATGGAAACCGCTTGATTTAAAACCGTTAATGGTGTGTCTAATTGAAAAAGATAAATTGGACGTCCGTTAATAATATTATCAGAAATACACTTTCCACATTGACTAAGACCTTTTCTCCATTGTTCAGCCAATATTAAGTCGTGACAACGTAACGAAATATGATCAATAAGATAAAGTGAAAAATTCAAACCTAACTGATTGGCAAGCTGTATCATTTTTTCTTCAAACTGTGGAAGCTCGTGAGTTAAATCATTTAATTGAGTGATTGAAGAAAATAACGCCATTTTGAGTAACCTTAATGAAAAAACAGAGAAAAAACCTTAAAGATAAGGCGCAGATGGTAGCATGTTCTAGCCGGAATATGTTATAAATTCAAGGTTAATCCTAATTCTTTATAATAAACCTGTCAGGCTTTTGTCGTCAGGTTTTATTTTCTCAATAATTTAAGGTAACCCGGTGAATATTCAGGCTTTTCTTTCAGAAAAAATCAGTGTGGCAATGTGTGCTGCTGGCGCACCCGCTGATAGCGAACCACTTGTCCGTCAGTCAGCCAAAGTGCAATTTGGTGACTATCAGGCAAATGGTGTCATGGGAGCAGCAAAAAAAATGGGGATCCCACCCCGACAACTCGCAGAGAAAATTCTGGAACAGCTTGATATTACAGGTATTGCAGATAAAGTTGAAATCGCGGGCCCTGGTTTTATCAATATCTTCTTATCGCCACAATGGGTTGCAAAGCAAGCAGAAGACGCATTAGTCGATGAACATCTGAATGTAACATCTGTTACACCTCAAACTATTGTTATTGATTATTCTTCTCCCAACGTTGCAAAACAAATGCATGTCGGCCACTTACGCTCTACGATTATTGGCGATGCAAGTGCGCGTACATTATCTTTCTTAGGTCATAACGTTATTCGTGCTAATCACCTTGGTGATTGGGGTACGCAATTTGGTATGTTAATTGCGTATTTAGAAAAAAAACAAAACGAAAATGCCGCAGATATGGCGTTATCTGATCTCGAAGAGTTCTATCGTGAAGCAAAAAAATGCTATGACGAAGATGAAGTCTTTGCAGAGCGTGCGCGTAATTACGTTGTAAAATTACAAGGCGGTGATGAGTATTGCCGTACAATGTGGCGCAAACTTGTTGATATCACGATGCAACAAAACCAAGTGACTTATCAGCGCCTTAACGTCACATTAACTGAAGATGACATTATGGGTGAAAGTCTCTATAACCCAATGTTACCTGGTATTGTTGCTGACTTAAAAGCAAAAGGCCTTGCTGTAGAAAGTGAAGGTGCAACCGTTGTTTTCCTTGATGAATATAAAAACAAGGAAGGCGAACCTATGGGTGTTATCGTTCAGAAAAAAGACGGTGGCTACCTTTATACAACAACCGATATTGCTTGTGCTAAATATCGTCACGATAATCTACATGCTGATCGTGTTCTCTATTATATCGACTCTCGCCAACATCAGCATTTAATGCAAGCATGGACAATTGTCCGTAAAGCAGGTTATATCCCTGATTCAATGTTACTTGAACACCATATGTTCGGCATGATGTTAGGTAAAGACGGTCGTCCATTTAAAACACGTTCTGGTGGTACTATCCGTTTAACGGATTTACTCGATGAAGCACAAGAAAGAGCGCGCACATTAATTGCTGAAAAAAATCCAGATATGGATAAAGATGAATTAAATAATGTTGCTCGCGTTGTTGGTATTGGTGCTGTGAAATACGCTGACTTATCTAAAAACCGTACAACGGATTACATCTTTGATTGGGATCTGATGTTAAGCTTTGAAGGTAATACCGCACCTTATATGCAATATGCTTATACTCGTGTTGCTTCAATTTTTAAACGTGCTGAAATTGATGAAAACACATTAACTCAGCCGATCACATTAGCACAGTCTCATGAAAAACAACTTGCATTACGTTTAGTGCAATTTGATGAGACCATCATGCAAGTTGCTCGTGAAGGAACACCTCATGTGATGTGTGCTTATCTCTACGATTTGGCA
The DNA here is from genome assembly GCF_009915245.1 of Proteus sp. G2669. Taxonomy (NCBI): domain Bacteria; kingdom Pseudomonadati; phylum Pseudomonadota; class Gammaproteobacteria; order Enterobacterales; family Morganellaceae; genus Proteus; species Proteus sp. G2669. The sequence goes on along the minus strand of NZ_JAABLX010000055.1, from coordinate 9,034 downwards.
CAAACCTTCTCTGGTTTTTATGAAAACTGCCCTATCTTATCTGCTGAAGATGAAAACACTCGCCAAAGCCGTCTAAAACTGGCGCGCTTGACCGCAAGAACCTTAAAACAAGGTTTAGATACTTTAGGGATCGAAACGGTTGATAGAATGTAATTAGCTTAAGCGCACAAATTACAGAAACAAAAAACCGATGGCATTTGACCATCGGTTTTTTTATACATTAATTCTTAATTCGATATAGCTAAAAAACACTTCAAACGATTACTCAATCTCACTTCCAATGCTACTTAATCATTAATCTTCATTAGCAGTTATAACATCCTGACACAATAGCCCTCTGATATCTTTTACCTCAATCCAACCATCAACACTATCTATTGGCTTGCTTGGGCTATAAAGGCGATCGTTGACGTCTTTAGCCGTAAATGACAGTTGCTCATTTGTTTTGTCAAATACACCCACACAGTTAACTGGCGTTAATTTTGAGGTATTGATTTTTCCATCAGCAGTACAACCAGCAAGAAATAACGTAGCTAATGATACAGAAATGATAATTGCTTTTTTCATAGTAGCTCCTTGACACTCTTTTATTTTTATTTTTACTAAAAACCGTCTAATTGATTATTTAGTAGTCTTTAAACTAGAAATATCTAATCGTTTATAACTGCCTTGAGTATAGCGAACAAATGGAGAAATATTTGAGTTATTGAGCTATTAAGGAAAAAAATAAGAACTATTGCGAAGGTTTTGAAAAGAGAGGGAAAAACAGAAAACAATGGCGGACAAATGAAAGCAACAATTAGTGTACCATACCGAATTACCAGTAATCTAATTATCTATTAATAATAGATTTAGCATTAATTTCATTATTCACACGACTTATTGTTTACTGCTTATCCCTAGCAATCGTATTACCTATTTGAAGCGCAGACAAAATAGATATGATCACTTTCAGTAGTACTGAACGATAACAAGCAAATAACTTTACAGTCACGGTTAATCTACCTGAATAAAGAAATAATAATATGTCTTAAATCAAAAAAATTAAATATTTTAAAATATACTGCAATATTTTGAAATATTTGCAATATCTCATCATTAAGTAAGAAATATTTAACAGATGTGTCATTTTTTAAACCTAAACAACACCAGAGAGTTTATCTAAAAAAAGATAATTCGTCAAACCGTAAGTGCTTAGAATATAGCGTCTATTTTTTTACTTTATGTAGAATAGCTATACAAGTAAACAAATTGTCTAAAGATATTCGGTATGAATAATGATTAAATTAATTTATGCATTTCACTTAAAAAACACATTCCAATGCCGAAAAACTGTATAAATCATTCAGAAATTGGAAAAAAAATTTAATAAAAAAATAATGAAGAAAAAAAATTTCTGTATTTTTTTATTCTATTTTTCTTTTTGAACAGCATAGAGCTAATCTAACTAAATGCCAAAAGTGTGATCAATGTTGCATTATAAATAGTCTAGAAATAGAGAAAGGATCTAAATGAGAGGAATAGTAATGATAAAAAAATTGTTAATTTAAACCTCCCCGCTTTTATACAAAAAGCGGGGAGCATATTTTATGAACTATAAAGCGCGTAATGAAAAATGACGAGGCCTAAAACCTAATACATACAAAGCAACAAAATAACTGCCAGCCCCAACTACAACGACGAGTAATAGACGTAAAATACGCATAAGCATACTTCCGATATCCCAGCTTGGCATGATCCATAACATTCCAACTAAAACAGCCCCCATTACCACCAACGCAATTGTTAGTTTTAACAAAAAGACTGGCCAACCCGCCAAAGGTTGATAAATATCTTTTTTACGAATTTGCCAAAATAACATAGAGGCATTAAAACAAGCTGCAATACCAATAGAAAGCGCAAGACCAACGTGCTTTAAACTACCAACAAATGCGAGATTCATTAATTGTGTCAGTATTAATGTTGCGATAGCAATTTTTACAGGTGTTTTAATATCCTGACGAGAATAGAATCCAGGCGCTAAGATTTTTATGATAATAAGTCCCATCAGCCCAACACAGTAAGCGATTAACGCTTGTTGTGTCATTAACGCATCATGAGCATTAAAATTACCATACTGGAATAAAGATGCTGTTAACGGCCCTGATAATACAGCTAAACCAATCGTACAAGGTAGTGCCAATAAAAAGCACAGCCTTAATCCCCAATCCATTAGCTTTCTATATTCTTCAGTATTACCACTAGCAAAACTCTTCGATAATGAAGGTAATAAAATAGTGCCTAATGCAACCCCTAACACCCCAGTCGGTAGCTCCATAAGACGATCAGCATAATACATCCAAGAAACCGACCCTGACACTAAGAAAGAAGCAAAAATTGTATTGATAATTAAAGATATTTGGCTAACCGAAACACCTAAAATAGCAGGCCCCATTAATTTTAAAACACGCCAAACAGCACTGTTTTTAAATGAGACTCTAGGTAGTACAAGCATACCGATTTTTTTCAAATGTGGTAATTGGTAACCAAGTTGTAATATTCCGCCAGCAACAACCGCCCATGCCAATGCCATAATTGGTGGATTACAATAAGGTGCGACTACCAAAGCAAAAAATATCATACTGACATTGAGTAATGTCGGTGCAAAAGCAGGTACGGAAAAACGGTTCCATGTATTTAAAATAGAGCCCGTTAATGAAGCCAAAGAAATAAGGAAAATATAAGGAAAGGTTATTCGTAATAAATCGGTCGTAAGTTGAAACTTATCTGGCGAGCTACTAAAACCTGGCGCTGTGACATAAATAACCCATGGTGCAGCGATAATACCAATCACCGTAACAACGGCAAGGATCAGTGTTAGCATACCTGAAACATAAGCAATAAAAGTACGTGTTGCTTCATCACCTTGCTGACTTTTATATTCAGCTAATATTGGCACAAAGGCTTGAGAAAATGCCCCTTCTGCAAAAATACGACGAAGTAAATTCGGTAATTTAAATGCAACAAAAAAAGCATCTGTTGCCATACCGGCGCCAAAAATACGCGCAATGATTGCATCACGAATGAATCCTAAAACCCGTGAAAACATAGTCATAGAACTCACTGCGGCCAGTGATTTAAGTAAATTCATAAAGTCATTCTAATTTTTGTTGAATGGAATAAAAAGAAAGGGACTATACTCCGTCTCTAACATCGAAAAATCAATCATCAATTGGCTAAAAATAAGCAGTTTCAACTTACTTTTAACTAATTCCAATAAGAGAAAAACACCTATAATTTATGGTCTAGCTAATATTTTTCTCAACATTAATTCCAACATCGTTTGGCTATCATTTTCACTAAACTCAGGATCGATAATATTTCTCCCCATAGAACCATCTGCAATCACAAATAACCAAGTAGCCATTTTTTCTGGCTCTAATAGCGGATCAATTTGCCCTTTTTTAATACCGTTTTCTAACATGGCAATCAAACGTTGCTTATTGTTTCTTTCATTTTCAATGAAAATTTCGTGAATACTCGCATTACGTGAAGCTTCAGCAAAAATTTCAATACTAATGCGCGCGTACTCTGGATGATTATAAAGCGCTATAATCTCTGTCATTAAACCAATAACTGCCTGAATACTCTCTTCTTGCGCTTCATAACGACAAAAAATCTCATCAAAAAGCTGTGCATCTTCTAATGCAATCGCTTCAATAATCGCATTTTTATTGGGAAAATAATGAAATACATTTCCGGGACTCATCCCTGCTTCATGACAAATTTCTGCTGTTGATGTGGAATGAAAGCCTTTTACGGCAAAGCAACGCATTGCAGCATCAATGATGTGCTTCATTTTTGCTTTTTGTTTTTCAGTCGCTGTCTTGTTCATAACCTAAAATCTCTAGACAAAATAAATCAGACTGATTAGTCTAGAATAAAGTAGACCAAACAGTCTAAAAATTAACCCTATTATTGCAGAGTAACGATATCATGCAATTACTTAATGGACACTATCAGCTTCGTGTTGCAGAGCCTTCAGATATTCCTGAAATTATTCAATTGTTTGCACAAGCCTTTCGTTTTAAATTGAATGCTTTTAATATTGATAGTGCTCACCCTAAACAGAGTCAGCAATTAGAAGCCATTTGGAATACACTAGCGTGTAAAAAGAATAACCAACAATTTGTTGTCACCGAGAATGAAAAGATAATTGCAACATTTTGTTTAGTCACAAAAGAAGCTCAACTTATATCAAATTCTTTTGCTAAAACACCTTTCTCTAATTATTGGCGCTATGGCATTACTCATTATATTAAGCAAAAAATTTTCTTTTCATTATTTGATTATACGCCAAAAGAAAATGAAGTTTATTTAGCTCATATTGCTGTTTTACCCACTTATCAAGGTCATGGTATCGCTTATGCAATACTTCAATGGATATCGCAATACAGTAAAGATATTCTGAAAAAAGTATATTTATCACTTTATGTGGATACTCATCATAAAGGTGCTCTTTATTTATATCAAAAAGATGGGTTTTATATTGAGAGAAAAGAATCATCGCGCCTAACACAATCTATTTTTCATATTCAACATTGGTATTATATGTTGAAAAAAATCAACTAAAGGCAAATTCGATATCACTATTAGCATCAATATATGGATTAAAAGCACTGAAAAAAAGATATCACTATAATTATAAACAGTGCTTTATCCTTAACAACATGAGCTATTTATCTTTTGCAGTAAGTTCTTGTTGTTAATGCGGTTAATACATGATCACGCCATTCTTGGTTTATTTGTAGATAATTTTTTGCATAGCCTTCTCGTTCAAAACCATGCTTCGCCAATAAATTACCACTACGTAAATTATGAGGCATATAATTCGCCATAATACGATGCATACCTTGCTGGCGTTGCATATAACGCAACGTTTCAGTTAATGCCTCAGACATATAACCTTTACCTTGCCATTTCTCACCTACGGAATAACCTAAAAAACAGGCATTAAAGGCACCACGCATCACATTACTGTAATTAGCCACACCAATAATTTCATCTTCAGTTGGTGTTAACAACAAAAAATGAAATGCACTTTCTTGTCGATGTAATTCGTTCATATATTGCAAACGATGTTCCCAACCGGAAGGCAAATAATGTGTTTTATCTCTTAAGGGTTCCCATGGAATTAAAAAACGACGATTTAATGTATAATAATCAGCCAATTTTTCCGCATCTCGTTCATAAGCTAAACGAATTATCATTCTTGTCGTTTCGAAACGAATTTTAGGAACTCCACCACGATAACCAAACATTGCGATCCCATTATCCTTTGATATAAATAAGCCTAATTCTGAAGTAACTCTTCTTATTCTGCCACTAACCTTAATAAAAAAATATCATCTTTAATTTACTAGGAATTATGCACATTTAGAGACAGAATAGTCGAAGAAATAAATTATTTCATTCCCCCCTTATTTTATTTAAATTATTTGCTTATTGATGGTGAGTAATGGCACTGGTAACACAAGCCCGTACCTTGGGTAAATACTTCCTCCTAATTGACAATATGTTAGTTGTCTTAGGTTTTTTCGTCGTTTTTCCTCTGATTTCTATTCGTTTCGTCGAACAATTGGGTTGGGCTGGTGTTATTGTCGGTTTTGCATTAGGGCTTAGACAATTAGTCCAGCAAGGCCTAGGTATTTTTGGTGGCGCCATCGCAGACCGCTTTGGTGCAAAACCAATGATAATAACTGGAATGTTATTACGTGCTTTAGGTTTTGCTTTAATGGCAATGGCAGACCAACCGTGGATACTTTGGTTATCTTGCATTTTATCTGCATTAGGGGGAACGTTATTTGATCCACCTCGCACAGCCCTAGTTATTAAATTAACCCGTCCTTATGAACGTGGTCGTTTTTATTCTCTATTATTAATGCAAGATAGTGCAGGAGCAGTTATTGGGGCGCTGATTGGTAGCTGGTTATTATTATATGATTTTCATTTAGTATGCTGGGTTGGTGCTGGTGTTTTTGTTATTGCTGCTTTATTTAATGCTTGGTTATTACCTGCTTACCGCATATCTACTACCAGAACACCGATTAAAGAAGGGCTAAATCGTGTATTACTGGATAAACGTTTTGTCAGTTATGTCTTAACGTTAACAGGCTATTTTGTATTGTCTGTTCAAGTCATGTTGATGTTCCCTATTATCGTTAACGATATCGCTGGTACTCCCACAGCAGTAAAATGGATGTATGCCATTGAAGCATTACTCTCTTTAACCTTGCTCTATCCTATTGCGCGCTGGAGTGAAAAACGTTTCAAATTGGAACAGCGTTTAATGGCAGGCTTATTTTTAATGAGCATCAGCATGTTTCCTGTTGGAATGATCCATTCATTACAAGGCATCTTCTTAATTATTGGTTTATTTTATCTCGGCACGATCACTGCAGAGCCTGCGCGCGAAACATTAAGTGCCTCCCTGGCTGATCCTCGCGCTCGTGGCAGTTATATGGGATTTAGTCGCTTAGGCTTGGCCTTTGGTGGCGCAATCGGATATACCGGTGGTGGATGGATGTACGATTTAGGTAACCAATTTGATATGCCTGAATTACCTTGGTTCTTATTAGGTACGGTAGGATTAATAACGCTTTACGCACTACATCGCCAATTTAATCGTAAAAAAATAGAAACAGCCATGCTTACTCCTTAGATATCAGGTAAACTTTTAGTTATCAATGATCAAGGAGTGTTTATGAAAGCTATTTTTCTAACAACCATATTATTACTAACAAGCTTTGTGGTGGGTTGTGATCAGCTCAAGCAATTTGATGTAAGTGAAAATTTGATTAATGACTATATTAGCCGGAAAACAAATCTTCAAAAACATATTGGTGAAGATGAAGTTGTATCCGCTGATATCAAGTTAAGTAATCTTTCAATCCAAATTGGTCGTACAGAGCCGGGTAAAATTAACCTTTCAGGTACTGCCGATCTAAAAATTAATTCATTTTTTGGTAAAACAAGTGCCAAAGTTGATCTTACATTATCAGGTCAACCTTCTTATCAAGCCGATCAAGGTGCGATATACATAAAGTCCATGACTATTGATAACTATAAAGTATCGCCAGAAAAAATGGATGCTGTCGTTGTCGCATTAAAACCTTATTTAGATGCCACCATTGCAACGTATTTTGATAATCATCCTGTTTATATCCTCAATCCTGAGAAAAATAGCGCTGAAGCCGCGGCATTTAAACTGGCAAAAGGCATTGAAGTTAAACCGGGTAAATTCGTGATCCAACTCTAATAGTTACGTGAGTTGATTAAAAATATTTATCGACATTAATGAGAAAGGCAAACCTAATGGTTTGCCTTTTTTATGAATAGTAAAATACTTTTGCAAAGAAAATAAGATATTACTCTGCTTCAGTATCTTCACCCTTTTCATCATCAGAAAGCTCTTCACGTAATGCCGATAACGCACCACGCGCAATTGCAGCTAATGTACGATAAAAACCACTTGTTGCGTGAGCTTCTACTTTACCAAGAAATGCCCCAGCCCAAGGTAATAAGTATTCATCAAATAACTGTATTTGAGCTAATACTTCATCTTCTGCTGAATTATCTTCCAGCCATGAAGCAGCAAGTAATAAAGCGCCAAAACTGTCTGTTGCATTCTCAGTAACTGGCATACCTCTTGCAATTAAGAATTGACGAACATCGTCTTCTTTGATCTCTTCGTAATCATGAGCATAAATAGATACAGCAGGCGCCTCTCCACCAAAAAGAGATTGGTAATCAGCTTCAACAATAGCCAAATCTTTGACACTATTTTTTAATGTATTAAATAACTCGTCTTGCTCCAATGGCCATAACTGGCTCAATTTTCCTTCACCAACCATTTTAATAATTGGCGCTAAAATAGGATCATTTGGGTCACGTTGAAATAATGTGCCTAAAAGTCGGCAAACTATTGAGAATTCATTCATTGTATTTTTTATCCTAAAAGGTTTCGCGTTATTGTGCGTTTAACGACAAGAAAATCAACTTTTTTCTTTTTTATGATTATAAGTATTAATTTAACCAAAGGGAGCTTTTAAAACAGAAAAAGCGCGCTCTTAATAATTAAGCTTTTGCTTAATATAAGAAACGCGCCTAATCCCATGCTACTTATCTTTTAAAACAGTTTTATTATAACGATTTTAAAACTCTTTTATGACAACAGCATTTTTGTTGCATTAGTTAACTTGCAATATCAAGAAAATTATCTCTTACACCATTGACTCGAAACCACCCAGCAATACTCACTCGCTCTTTATTAGTAGGGAGCACTTCATGAGGGAATTGTTCTGAAAGGAAAACAACTAAACGCCCTCCTTTTGGTGTGATTGTCGCAAGTTCGTTATCCTTTAAATCATAGATAACTAATTCGCCACCATCTTCGGTTGTCCAATCCTCATTAAGATATAACACTGTGGTTAAACGCCGAGTTACATTTTCTTTAAAAGCATCCAGATGTTTTTTATAAAATGCTCCTTTCTCATAACACGCAAAATGTGCTTCGTATTCAAATAGTCCTAAATAAAACTCTCGATTAACAGCACGTTGAATAGACTCCATTTGCATTAAATAATGTTGTACTGGTTCACCCATTTTTGGCTCTAGCCAACTTATTTTATCGCTACGTATTGTTGTTTCTGCTTGACGATTTTCATGACGACCAATACGAGCTTGTTGTGCATTGTCACCAAAACAAGTGCGTAGTTGTTGAACAGCTTCTGGTGTGAGGAAATCATCCCATACACACCATCCTTTCTCTGCTATTTGCTCAAGAAGTTCTGCTATATTCATAGGTATATTGTCTGATAAACATGGGAAACTACTTTATATCACCAAGTTGACTAAAATGACAATTTAATAAACTTATCTTTTCAATAACACCAATTAATTAGAGTTTAATTCTAAAAAAACCACAAAGACACACAGTGTATTCTTCTAGCATTAAGAGTAAAAGCGGTTTCTGTTTAAACGAATAAATTTATAT